>NZ_DASVWK010000183.1:0-17867 GCF_036389735.1 Archangium sp. | reverse complement strand
CACTGCTCGGGCCGGGCCTGGGGCACGGTGAGCCGCCCGAAGGTCGGATCCTCGGCCACCGAGAGGACGTGCTTCACCTTGCGCAACCAGGAGTAGACGCGCTTGAGGACCGCGATCCGATGACCCCGGGCCTTCGCCCCCTCCAGGGCAGGGAGGATGTCATCGAGGAGCGTGAGCTTCCGCAGGTCCCGGCCCTTGAGCTGGTCGGCCCACCACGCGAGGTAGCCCTGCTGCTTCTTCACCCAGGTGGGGCTGTTCTTGTCCACGTCGCGCGAGTAGGCGAGGAATTCAGCCGCGAGCGGCGCGTCGAGGTAGATGGACGCCTCGTGGGACGAGCCCGCCGGGTTGTAGTGCTCCGGGTCGGTCTCGAACCGCTTGAGCTGTTCCATGGCCGCTCGGAGCGTGGTTGCCCGCGTGCTGACCTTGTAGTTCCGCCCGTTGATCATCCGGCGGATGACGTAGACCTTGCGACCCCTGGAGTCGTGGCGGATGAACCCACCCTCCCACGTCTCCGCGTAGTCCTGGCTCTTGCCCGTGCTCTCACCCATGCGCCCGCGCCCTCCATTGGAGAGAACGTCCGGGGAGTTGCCCGTATTTTGCCCACGGGCAGGGGAGGGCAAAAGAAAAGGGCCTTGGACTTTCGCCCAAGACCCTGAAATTACTGGTGAATCTTGCTCCCCGACGAGGACTCGAACCTCGGACCTAGTGATTAACAGTCACCCGCTCTACCGGCTGAGCTATCGGGGAATATGTCCGCTGCGCGTCGGCCGTTGGTGAACCGCCGCGACAACGAGGTGCTTTCTAAAGAACGGAGTCGGTCCTGTCAACAACCTGTTTTGACCCGCTTGCACGACTTCGCCCGGTTCCCTGGTCGGCACTCGAAGGAATCGCGCCCCTCACCACCGAGGCCCTCTCGCAGGTCCTCTCCGGAGTTTCCGCGGAGCGGGTGCTGGACCGCACCCTGCGTGCGCACCGGCAACTCTCCCGCGAGCAGCGCCAGGTCCTCGCCGAGGCCGTCTTCAACGTCGGCCTGTGGCGGCGCCGGCTCGGCTTCCACCTGGGCCTCCCGGAGGCGCCCGCGCCCGCGCTGCTCTACGTCCTCCTCCAGCGGCTCGTCGGGCTCCCGGCCGAGGACGCCGCCCGGCTCGTGGGTCTCGGGATCCCGCCCCCCCTCGTCGCGGGGGAACCCCCGTCGCTCGCCCTCCGGTACTCCCTGCCGGACTGGCTCGCCGACCACTTCACCCGTGAGCTCGGTCCCGCCGCCGAGGACTTCTGTGCCCACCTCAATGTCCCTGGCCCCATCACGCTCCGGGTGAATACGCTCCGTACCACCCGTGAAGCTCTGGCGGAGCGGCTGCGCACCGAGGGCGTCGAGACCCGTCCCGGTGCGCTCAGCCCCTTCGCGCTCCACGTCGTGGGGCCCAAGCCCAACCTCTACGGGCTCGCCTCCCTGCGCGAGGGCCTCTTCGAGGTGCAGGACGAGGGCAGTCAGCTCCTCGGCCTCCTCGTCGAGGCGCGGCCCGGGGAGACCGTGCTCGACCTGTGCGCCGGGGCTGGCGGCAAGACGCTCCAGCTCGGCGCCGCCATGGAGGACCGGGGGCGGCTCCTTGCCTATGACCCGGATGCCGAGCGGCTCGACCGGCTCCTCCAACGGTGCGCCCGCGCGGGGCTCTCCCATGTCCAGGTGCTCCGGGCCCCTCCCGAGGGGGTGCTCGCCGACTGGGTGCTCGTGGATGCCCCTTGCTCGGAGCTGGGTTCTCTGCGGCGCGGGCCCGACCTGCGGTTCCGCATCGACCCCGCCACCCTGCTCGAGCTGCCTCGGGTCCAGCGTGACATCCTCGCCCGCGCGGGCCGGCTCGTGCGCCCTGGCGGGCGGCTCGTCTATGCGACCTGCACCGTGAACCGCGCCGAGAACGAGGAGGTGGTCCTCGGGTTCCTGCGCGAGGCTCCTGAGTTCCGGTCCCTTGCCCCCGGGGCGGGGTGGTTGGACCCCTCGTGTGTCCGGGACGGGTTCTTTTTCTGTGCTCCGCACCTGCACGGGACCGATGGGTTCTTCGCCGCCGTGTTGGAGAGGAGGGACGGATAGGGGGCAGGCGAGAGGTTGTCACTCCGACACAGGTGCTCGAAGCACGGGGACACCCGCGCCCCCGGTGCTATGAAGGCGCCCGTGCGTTGGCTCAAGCCCCTCCCGCTGCGTCTCCGCGACACCGTCCATGTCGTCGCCCCCGCCGGCCCCTTCGACCGTCCCAGCTTCGAGGTCGGTCTCGGCGTCATCGGACAGCGCTACTCGCCCGTCTTCCGGCCCGACCTGTATGAGAACTGGCGCTACCTCGCCGGCACGGATGCCCGCCGGGGCGAGGAGCTCGCCCGGGCTCTCACCGACCGCGACGCCCGCGCCGTCTTCTGCGCCCGCGGCGGCTACGGCGTCATGCGCCTGCTCCCGTCGCTGCCGCTCGCCGAGATGGCTCCCACCGCGCTCGTCGGCTTCTCGGACATCACCGCCCTCCACCTGCCGCTCCTGGGGCTCGGACGCGTCACCATCCACGGGCCCGTCCTCACCCACCTGGGCAAGCAGCCTCCCGAGGTCCAGGAGTACCTCTTCCGGCTCCTCGAATCCCCCGAGGCCCCTCCGCCCCTCCAGGGCAAGGCCACCTTCGTCCCCGGCGTCGTCGAGGGGCCGCTCCTCGGGGGCAACCTCTCCGTCCTCTCCCGGCTGCTGGGCACCCCCTACATGCCGCCGCTCGATGGAGCCATCCTCCTCCTGGAGGACGTGGGCGAGCGCCCCTACCGGCTCGACCGCATCTGGACCCACCTGATGCTCGCGGGCGTCTTCGAGCGCGTTCGGGGCCTCGTGCTCGGCGACTTCACCGACTGCGACGAGCGGAACGCCCCCTATGGGAGCGCGGATGTCCTGCGCTCGCTCGCCGAGGAGACCGGCCTGCCTTGCGCGGCCGGCTTCCCCATCGGCCACGACATCCCCAACTACCCCGTCGCCCTCGGCACGCATGTGCGGTTGGATGCCAGCGCCGCCCGCCTCACCTTCCTGGAAGGAGCGGTGCAGGCATGAGCAGTCACCCCATCGCCAATCTCCAGAGTGTCCTCGAGGAGGCCGTCACGCTCGGCATCTTCCCGGCTGCCCAGGCGGTGGTGCTGCACGGGGGGGTCCAGGTCTTCGGGGGGGTGGTCGGCAACGTCACCGGGGACACCCGCTTCGACCTGGCCTCCGTCACCAAGGTGCTCTGCACCACCGCCCTCTTCCTGCGCTTCTGGACGGAGGGGAAGGTGGGGCCCGAGACTCCAGTGGCCCGCTACTTTCCGGGCTCGCCCGTGGGGGAGGCCGGTGTCACCGTGGCGGACCTGCTCTACCACCGCTCCGGCCTGCCGCCCTTCGTGCCCTTCTTCGCCGAGGCGCTCACCTCCACCCCCGAGCTCCTCGACCCCGGCTGTCCCTCGGCCACCCGCGCTCGCGTCCGGGAGGAGGTTCTCCAGGCCGCCGCGCGCACCCCGCTCACCGCCCCGATGCGCACCCGCACCGCCTACAGCGACGTGGGCTTCATCCTCCTGGGTGAGATCCTCGCCCGCGCGGGTGGGGCGCCGCTGGATGTCCTCTTCTCGCGTCACGTCGCAGAGCCGCTCGGCCTGTCCGCGCGCTTCCACCGCCTCACCGACTTCCCCACCGATGGCAAGGTCGCGCCCACCGGTGCCACCCGTCCCCGAGAGCCCGCTCCAGGCCAGGAGACGATGTGGGGCGAACTTCCCTCCCGCCCCGCCGTGCCCGGCGAGGTGGATGACGACAACTGCTGGGTGATGGACGGCGTGAGCGGCCACGCGGGCCTTTTCGGCACCGCGGTGGATGTGGCCCGCTTCGGCCAGGCCATCCTCGCCGGGTGCGCGGGAGCCCCGAGCCTCGCCCCCGCCCCCCTCTGGTTCCGCGCACTGGCCAACGATCCGCTCGTGGAGGGCAGCACCCGCTCCATGGGCTTCGACTCGCCCTCCGAGGGCCTGTCCAGCGCGGGCCACTTCATGGGCGACACCCCTCCGGGCGCGGTGGGCCACCTGGGCTTCACCGGCACCAGCCTCTGGGTGGACCTGCGTCGCTCCCTCGTGGTGGCGCTCGTCACCAACCGCGTGGCGCACGGCCGCAAGGAGCTGCGCATCCGCGAATTCCGTCCCGTCTTCCACGACCTCGTCGTGGAGGCACTCGGTCTCACCGACCTCACCCCCAAGAGCCATGGCTGACGACAACGGCAACGTCCTCGAAACCATCTCCCCCGGCGCCGTGCGCCGCATCCACCTCGTCGGCGTGGCCGGCACCGGCATGGGCTCGTTCGCCGGCATGCTCAAGGCCGCCGGCTACGAAGTCACCGGCAGCGACGAGAACGTCTACCCACCCATGAGCGACATGCTCCGCAACTGGGGCATCCAGGCGCTCACCCCCTACAGTCCGCAGAACCTCGACACGGCGAAGCCGGACCTCGTCATCATCGGCAACGTCATCCGCCGGGTGAACCCCGAGGCCACCGCCGTCCGCGAGCGCCGCATCCCCCAGATGAGCTTCCCGGCCGCGCTGGGCTCGCTCTTCCTCGACCGCTCCCACTCGGTGGTGGTGGCCGGCACCCACGGCAAGACGACCACGTCCTCGATCATGGCCCACGTCCTCGTGGCGGCGGGGAGGGACCCGTCCTTCCTCGTGGGCGGTGTCACGCAGAACTACTCGGGCAACTACCGGGTGGGCAAGGGCGCGCACTTCGTCGTCGAGGGCGACGAGTACGACACGGCCTACTGGGACAAGGGCTCCAAGTTCCTCCACTACCGGCCGAAGACGGCCATTCTCACCAGCGTGGAGTTCGACCACGCGGACATCTTCCGCGACCTGCCCCACTACGAGGCCACCTTCGACAAGTTCGTCCGGTTGATTCCGAAGGACGGTCGGCTCGTGGTGTGCGCCGCGTACCCCAACGCGGTGAAGCTCGCGCAGGCATGTCCGGGCCAGGTCGTCACCTACGTGGCCAAGGAGGGCGCCCAGGCCGACTACCTCCCGCGCAACGTGCGCTTCGGCCCCGAGGGCGCCCGCTTCGAGGTGATCGAGCGCGGCACCGTCCTGGGCGAGGTGCTGCTGCCGCTCTCCGGGCTGCACAACGTGGAGAACACGCTGGCCGTCATTGGCGCGGCGCGTGGGCTGGGCCTCTCCTTCGAGGAGATCGCCCAGGGGCTCGCCACCTTCCAGGGGGTGAAGCGCCGCCAGGAGGTGCGCGCGGAGGTGGGCGGCATCCTCGTGGTGGACGACTTCGCGCACCACCCCACGGCGGTGCGGGAGACGATCGCCGCCATCCGCCACCGCTACCCGGATCGCCGGCTGTGGGCCATCTTCGAGCCGCGCTCCAACACCAGCCGGCGCAACATCCACCAGGAGGACTACGCGAACTCCTTCACCGGGGCCTCGCGCGCCAGCCTCAAGGTGCCCGAGCGCCACGACAAGGTGCCCACCGGCGAGGAGCTGGACGTGCCCCGCGTCTGCGAGGATCTGAAGAAGCAGGGCATCGAAGCGGACCATGCCGCGGACGTGCCCTCGCTCGTCGAGCGGGTCGCGCGCGAGGCGAAGTCCGGAGACGTGCTGCTCGTCATGAGCAACGGCGCCTTCGGAGGCTTCATCGAGAAGCTGCTCACGGCGCTGCGCGCCCGTCTGGGAGAGAAGTGAGCATGCGTCTGTCCCTGCTCACCCTGGCCACGCTCGTCCTCTCCGGCTGCGCGCAGCAGCAGCGGATGCCGGCGCTCACCGGGCCCGTGGCTCCGTCCTCGGCCCCGGGTGCCCTGGTGTCCGACGAGCCCACGCCGCTCCAGTTCACCGTCAAGCGCTACCCCGGCGGCGAGCCCCACGCCATCGCCACGGACCGGGGCCACGTGGTGCTGCTCGACGTGTGGGCCACCTGGTGCGAGCCCTGCCGCGACGCGCTGCCGATGTACGAGGATCTCGCGAAGCACTACACCGCGCGGGGCCTCAAGGTGTACGCGCTCAACGTGGACGAGGACACCCGCGCCATCCCCACCTTCCTTCAGGAGACGAAGGTGAGCCTGCCCATCCTCCTCGACGCCAACGCCGAGGTGGCCGACAAGGTGCTGCGGGTCCGCGCCATGCCCACCACGGTGCTGATCGATCGCAAGGGCATGGTGCGCTACGTGCACGAGGGCTTCACCGAGGAGTTCCTCGCGAAGTACCAGTCGGAGATCGAGCTGCTGCTGGCCGAGCCCGCGAAGTAGGAGCCGAAGGAGGAACCACCATGACCGACGAGACGCCCGCAGCCCTGCGCCGTACCGCCGAGGAGGGAGCCCGGCTCGCCGGCCGGTTGCTCGCCGAGCGGTTCCTGGGTGAGCGCACCATCGAGTACAAGAGCGGCATCGACCTGGTCACCGACGCGGACCGGGCCGCCGAGGAGGCGGTGCTCGGCTTCATCCGCCAGCGCTACCCGGGCCACGCGGTGCTGGCCGAGGAGAGCGGTGCCTCCCAGGGCTCGGGCTTCCGGTGGATCGTGGATCCGCTGGACGGCACCACCAACTACTCGCACCGGGTGCCGCACTTCTGCGTGAGCGTGGGGGTGGAGGGCCCGGACGGGTTGCTCGCCGGTGCCGTCTACAACCCGATGCTGGATGAGCTCTTCTCCGCCGCGAGAGGGCAGGGGGCCACGCTCAACGGCCGGCCCCTGAGGGCCTCGGGTGCCACGGAGTTGTCGCGCGCCCTGCTGTGCACGGGCTTTCCCTATGACGTGCACCAGCGGCCCGAGGGTCCGGTGGGCCTGTTGCGCCGCTTCATCGTCCGGGCACAGGGCATGCGCCGCACGGGCAGCGCCGCGCTGGATCTGGCCTACGTGGCCGCCGGCCGCTTCGATGGCTTCTTCGAATTCAGCCTCAAGCCCTGGGACATGGCCGCCGGGGCGCTGCTGGTGATGGAGGCGGGAGGGACGATGGTGGGCATGGACGGCTCCCCGTTCCAGCTGAGCCAGGGGGACGTCCTCGCCTGCGCGCCCGGTCTCGCCCGGGAGCTCATCGCCGAGTGCCAGGGCTACCTCGCCGACATCGGCTGGACCCCTCCGGCGCCTCGCTCGTGAGCGGCTAGAAGAAGCTCTCCGGCACGAAGACGATGTCGCCCGGCTGGAGGGAGAAGTTCTTCTCCTGGCCGTCGCGGATGTCCTTCACCGGGACGCGGATCTTCTGTTGCTGGCCCTCCGTCTGCCGCGCCACGTGGGTGCCGTTGGGCGAGGCCAGCTTGGTGAGGCCGCCGGCCATCGTAATGGCCTCGATGATGGTCATCCCCTCGACGTAGGTGAACGTACCCGGCTTCTGCACCTCGCCGAAGACGAAGACCTTCTTCGAGTTGTACTCGCGGATGGCGACGGACACGTCCGGGTGGCGCAGGTAGCGCGCCAGGCACTCGCGCAGCACGTCCGCGGCGGTGCCGGAGGTGCGGCCCGCCAGGTGGAGCTTCCCGCACAGCGGGTAGTCGATGGTGCCCTCGGGGGACACGGCCCAGACGCCCGAGTGCTCCGGCTCCTGGTACACGCGCACGTCCACCAGGTCTCCAGGGCCGAGGGTGCGGCGGGTGTCGGAGCCATCGGGTGCGGAGGCCTCGGTCGCCGCGGCCGTGGTGGCGTCGGCCCTCACGGTGGGCGAGGCGGTGCCGCACGCGGTCAGCGAGGCGAGCAACAGCACGAGCAGGGAGGGGATGCGCATCACGGAGGCCGTCTCAGTACGTCACGGTCATCCGAACATACCCTTCGTGCCGGGAGTAGTTGATGCCGGCACCGGGCTCGTTGGACGACCGCATCCCGTACAGGTAACCAACCCCGCCGGAAAGCCACCGCTGGAACTGGTACTGGGGGCCCAGGTCCAGCTTGAAGACGCTGTCACGGCGCGGTCCCTGGAAGCTCACGTAGTCGAAAGCGGTCATGCCCCGGACGGTGAGCCGGCCACCGAGCAGGGCCTGCGCTTCCAGGTAGCCACGATCATCTCGGAACAGTCCGAAGGTGCCCACCGGCTCCAGGGTGCGCGTGTAGCCGGCCTTGAGGGTGGCCGTCTGGCTCAGCAGGTAGGTACCCTCGAGCTGCGCGAGCAGGGCACCGCCCGCCACCGCGCCGAAGTCCTGGCCCCAGCCCACCCTGGCCGTCACGGCGATCCTCGGAGACACCAGGCCGGCGAGGCCTCCCGTGGCCTGCAGCACCAGCGCGTCCGGCGTGCCGCCCTGGTTGTAGTTGCGGTAGGTGAAGTGGGTGTCGACCACCACCGCCGTCTTCGGCAGGAAGCGCCAGCGGCCCTGAAGGCTCGCCCGCAGATTGTTGTAGTCGAAGCTGCCCACCGCGGTGGGATCACACACGGGCCCGGAGCAGCCCACCGGGAAGAGCGCCGCGAAGGGCTTGAAGCGCTCGATGCCCCAGGACAGCTGAGGCGTCACCTCGATGGCGCCGCCGCCGGGCCGCAGGGGCATCCCCAGCTGCACCTCGTTGTAGAGCGACAGCACGCCCGCGCCTATCGCCACGCTGCGCGTGCGGTCCGAGCGCTCGAAGTGGTTGCCCAACTCCACCGAGACCGGGGCCCCCCGGTTGATGGCGACCTTGAGGTCCGCCAGCCCCTCCAGGTGCGAGGTGCTGCTCGAGCCGGGCGTCAGCAGTCCGGTGTAGTGGACGTAGTCGGCGTAGCCCCGCAGGTCCAGGTTCACCTTGGAGCCGGGCAACTCCAACTGGAGCCCGGGCCGGATGTGCAGCACGGCCTCCGGGGAGAGCTGGTCGGACACGACGGAGGAGTCCGTGCTGCCCGGGGGCGGGAAGTAGCCCGCCGCGCTGTCGAAGCGCGTCTCGAAGTCGAAGGTGGGGTGCAGCCGACCCTCGCCCACCTTCAGGCCGTTGCCGCCCCGTGGGACGCCGGTGCCGCCCAGGGACTGGGCATGCCCAAGCCCCGGCCACAACGTGGCCATGGCCAGCAGGCACCAGGCCCTCCAATTGTTGGCAGGCTGCGTCATGAAGCGATCGGACACCCGAAGGGTGCAGTCATACCACGCGCTTCAGGGGTTCCCGAAATTTTGCTCGGCAACGAACGTCCCCGGCTCGCCTCGGAAGCCAGGAGGGCGGACGGGGAAGCATCAACGGACGGGACTGGAGGGCGGGGGGCGGACGATGGTCTCCTCGATCGGCCCCGGCTTGGTGGGATCTCCCCCGGGCAGGTTCCTGGGCTCCTCCACCTCCACCGAGAGGTTCTCGTCCGTGCGGAAGGCGAGCTGCCCGATGCACTGCTCGGCCTCGGCGCGCAGCTGGGTCACCTTCTGCTGGGCGATCATCACCTTGGTGTACTCGTGCTCGCTGGAGGTGGTCTCCCGCTGGGACACGGCCTCCTGGAGCGCCACGTCCGCCTGCTCGGAGATGCGCAGCAAGCCCTTGATCTGCGTGAGCTTTTCGTTGACGCAGCTGAGCTTCACCACGTCCTTGGCGCGCCGGGCCTCCTCCAGCTTGCCCAGCACGTCCCGGAGCACCTCGCGCATGGTGGAGAGTGCCTTGGTGCTGCGCTCGAGCTTCTGACCGTCCGGCACGTCACTGGCCTTCTCCAGGCTGGTGAGGGCGGCGGGCGCGGGACGGGGGGCCGCGGGCTGGGCCACCACGAGCCCGCTCGCGAGCACCACCGCCAGCATTCCGATGTAGCGCATGTGCTCCACTCCCGGGCGAGGCCAACGGCCCCGACGCTAGAGAGGCGGGGCGGGGGTGTCAACGCGAGGACGGCTCAAGCCTGCCTGGCCGTGAGCCGGGCGTTGGCCTCGCGCACCCGGGCCGACAGGATGCGCGCGATGTTGAGGACCACGAAGGTGAAGCCGTCGCGGTGGGACTGGCGGAAGGCGGCCAGTTGCTGGGCGGTGAGCCGCAGCAGCATCGCCTCCGAGCGGGCGCGCACCGTGGCGGAGCGGTATTCCTTGTCGATGAGGCTCATCTCCCCGAAGAAGTCCGGCGCGGTGAGCACCGTGAGGGTGCGGGGCTGGCCGCCACCATCGCGCCGCAGCACCTCCACCTCGCCCCGGATGATGACGTAGAGGCTGTCGCCCAGCTCGCCCTCCTCGAAGACGAGCTCCCCGGCGCCATAGCGCCTCTGCTCCGACAGCTCGGCCAGATGCGACAGCTCCGTGCTGGAGAGCATCTCGAACAGCGGTGACGATGAAATGACGGCCAGCTTCTCCATGACCCCCCACCCCCCGGAGTGCAGGTTGCTGGCCGGAGTCTACCCCGCCGGCGTGAAGACGAACGGGTAGGCGACCGGGACTTCGTCATCTGGTTTGAAGGGGAACACCCAGCCGCGGATGACGGTGCGGATGCAACTCGCCACCGCGTCGTTGCCCATGGTGTTCTCTTCGATCTCGATGTCCCCGGTACGTCCGGAAGGCAGGATGCTGAAGCGCACCATCACCTTGCCCTTGAGGCTCGGGTTGCGCTTGAGCTCCTTCTCGTAGCAGTTCTGGATGGCCTTGAGGCGCGCCTTGATGTAGCGGGCGAGCGCCTCGCGGTCCACGTCCGAGCTCTCCACCTCGGGGGTGGCGCTGGAGACGCGGCCGGAGACCTGGACCTCCTTCTTGGAGCCCAGGTCCACCTTTCCGCCGCCGGTGGTGCCGAGGTCGCCGATGCCGGCCACGTTGCCGGTGCCGCCGCCGCGCGGGCCGTTGGTGCCCACCGAGGCCTCGGTGGCCACGCCCACGCCGCCCGCGCCGGCCAGCGCCAGGGCGATGTCTCCACCGCCGGTGCTGCCGCCGAGCACGTCCGCGAACGCGCCCCCGCCGTTGCTCCCCGACGAGCCGAGAATCTTGAGCAGGCCCTTGCCGGCCACCTTCTTCACCACCTCGGCGCGCCGGGCGGCGGCCTCCTGGGCGTTGGCGGGCTTGGAGGCTTCCGTGGCGGGCTTGTCGTCCGAGTCGCTCGCCTTGGGCTTCTCCTCGGTGGCCGCGGTGGCCTGGGCGTTGTCGGCGGCCTGGGGCTTGGGCTCCTCGGGCCGGGTGGGGATGAGCACCCGGGCGAAGCGGTCTGGCAGCTCGTCCAGGGACAGCTCGGGCTCCAGCGGAGGCTCGGAGGCGATGATGAGGGCGGCGCCGGAGAAGTGCAGCAGCAGCGAGGCGGCCAGGATGCCGAAGAACACCCGGTCCATGGTCCGCCACAGCCCGCCCTGGAGGTCCGGGGGCAGCACGGGCTTGTCGGACTCGGGCGGGGGGAGGACGAACTGGAAGAAGAGGCGCAGCTCGCCGTCGAGCTCCACCACTCCGCGGGCACTCTCCTGGAGGGGCAGCACGTACTGCTCGCCACGCTGGAGGGCCATGCCCTCGGTGCGCAGCGCGTGGAAGTCCACGTCCGAGGAGCCGAGGTGGACACGGCCCTTCATGCCCGCGTTGAAGAGCAGGTTGTACTGGTTGGCGCGGTACTCGAAGACGGGGACGCTGTCCGGCAGGTCGTCGGACAGCGGCAGCACGAGCGAGTTCCTCGCGTCCCGGCCCACGGTGAAGTCCCCGGGCCGGCGCAGGTGGCGCTCCTCGAGGATGCGCCCGTCCTGGAGGAGGCCGACGCGGAGGATCCGGCTCTGCTGGGTGGAAGCCATACTAGAAGGGTTCCTTCTCCACGCTCTTGACGACCTTGGGCGTGAAGCTCTCGGCCCTGCTGAGCTCGTCGAAGTTCAGGTTGGAGCGCTGGAGGATGTAGAAGGCCTGCGGTTTCTGGATCTGCCCCTCGACGGTGATGGCATCCAGGCGGATGACCTTCTTCTTCTTGGACTCGTTGGACTCCTTCGAGTCCTTGGGCCGCGCGGCGCCGGACGAGGCGCTGTCCTGCGCGGCGACGGGCGCGGAGGCGAGCAGGAGGGCGAGGGCGAGGGCAGGGCGCATGGGCAGGCTCACTTCTTGTCCGAGGCCACTCTACCCGAGCCGGAGGTGGGGAGGGCAGGGGGCGTCTCCCCAGGGGCGTCGGGTGTGGGTGACTGGGCCTTGCGGAGCTGGTCGCGCTTCTCGCGCTCGCGCCGCCGCTCCTCCTTCTCGATGCCCTTCCTGGCGTCCTTCACGTAGTCGTCCACGCGCTCGTCGCGGCCGCCCTTGGAGCGGTACTGGTCGAACCAGGAGAGGGAGGTCTGGAGCCGGACGATGGAGTCCAGGCCCTCGGGCTCGGCGTCGAGGTGGAGGATGGCGAGGTTGAAGTAGGTGTCCGGCAGGTCCGGCGCGAGGCGGAGCACCTGCTGGTACTCGGCGAGGGCGCGGGCGAAGTCGCCCTGGCCCCGGTAGGCGTTGCCGAGGTTGAGCCGGGCGGAGACGAAGTCCGGGGCGGCGCGCACGGCGGCCTCCAGCTCACGCACGGCGGCGGCGTGGTCCTGTGCCTCGTTGAGCAGGGCGCCGAGGTTGTTGCGAGCCTCGGCGAAGTCGGGCTTGAGCTCGGAGGCCTTCTTGAAGGACTCCAGGGCGGCGGGCTTCGTGCCGAGCGCGAGCTGCACCAGCCCGAGTGCATGGTGCGTGGCGGCCTCGTCCGGGGCGATGGCGCGGGCGTTGTCCAACACCATCTTGGCCAGCTCGAGCTTGCGCTCGCGGTAGTACACCTGGGCGAGCAGTTGCATGGCGCGCACGTCGCGCTCGTCGGTCTTGAGGACGCGCTTGGCCTCGGTGGCGGCCGCGTCGTGCTTCTTCTGGCACAGCAGCGCCAGCACGAGCGCGGTGCGCGGTGCGATGGCCTCCGGCTTCGCCTGGAGCTGCTCACGCAACCGCGTCTCGGCCTGGGAGGCGCGGCCGGTGCGGCATTGGAGGCGGGTGAGGTTGTCCCAGGCGGTCCGCTGCTCGGGTTTCAGCTCCAGCGCCTGACGGTAGGAGCGCTCGGCCTCGTCATTCCTGCCCAGGCGTTCCTGGGCGATGCCGAGGTTCGTCCACGCGATATCGTCCTTCGGGTCCTTCGGCTTGGGGGCCGTGTCCTTCTCACGCGGGGCGGCCTTCTCGGCGACCTTGGGGGCCGGAGTGGCGCAGGCCGAGGCGAGCAGCAGGAGTCCGGGGAAGAGCAGTTGACGCACGCTCACGTGCCACCTCCGAGCAGTCCCTCGGGGTAGAGCGGCTCCGAGGCGATGGCGTCCTTGGGCTCCTTGAGGACGGGGTACTCCTTGGGCCGGAAACGGTGGAGCGACTCGAGTGTGCGGCGGGTCCACTCGTTGGAGATGCGGCTCTTGCGCGCCTCCTGGAGGGTGGCGGCGTAGCTCTCCACGGCCGCGTCCTCGAGTGTCGCGGTCTGCTGCGCGAGCAGGTCCTGGTAGGCCACCACCGCCTCCTCGCCGAGCCGCTTCACATCCGGAGGGATGGGGGTCTCGATGATGGTGTTGGCGAAGCGCTCCAGGGCGTAGCCACGGCGGTAGAGCGCGGCGAGCGTCCACTCCAGGCGCTTGTAGGGGAAGACGCGGGCGTAGGCCTCGTTGACGGACTTCACCGCGGCGCGCTTGGTGGTGAAGCTGCGCTCCAGCGCCTTGCCGTTGCCACCAATCTTGAGCTTGTCGAACTCGCGCAGCTCGGCCTCGGCGAGCCGGAAGCGGCTGTAGGCGGCGGCGTCCGCGGCGAGGGGCTGGGCGTCCGGCTGGAGCTTGCGGCGGTCGAACTCGTCGGCGGCGGCCTCGTAGGACTGGCGCGCCGCGCGCTCATTCTTGAGCTTCCCCCACGCGTCGCCGATGCGGCGCTTCGCGTCCACCACCAGCTCCACCTGGGCGGGCCGGGCGGCGAACTTGCGCACGAAGGCCTCCAGGGCGCGAATCTCACCCCTCCAGTCCTCGCGCTTCTCGAGGATGAGGGCGGCGCGGAACTGGTTGCGCGGCGCGTCCTCGGCGTTGGGGAAGAGGTCGGCGTAGCGCTGGAAGGCGGTGGCGGCCTCGGCGTAGCGCTGCTGGCCCTCCAGCAGGCGGGCGGCGTTGAAGAGGGCGGCCTCGCGGTCCTTCGAGGCGGGGTAGTCCTTCACCAGCTTCTGGTAGCTCTCCACCGCCTTGTCGAAGTCGTACGAGTTCTCCGCGTTCACCGCCACGCGGAAGAGCGCGCCATCGGCCAGGGGCGAGGAGGGGTACTCGCGGTAGATGCGCTCGTACAGCTTGAGGGCCGAGTCGAAGCGGCGCGTCTTCTCGTAGGCCACGGCGGCGTTGTTGAGGGCCTTGTCGGCGAACTCGTGGCGGGGGGCCTCGTTGACGAGCTCGATGTACTTGGCGGCGGCCTCGTCGTACCTACCCTCGGCGAGCAACTGGTCGGCGAGCTTGAAACGACCGGCGAGCTTGAAGCGGACCAGGTCCTTGTGGAGGTCGCTGGAGGGGTCGATGACCTGCTTGTTGGCGGCGAGCTTGCCGCTGACCTCCTCGACGCTCTTCCAGTCCTCGCCGATGAGGAAGGTTTCGACGATGAGGTTGGTGGCGAAGCGGGCCACCTCATGTCGAGGGTACGCCTGCACGAGGGCCTCGAAGCGCCGACGGGCCTCGGGGAAGTCGTCGTGGCCGTAGTACAGCTCCGCGGCCTTGTAGGCGATGCTGGGGGTGCGCTCGCTGGTGGGGAGCTTCGCCGAGTGGAAGTCCGAGGCGGCCACCAGCCGGGTCTCCAGCTCGGAGAGCGGTGAGGGCTGGACCTTCTGGCCCTCGGTGCGCTCGCTGGAGCGCAGGAGAGGGCGCGCGGGCAGCGTGCCGGCCTTGATGTCCACCTCGAGCTGCTTCTGCAAGGAGAGCACCGCGCTGAAGGCGGACTCGGCGAAGTACTTGTCGCCGAGGGGCGAGTCGCGCACGACCTCGTAGTGCCTGGCCGCCGCGCCGAACTGGAGCGAGTTGTAGAGGCACTCCGAGTAGTAGAACTCCATCTCGTAGGCGTTCTTGCTGCGCGGGAAGCGTTCCAGGTACTGGCCGTAGGCGGTGGCGGCCGTCTCGAAGCTCACCTTGGCCTGGTCGAACCTGCCCTCCTGCTTGAACACCAGGGCCTGCTGGTGGTGGTAGAGGGCGCTGGCGTAGAGGCTCTTCTCGGTCAGGTCGTTCGCGGTCGCGAGCACGTCCGGCTCGCGCTCGTACCGCTGGTACCACGGGGAGCCAGGCGAGTAGAGCGCGGAGAGCTTCTGGGACTCGGCGGAGGACTCCGTCAGTTTGCGGTCGCGCTCGTAGGCCTGGACGATCTTCTGCTGGAGCTTGGGCGCGTCCGGGGCGAGCGGTTGCTTCTCCAGCACCAGCCGGTAGGCGGTGATGGCGGCCTCGTGGTTCGTCTGGTCGAAGTAGACGTCGCCGAGGCGCCGGTATACCTCGGCCTCGTAGGGGCGAGAGCCGAGCTTCGCGAAGAACGCCTGAATCTTGTCGAGGCCGCCCCACTGCTCGTCGGCGAAGGAGATGGCCGTGTACTGAAGCGCTTCCGTGCGCAGGTCACCGCCGCCGGCCTCGTCGCCCCGGGCGGCGCGCTGGGCCTCGTAGAAGTCCACCAGCGCGATGAAGCGGTCGACCGCCTCGTCGTAGCGGTCCATGCGGTAGTACGTCCACCCCAGCTTGTAGAGGGCCTTGTCGTAGAGCGGGTGCGAGGTGTCGCGCACAGCCGCCTCGTAGGCCTCGGCCGCCTTGGCGAGCGCCTCCGGATCGCTGTAGGCGTCGAAGTAGTACTCGCCGATGCGCACCCACGCCTCGGTGGTGAAGCGGCTGGTGGGGTAGCGGGCGATGAGTTGCTGGTAGGTGGCGCGGCTCTCCTCGAAGGCGTTCTGCTTCTCCAGGCAGTAGCCCAGCAGGTACAAGGCGCCGTCGTTGAGCCGGTAGTCCGGGAAGCGGGCGAGGAGCTGCTGGTAGAGGGCGATGGACGGGTGGAAGTCCGGCTGCGGCTCGGGGGGGGGCTCGGCGCTCTCGGGCAGGGCGCGCAGCTTCTCCTCGAACTGGCGCATGGCCACGAGGTGCGTGTCACTGGAGCGCTCGTAATGGAGCTCCGCCAGACGGAACATCACATCCGGCGTGTAGCGCGGCTCGTCGGGGTAGCGCCGGAGGAACTCCTCGGAGCGGGCGATGGCGTCCTGGCGCTCCTGGCGCTCCTGCGTCTCCTGTTGGGAGATGGCCTTCTCGTACGACTCCGCCAGCCGGCCGCGCCGCTCCTCGTACTTCTTCTCGACGAGGCGCTGCACCGAGCGTCGGTACTCGCGCGACTCCTGCTCGTAGCTCTGGACGGCCTCGCTCAGCTGCTCCAGCAGCTTCTCCTGCTCGGGCGTATGGCCCAGGCCCTCGAAGCGCGAGCGTGCCACGTCCTGCGCGGAGGCCCGCGCGGTGGCCAGCGTCAGGAGGGTGAGCAGCAGGGCGCGGCGCATCTCTAGTTCGTATCCTCGAGGACTTCCTTGAACTCCGCTTCCAGCGAGTGCAGCTCCTGGTCCTTTTGCGAGGACAACTTCTGGATCTCCGTCGTCTTGCCCTGCTTGCGGGTGAAGGCCACGTCCACCAGCCCCACGTCCGCCTTGAGGACGAGGTCATAGAAATGCTGGCGCACCTTCTGGAAGCTCTCGAAGGCGATGCGGCCCACCGAGTGGCGTGCCGTGCCGGACACGTCCGTCACCTCCTCGCCGTAGCCCTGGAGCAGTTGCTGCTCGGCCAGCACCTTGTTCCGGATGTCCTTGCCACGCCGCTCCACCTGGGCGCGCAGCACCCGTCGGGCCGTGTCCACCCGCGTGCGCAGGGCCTCGGCCCGCTGGCGCGCTTCGTGGGTGCGCCCCACCATCGCCGCGTCGTCCCCGGACAGCCGGCCCTCGGCGGCGGCCAACAGCGCATGCTCACGTGCGAGCGTCTCGCGGTACCGCTCGCGGATGACGTCCTCACCCGAGACGAAGCTGGTGGCGGAGCCGCGCTCGTCCGCCAGGCGCGAGCGCAGTTGTTGCAGCTCGGCCTCGAGCGTCTCCACCGTCCGCTCCTCGTTGTGGAGCTGGGTGAGGAACTCCTTCTCCGTCTCGGGATTGCCCTGGCGCTCCTCGCGCGTGTCGTCCACCCACTTGCGCACCGCGGTGGCGATGGCGTCCATGCTCTGAAGCTCGTAGCCCAGCCGGTAGGCCTCGCGGTCCAGCTCGTCCACCTTGTCCTGCATCCGCCCCCTCCGCGCCTCCAGCTCCTCCTGGCTGGCGGGCAGCGTGGAGAACCGCTTGCGAAGGGTCCCGCTCTCGTGGCGCAGCGCTTCCAGGGAGGTGCGCTCCTCGGCCGTGAGCCGCTCGCGCAGCACGTCGCCTTCCAGCTGAACCAGCAGCAGCTCCGCCCGCGCGAGCGCGCTGTCCACCGTCTCCGCCCGCAGGTAGCCCTCCTGCAACTCGGGGAAGACCTCCAGGCCGCGCTCCTCCAGGGCTTGGAGGATGCGCAGCGCGATGGCCTTCGATTCCTCCGCTCCCTGCCGGCTCGCCTCGAGGTCCTTGGCCATCCCCACCGCGGTCGCCACCTCCTGGGTGGTGGCGTACCGCCGTGCCAGTGGGGGCAGCAGCGTGGTGACATCCAGGGTGCGGTCGTTGCGCGCCAGCAGTCCCTCGAAGTACGCGATGGGGTCCTTGTTCGCCTTCAGCAGCGTGTCGAGTTGCTCGCGCACCGGCGTGTAGGTGCCGATGACGCCCTCGTACGTGGCGGTGGCGTCGGCATAGCGCCGCAGCTTGAGCTGGAGGTGGCCCTGGAGGACGCTGGCATCGGGAGCGATGGCGGACTCGGGGGCCACCAGCAGGAGGATGTCCGTGGCGTTCTTCGCCTTCTCGTAGTCCCCCTTCTTCACGTGGACCCAGGCGATTTCGTAGAGCGATTCCACGAAGGCGTCGCTGTCGCGCGGAAGCTCCGTGTACCGGTCGAGCGCCTCGTCGTAGCGGCCCAGCTCGTAGAGCAGCCGCCCCAGCGAGAGGCTC
>NZ_DASVWK010000182.1:0-3530 GCF_036389735.1 Archangium sp. | reverse complement strand
GGGCGTTCTTCTGGCGCGCGCCCGCCCACAGGACGGACGGCATGCCGCCCTCCTCGGCCAACATGCGCGAGAGCGTCCCCTCGGCGGCGGCGAGCAGCAGTTGGAGGCCGCGGTAGACGTTCGTCTTGCCGCACCCGTTGGGGCCCACCACCACCGTGACGGGCGCGAGCGCGAAGTGCAGCTCGCGAACCGAGCGGTAGCCGGTGATCCACAGCTCTCGGAGGGACATGCCGGGCCAGTGTAGCCCGCCCGGGGGTGGTTTGTGGCCTCGGGTGGCGGGACGGCTACTGTGCGGGCCCACGATGCGCTTCAAGTTCGTCCACGCCGCCGACCTGCACCTGGATACTCCCTTCCGTGGCATCTCCGCGGACTCGGCGCTGGCGGGCACCTTCCAGCAGGCCACCTTCCGGGCCTTCTCCCGCATCGTGGACCTGTGCCTGCGCGAGCAGGTGGCCTTCCTGTTGCTGGCGGGGGACCTCTTCGACGCGAAGGACCGCTCGGTGCGGGCTCGGCTGGTGCTGCGCCGCGAGCTGGAGCGGCTGGACGCGGCGGGCATTCGCACCTTCATCGTCCACGGCAACCATGACCCGCTGAGTGGGGACACGGGGGCGCTCGGGCTGCCCGGCACGGTGAAGGTGTTCGGCCCGGAGTGGGAAGAGGTGGAGGTGCGCCGGGAGGGGCGGTTGCTCTGCCGGGTGCAGGGAGTCTCCTACCCGGACGTGGAGGTGCGAGAGAACCTGTCCGCCCGCTTCCACCGGACGGCGCCGGACTTCACGGTGGGCCTGCTGCACGCCAACCTGGGCGGAGTGGAGGGCCATGCCAACTACGCGCCCTGCACCGTGGACGACTTGAGCGCGCGCGGCCTGGACTACTGGGCGCTGGGCCATGTGCACACCCGCGCCGAGTACGCGCTCGCCGGTGGGGCCGTGGCCGTCTACCCGGGCAATCCGCAGGGGCGGCATGTGAACGAGCCGGGCGCGCGCGGCTGCGTGCTGGTGGAGGTGGAGGACGGGAGGACGCGGCGCCGCTTCGTCCCGGTGGATGGGGTGCGCTGGCACCGGCTGGAGGTGTCGCTCACGGGGCTCGGCTCGCTGGACGCGCTGGTGGCCGCGGTGACGGAGCAGGTGGACGCGGGCTGCGCGGAGGAGTTGGACGGCCACGCGGTGCGCCTCACGCTCACGGGCCGGGGTCCGCTGCACCGGGAGCTGTCCCAGCCGGAGGCGCTCGGCCAGCTCGAAGCGGATCTGCGCGAGCAGCTCTCCCGGCGCCACCCACCGGTGCTGTTGGAGTCCCTGCGCGACGCGAGCCGCGCCGAGGTGGACCTCGAGACGGTGCGCCTGTCGGGGGGCTTCACCGGGACGCTGCTGGCCGAGGCCGAGTCCCTGGTGGAGGAACCGGAGGCGCTGGCCGCGCTGTGGGCGGAGGACGTGGAGCTGCGCGCGCTGGGGCAGCGCCTGCGGCGGCTGGGCGTGGACGCGCTGGAGGCTCCCCGGCCGGAGTGGGTGGAGAAGGCGGGGTTGCAGGTGGTGGAGCAGCTTCACGAGGAGGACGTGGCGTGAGCGGGGGACTGCGCATCGACCTGCTGAAGGTGCGGGGCTTCGGCCATTTCTCCGGCTACGAGCTGGAGCTGAAGCCGGGCCTCAACCTGCTGTACGGGCCGAACGAGGCGGGCAAGAGCACGCTGCTCTCGTTCATCCGCGGCGTGCTGTTCGGCTTCGAGAAGCGGGGCCGCACGGATTCCCGGTACGAGCCCGAGGAGGGCCCCTTCGGGGGCGAGCTGTGCATGAGCACGGGGAGCGGCCCGCTGGTGGTGCGCCGCGTGGCGGACAAGCGCGGGAAGGCCCCGGTGACGGTGCACAGCCCGGAGGGACACGAGCTGCTCGCGTCCCGGCTGGACGAGGCGCTGGCGCACGTGTCGCGGGAGCTCTTCTGCGAGGTCTTCGCCTTCAGCCTGGAGGAGCTGTCCACCTTCGAGAAGCTGGTGGAGGAGGATGGGGTCTCGCGGGCGCTCTTCGCCGCGGGGCTGCGGGGGGCGCGCAGGCTGCCGGAGGTGGAGAAGCACCTGGAGAAGCGGGCGGGTGAGCTCTACAAGCCGAGGGGCCGCGAGCCCGAGCTCAACCAGGCCCTCAAGGCCCTGGAGGAGGTGAAGGCGAAGCTGCGCGAGCTGGAGGACCGTCCCGCGAAGTACACGGAGGAGCGCGAGCGGCTGGCGTCGCTGACGCGCGAGCAGGAGGAGACGACGGCGCTCCGGGACAGCCTCGCGCGCGAGCTGGGACGGCTGTCCCGGCTGGAGGCCGTGCTCGGAGAGCTGGGAGAGTTGGGTCGGCTGCGGGCGGAGCTGGCCACGCTGCCGGAGCTGTCGGCCTTCCCCCCGGGAGGGGAGGCCCGGCTGGAGGAGCTGCTCCAGCGGTTGAAGGAGGCCCGCTCCCAGCGGGCCCGCGTCGAGGAGCTGTTGTCCTCGGCCGAGGTCGAACGGGCCCGGCTGTCCGGGGCCTCGGCGGTGCGCGAGCGGGAGGAGGGGCTGCGCTCGGCGCTGGCGACCTTCACCGCGAGGGCCGAGCTGCTGCGGACACTGCCGGGCCGCCGTGCGGCGCTCGGTGCGAGGCGCCGGGAGGTGGAGCTGGCGCTCGGGGGACTGGGGCTGGAGGTGGACGCTGCGGGCCTGCTCTCGCTGGAGCTGGGCGCGGTGGCGCGAGACACCCTGGAGGTGCTGGCGGAGCGCATTGCGGGGGCGGAGACCGAGCGGCGTGACGCGGAGGGGGTGCTGGGGCGGGCGCGTGGGGCGCTGGAGCGCCTGGAGACCACGCTGGCGCGGCTGGAGGCGGAGCGGGCCCGGCTGCCCCCGGTGCCCGTCGCGGAGCTCCGCCGACGGCAGGCGGCCCTGGGACGACTGCGGCCGTTGCGCGTGGAGCGGGAGCAGGTGGTGGCCCAGCGTGCCGAGCAACGGCAGCGGCTCGAGGCCCTGCGGGCCCAGGTGGAGTCCCCGCTCGGAGCGGCGCCGGCGCCCTGGCCGGTGGTCGTGGGCGGGGTGGGGGCGGTGGTGCTGGCCCTCGTGCTGGGGTGGTACGCGGGGGCCGGAGTGGGAGTGCTCGCCCTGGGAGGCGCGCTGTTGCTCGTCGGCCCGTTGGTGCTCGGCCATCAGCGCGCGGTGAGGAGCCACCAGCGGAACGAGGAGGCCCACGCCGCGCGCCAGCGCCTGCACGCGCAGGAGGTGGCACGGGTGCGCTCCTCGCTGGACGTGCTGGCGGGACGGGTGGCCGGGCTGGAGCGTGAGCTGGCGGCGGCGGCGGGTGAGGCGGGCCTGCCTCCCGAGGCCCCGCTGGCGGAGCTCGCGACCCGTGAGTCGGCCACCGCGGAGCTGTTGCGGCAGGCGGAGCGGCTGGAGCACCTCGAACGGGAGCGCGAGGCCCGCCTGACGGAGCGGGACACGGCGATGCGCGAGGCCCACGTGGCCGAGGAGGCGAGCCACCGGGCCGAGACGCGTGTCCGGGTGCTCCAGGCGGAACTGGCCACGCTCCTGGCCACGCGGC
>NZ_DASVWK010000181.1:0-10147 GCF_036389735.1 Archangium sp. | reverse complement strand
GGCCCCGAAGAGGGAGACGACCTCGACGGCCCACATGCCGGTGCCCACGACCAGCTGCGAGCCGAAGCCGGTGAAGAGTTCGCCGAAGGCGCGCAGGAGCGAAAAGGGCGAGGAGCGCGCGGGCCGGCCGGGCACGTGCTCATGGGAGAGGAGTCCGTAGCTCCTGGGCGCGGCGAGGGCCGGCGCGAGCAGACTGAACGAGGAGGGCTCGTGGGTATCGAGCCGGGGAGCGTCCGCCGGAGAGAGCCGCAGGACGCTGATGACGAGCAGGGTGGTGAGCATAGGGGTGCTCAGTATGCCTCCCGAAGCGCCGCTGCGTTCGCCCGTCTGTCAGGTGGACCAACAACCCGATTCGGCGAGCGTCCAGATCCTGGGGCCTCGCTTGCGCGCGAAAAGGGCCACCTCTATCGTTGAAACGGGTGTCTCAGTGCAGCTCATACCCACCACGGCGGTACCCAGGTCCGGGGCCTCGAAGTCGAGGTGTGGTGGGTAACGGGCTGGATACAGAGACCCCATGAACGCGGCGGACCCACGTTCAGAGCGTAAGGCAGGCGTGCTCGCGGGGTGCGAGGCACGCTGACCGGACGCTCGAAAACGTTGCCGGTGCCTTCGTCGGGCGCCGTGGAGGCGCCCATGGCGAAGACAGACCGCTGACTCTCCCACACAACCCACCCGGTGATGCCTCGGTTCGAGCCGAAGCCTCGCCCCTTCTGCATTCACATGCTGGGAGAAGTCCATGCGCATCCTTCAAGTGATTCACGGCTACCCCATGCGGTTCAACGCCGGCTCGGAGGTCTACACCCAGGCCCTGTCCCAGGGTCTCGCCGACCGGCACGAGGTGCGCGTCTTCACGCGCTACGAGGACCCCTTCGCCCCCGACTACTCGGTGCTCCGCGAGCGGGACGCGGACGACCCGCGCATCCAACTGCACCTGGTCAACATGCCCAACAGCCGGGACCGCTACCGGCACGAGGGCGTGGACCACCGCTTCGCCGAGCTGCTCGAGGAATTCCGCCCCCACATCGTCCATGTGGGCCACCTCAACCACCTGTCGACCTCGCTCGTCGAACAGGCGGCGTCGCGCGACGTGCCCCTCGTCTTCACCCTGCACGACTACTGGCTCATGTGCCCGCGTGGCCAGTTCATGCAGATGCACCCGGAGGACCCGAACAACCTCTGGGCCGCCTGCGCCGGGCAGGAGGACCGCAAGTGCGCCGAGCGCTGCTACGCACGCTACTTCTCGGGCGCCCCCGAGGAGCGAGAGCAGGACGTGGCCCAATGGGCGGGCTGGGTCCAGCGCCGGATGGCCCACGTGCGGCGCATGGCGGAGCGGGTGGACCTGTTCATCGCGCCCTCGCGCTACCTGCTCGACCGGTTCCAGGAGGGCTTCGGCCTGCCCGCCTCCAAGCTGCGCTACCTGGACTACGGCTTCGACCTCGGGCGCCTCGAGGGCCGGGCACGGGGGCCGGAGCAGGACTTCGTCTTCGGGTACATCGGCACGCACATCCCCGCCAAGGGCATCCACCACCTCCTCGAGGCCTTCGGTCAGGTCCGAGGCCGGGCACGGCTGCGCATCTACGGCCGCCCCCGGGGAGAGAACACGGAGTCCCTCAAGGCCCTGGCGCGCACCCTGCCGGGCGATGCGGCCGAGCGCGTCGAGTGGCTGCCCGAGTACCGCAACGCGGACATCGTCGGGGACGTGTTCAACCATGTGGATGCCATCGTGGTGCCCTCCATCTGGGCGGAGAACTCGCCGCTCGTCATTCACGAGGCGCTCCAGGCGCGCGTCCCCGTCATCACCGCGGACGCGGGAGGAATGCGCGAGTACGTCCAGGATGGGGTGAACGGGCTGCTCTTCGAGCACCGGAGCCCGGTGGCGCTCGCGCGCGCCCTTCAGCGGCTGGTGGACGAGCCGGCGCTGGCCTCGCGCCTGGGCGCGCGGGGCTACCTCCAATCCGAGAGCGGCGACGTGATGGACATGAAGGACCATGTCCACGACGTGGAGGCGCTCTACGCGCGGGCCATCCGGGAGAAGCGCGCCACCCGGAAGCCCTCGAAGCCGGGGCCATGGCGCATCACGTTCGACACCAACCCGGATGACTGCAACCTGCGCTGCATCATGTGCGAGGAGCACTCGCCCCACAGCGACAAGCAGCGCGTGCGAACGGCGGCCGGCAAGCCGAGGCGGCGCATGCCCATCGAGTTGCTGCGCCAGGTGCTGGAGGACTCGCGGGACACGCCGCTGCGAGAGATCATCCCCTCCACGATGGGCGAGCCGCTCATCTACGACCACTTCGACGACATCATCGACCTGTGCATGTCACAGGGGCTGCTGATGAACCTGACCACGAACGGCACCTTCCCTCGGAGGGGCGCGCGCGAGTGGGCCCGGCGACTGGTGCCCATCCTGTCGGACGTGAAGATCTCCTGGAACGGGGCGAGCAAGGAGACGCAGGAGACCATCATGCTCGGCACACGCTGGGAGCGGGTGCTGGAGAACCTGCGCACCTTCCTCGCCGAGCGGGATGCACACGCGAAGGCGGGCGGGCACCGGTGCCGGGTGACGCTGCAGCTCACCTTCCTGGAGAGCAACGTGGCCGAGCTGGCGGACATCGTGCGGCTGGCGGCGAGCCTCGGGGTGGACCGGGTGAAGGGGCACCACCTGTGGGCCCACTTCGAGCAGATCCAAGCGCTGTCGATGCGACGCAGCCCGGAGGCCATCGCCCGCTGGAACGCGGCGGTGCGCGAGGCCCGCCGGGTGGTGGAGGAGAACCCGTTGCCAAATGGGAACCGGGTCCTGCTGGAGAACATCCACGAGTTGGACGAGAGCGCGGTGCGGGACCTCGCGCCGGGGGCGTGGTGCCCGTTCCTGGGGAAGGAGGCCTGGGTGAGCGCGGAGGGCCGGTTCGACCCATGCTGCGCTCCGGACGCGCAGCGGCGCACCCTGGGTGAGCTGGGCAACCTGCGCGAGGTGGGCATCCAGGAGGTGTGGAACGGAGAGGGCTACCAGCGGCTGCGCGAGACGTACATGGAGCATCCGCTCTGCCGGAGCTGCAACATGCGCCAGCCGGTGGAGGTGGCGCGATGAGCCCGTGGGTGAGAACGCGCGTGTCGGCGGATCGCACCCATCACACCCTGGATGGGGCAGCGCTCTACCCGGCCCGGTTCACCGAGGTGCTGTCCTTCCATGCACCGGGGCTGGCCGCGGCGAAGGATGACACCGGGGCCTTCCACATCGACGTCACGGGCCGGCCGGTATACGCCCGGCGCTTCACGCGGACCTTCGGGTTCTACGAGGAGCTGTCCACGGTGGAGGATGGAAGCGGGGCCTTCCACCTGCGCCCGGACGGCACGGAGCTGTCGCTCGAGCGGTACGCCTGGTGCGGGAACTTCCAGGACGGCCGCTGCACGGTGCGCACGCGGGAGGGCCGCTACTTCCACGTCGATCGGGAGGGGCGACCGGCATACGCGGAGCGCTACGCGTACGCGGGAGACTTCCGGGATGGGCTCGCCGTGGTGCAGGAGCCCTCGGGCTCGCACCTGCACATCCACGAGGATGGCCGGCCACTGAATGGCCGGCGCTTCCTGGACCTGGACGTGTTCCACAAGGGATACGCCCGGGCACGGGACGAACAGGGCTGGCACCACGTGGACACCCTGGGCGAGCCCCTGTACGCGCGGCGCTTCACGATGGTGGAGCCCTTCTACAACGGTCAGGCGCGGGTGGAGGGTGAGAACGGCGCGCTCCTCGTCATCGACGAGCGGGGGGAGGTCGTCCGCGAGTTGCGAGCGCCCAGGCGCAGCGCGCTCCAGTCCCTTTCGGAAGACATGGTGGGCTTCTGGAAGACGCAGGCGCTCCGTGCCGCCGCGGAGCTGCGCATCATCGAGGCCTTGCCGGCCACCACGGCCCGGGTCGCGGAGGCGCGGGCCCTGGCTCCCGAGCGGTGCGCGCGCCTGCTGCGGGCACTCGGGGAGCTGGGGCTCGTGGTCCGCGAGGGAGACACGTGGCGAGCAACACCCCGCGGCGCACTGCTCCACCGCGAGCACCCGTTGCAGCTGGCCGACGCGGCGCTCCACTGGGGCCGTGACTGCTACCGCCTCTGGGAGGCGCTTCCCGACGCCCTGCGTGCCCAGGGAACCTGGGCGCCGCCACGTTTCTTCGAGGAACTCTCGAAGGACCCACAGCGCGTCGCGAGCCACCACCGCGCCATGGCGAGCTACGCACGCCATGACTACGCCCACATCGCCGAGGCGCTCCATGACGTGACGCACGGGACGGTCGTGGATGCGGGAGGTGGCACGGGTGTGCTCCTGCGGAATCTGATCCGAGGGCGTCCCGAGCTCCAGGGCGTGCTCCTGGAAAGGCCCGAGGTAGCGCACGGCATCGAGGTGCCCGCGGAGTTCACGGGTCGGCTGAAGGTCATCGCCGGGGATGTCTTCGCGCCGTGGGCCGTCAGGGCCGAGGCCATCGTCCTGGCACGCATCATCCACGATTGGAGCGATGCGGAGGCGGTACGAATCCTCCAGCACGCGCGGGAGGCACTGGCTCCAGGGGGTCGGCTCTACGTCGTCGAGCTGGTGGTCGGACCCGAGGACATGGGCGGCGCGCTCCTGGACCTGCACATGCTCGTCACCACCGGGGGCAAGGAGCGCACCGAGGCGGAATTTCGTGTCCTACTGGAGCGCGCCGGGCTGAGACTCCGAGAGCGACGCTCCCTGACGGAGGTAGGCAAGGTGCTTGTAGCGGAGATGCGATGACTCCGCCCCATCCTCCCAGTCGTCTAACGGCCCACCAGTTCCTGCAGCACATGGAGGCGCCCTCCCTGCGAGGGATCTTCATCCTGGGATGCTTCGAGCGACGTGTAACACTGTACTCGCAGCAGGTACGCGCACTGAATCTGGCCTATGCCTTGTCCCAGGAGCAGCGGCTCACGCCTGGAACCAGGGTGCTCGTCATCGGAGGAGGCGCGGCCGGGCTTACCTTCGCCGCGGGAGCAGCTCACCTGGGAGCCAGGGTCACCCTGCTCGAACGACTGGGCGACGTGCTGACCACGTTCCAGGGCAATCACACACGCTGGCTGCACCCACATATCTATGAATGGCCTCGACCAGGCTCGGAGCGGGTTCACGCCGGGCTTCCCTTTCTGGACTGGTCGGCGGACCAGGCTGGCGAGGTCGCGCGGGAACTGCACGCGCAGTGGAACGAACTGAAGAAAGAGTTCGACATCTGTGTCCACTGCGACGCGAAAGACATCAAGCGAGATTCCGGCGCGAGCGATGGCCACGCGTTCACCTGGAATGCGCCAGGGTTCGAGAGCGGCAGCTTCTCCATCGTCGTCTTCGCCGTGGGCTTTGGCCAGGAGAAGCCGATTCAGGGCCTGGCAACTCCGCTGTATTGGAAGGACGATGATCTCCACCAGTACATGCCACCTGGCAGTCGGTTCCTCGTCTCGGGAATTGGTGATGGTGGCGTCGTGGATCTCCTGCGGCTCCGTCTCCACGACTTCCAGCATGAGCAGGTGGTTCTAGACCTGCTGTTGGACTCATCGGAATTGGAGCCCGTGAGAGACGCGCTGCTCCAGATCGAGAAGCTCCATCGGCGAAAGCCTTCGTCCCGAGAACTCTACCAGAGCTACAAGGCGCTCCCGGTCCCCAAATCCCTCCACCAGCGCATCCAGGAGCGGTTACGAGGCGACACTCGCGTGGTTCTCAACAGTCCCGAGCACTACCCACTGAGCGCCGATGCCAGCATCCTCAACCGCTTGCTGCTGTCCCTATTGCTGAAGGTGGACCAGCTCGAATACCGCAAAGGCACCATCGAGCGGGGACAGGACAAGGGAGACGGAACCTACGCGGTGCACTTCGACTCGGGCGATCCGGACTCCTTCCACCGTGTCATCGTCCGACATGGTGCGAACTCCTCCCTGGAGCACGACTTCCCCGAACTCTGGAAGGAAGTGTCCCAGCACCTGCGCAGCATCAACACACCCGACCAGACCCGCGAACCCCTCTGGGACGATCAGGTCTTCGCCCGAAAGCAGGCCCAGTCCAGGCCAACGAAAACGCACGCACTACCACCGCCCAGGGGGGGCCCCATCGTCGGTCGGCAGAAGGAAGTCAGGCGACTCGTGGAGGAGGTGCTCAAGATCAGGCCCTCCCCGGTGGTAGTGCTCGGCCCTCCTGGCATCGGCAAGAGCACCATTGCACTCGCCGCATTCGGGAACGTCAACGTCGAGAACCGTTATGGAGATCGCCGTTACTTCGTCCATCTGGACAGCGTGGACACGGAGGAGGCCATCTTCTCCAGGATTGCTCGGGTGATGGGCGTCACCAGTATCTCGGACCTGTCGGCACGGGTCCTGTCCGAGCTAGAGATAAAGCCCCCACACTGCTCGTCCTCGACAACGCCGATTCACCCTGGCTGCACGACCCTTCCAGAACGGAAGAGCTGCTCCGGATACTGGCCCGCAGACCGACCCTGGCCCTCATCATCACCCTGGGTGGCAAGGAGCAGCCGAACTTCGGCGAGATACAGGGTCGCGTGGTACCCGTCCCGGTTCCACCCCTGTCACCCGAGGAGTCCCGAGAGCTGTTCTGCTCCATTGCCCGCGACATGGGTCCGCACACCTCCGACCTCGGCGACATGCTCCAACAAATGGACGGCGTGCCGTTCGCGGTGGAGCTCCTGGCGAAACAAGCCCAGGGCGTGGATCTGGACATCACCCTTCAACGATGGCGTGACGAGCGCTTGGAGATGCTCCAGTCGGATGCAAGCAAGGGCTTCGACCTCACTGAGTCCATCGAGTTCTCGCTCCGGGACCCTCGTCTCTCCGAAAATGCCCGCCGGCTTCTGTCGGTGCTGGCCCTGCTCCCAGCGGGACTGTCGGAAACGGACCGCAGATCCCTCTTTCCCTGGAGCACGGCAGCCATCGCACTCCTTCAGAAAGCCGCACTGGTCGAGCGTGAGGGGCGACGCTGGCGGCTGCTCGTCTTCATCCGCGAGCAGGTACGAGATACCCGTCCTCCTCAAGAGGAGGACAAGAAGAAGCTCCTGGAGTTCTACTTCTCGCTGGCCCAGCGACTGGGCCCGCAGGTGGGAAAGGCCAACGGGCGCGAGGCGTTCAACCAGCTCTTCGAGGAGATCGACAACATCGAGAGTCTGCTCTTGATGGCACTCGAGGAGAAGAACACGGATGTGGCCATCGCCGCGGCCCTCCAGGTGAGCGATTTCGTCCGGTTCTCCGGACGGGGCTCCGCGCAACCGCTGGAAAAGGCCCAGGAAGTCGCGAAGAGACAGGGCGACAGAGTGAAGGAAGCCTGGTGCTTGCTGGCCCTGAGCAGACTCCACCTGCTTCGCCGCCCTCAGTACAACCGGGCCCGGCAACTGCTGGAGAAGGCGCTTGGGCTCTTCCAACAAGCGGGGGATCCGAAGGGCGAGGCAGAATGCCTCCGGGAGTTGGGCCACACCGCCGCCAACGAGTACGAGCTGGAAAAAGTGGAGGGCAAGTTGGAACAGGCGGAGGGCTACTTTCGGCGGGCACTCACCATGCAAGAGCAGTTCGACGACCCCATTGGCGAAGCCTATTGCCGCCATGGCCTCGCCCGAGTCGCGCTCCTCCAGGACAAGCACGAGGAGGCCCGCCGCCTCTTCCGGGAGACCCTCCAGATGTTCAGCGAGCAGAACGACCAGCTCGGACAGGCCTATAGCCTGCGACACCTGGGTGAGCTGGAGGAAGACGACAGCCAGCTCCGCAAGGCCTGCGAGTTCTTCGATGAGGTGGGCGAGTTGCGCAACCTCGCACATGGCCTGCACAGCAGAAGCGAACTCGCCCGAAAGCGCGGCGCTCTCGAAGAGGCCGAGCAACTCTGCCGGCAGGCATTGGATTGGTTCCAGAAACTCCGGGCCTCCCGCGAGGAAGCCTGGTGCCGCATCAGCCTGGCGCAGGTGGTTCACGTGCGCTCCAGGCCAGCGGAGGCACACGCGTTGCTGGAGCAGGCACTTCAGAGTGCTCGCCAGTTGCGCGACGAGAAATGCGAAGAGAAGTGCCTCCGGCTCCTCCGGGAGTGGGGAGAACCACCCGCATGAGCCCCTCCGTTCTCCATTGGTTGGCACGCCTCCCCCGCGAGCGCCCCGTGGCCATGCTCCTGCGCCACGCGGCCCGCCCCCCCATCCCTCCAGGAGAGACGGGCAACGAACTCGCGCTCACACAGGAAGGCCTCACCCTGGCGAAGCACCTCGGCGGCCTCCTGGGCCCTCGTCTCGCGGCACTCCATACCAGCCCCGTCCTCCGCTGCCTCCAGACAGCGGAAGCCCTGCGCGAGGGGGCCCGGGTGGACCTCGACATCCTCCCCGATCGGATGCTCGGCGCGCCGGGCGCCTTCGTCCTCGACGAGGTCCTCGGCGGACAGACCCTGCAACGACTCGGTCTGGAGTCCTTCCTGGAGCACCTCATCTCCGGCGAGGGGGTGCTTCCGGGTATCGCGGAGCCCTCCTCCGCCGCCTCCTCCCTCCTCCGTCACCTGCTCGGGCGCTCGGGGAACGTCGAGGGCCTCCATGTCTTCGTGACGCACGACTCCCTGCTGGCCCCCACCGTCGCGCGCACGCTCCAGTGCCCCGTCTCCCCCGTGGACTGGCCGGAGTACCTCGAGGCCGCCTTCTACTGGCGCGAGGGAGCGGACGTCTGGGGGGCGTACCGCACCCGGGCATCGGTCTGCCTCGCGGGGTGACCCTCGGCCCGGAGGCGCCCCGAGGGGTTCGTTGCCCCGCGATGTACGCCCCCACGCAACTTCCGGCGCGCATTCCCGACAATGGGCGTGTCACTGCGCCAATGTAGGCGCCGCTGTCCGGAAACTCCGCCATGCCCTTCCGCGCGTCCCTCGCCACCGCCCGCCCCCAGCCGTTCCTCCCGGTCGCCACCGCCGAGGCCCGTCGCCCCACCGCGCGCCCGGTGTCGACGGCGCCGGCGGCCCCCCAGCGTCCCGTCGATGCCTTCGACACGGGGAAGCCTCCGCGCTTCGAGGGGCTGAAGGACAAGGCGCTCATCAAGGCGCTGCATGACGCGGTCGCCAAGCACAAGGACCTCGGCTACAGCCAGGCGCGCAAGGTCATCTTCACCGAGCTGGACAACCACGATGGCAAGGTGGCGTGCGTGTACACGGGCCGCGAGCTGCGCACGAACAAGATTCCCAACAGCTCCGACATGAACACGGAGCACACCTGGCCGCAGTCGAAGGGCGCCACGGGCGCGGCCAAGAGCGACCTGCACCACCTCTTCCCCACGGACAGCAAGGCCAACAGCATCCGCAGCAGCTACCCCTTCGGCGAAGTGAAGAACGTGAAGTGGAGCCAGGGGGGCTCGAAGTTCGGCACGGACGAGAAGGGCCGGCTCGTCTTCGAGCCGCCCGACGCGCACAAGGGCAACGTGGCGCGCGCCCTCTTCTACTTCTCCACCGTGTACAACAAGGCCATCCCTCCGCAGGACGAGGCGATCCTCAAGAAGTGGAACGTGACGGACAAGGTGGACGCCGCGGAGCGCACGCGCAACGACACCATCGAGCGCCACCAGGGCAACCGCAACCCCTTCGTGGACGACGCCTCGCTGGCGCAGCGCATCGCGGACTTCTAGGCTGGCCACATGGCCGACCTCTCCCCGCTATGGGCCCTGGTGCCCGGGGGCTCGGGAGTGCCGCTCGCGAAGGTGGGCGGCGCGCCGGAGCCCGTGGGTACCTTACGCTGGCCGGCGTGTGCCTCGTGCGGCGCGCCGATGCGCTTCCTCTTCCAACTGCCCCATGTGCCCGGGCGGCTGGACGTGGCGCCGTGGGCGGGGGTGTACGTCTTCCAGTGCGAGAACCCCGACACCGTCTGCTTCCGGTGGGATCCCCATGCCGGGGCCAACGCGGTGGTGGCGGTGAAGGAGGGCTCCACCCAGGAGGAGGGAGCCCGGCATACGGGCCCGCCCTACGCCGAGTGGCTCCTGGGGCTCGGCCCGGCCGAGGAGGACACCGAGGCGCTCTCGGTGGACGTGAACGAGGCCACGGACGAGCAGCTCGCCGCGCTGGACAGGGCCCTGGAGCAGGCGCCCGAGAGCAAGGTGGGCGGAGTGCCGGGCTGGTTGAACGGAGACGGCACGCCCGAGTGCTGCGAGGC
>NZ_DASVWK010000180.1:0-11195 GCF_036389735.1 Archangium sp. | reverse complement strand
CTCGGCGCCGACAGGGTGCACCCGGGCCGCATGGCGTATGACTTCCGGGTGCCCCGGGACGCACGCCGGCTGGAGCTCGGCTTCCTCGAGGACCTGCGCGGCGCGAAGGTGGACGCCGTGGCCTACAGGGGCGGCCGCGCCTTCCCACTGCTCGACGAGAAGCGGCTGGGGGGCACTCAGCTCGCGCTGGAGTGGACGATGGAGGGGGTGGACCAGGTGCGGGTGTCCGTCCACCACCACTTGCGCGAGAAGCCGGTGGTGCGCTCGTGGCGGGTGGTGCGCCTGCTGAAGCCCTCGGAGGCTCCGGCCATGCCCGAGTCCTTCCGCGCCCCGCGCTCGCTCTACTTCCGCCACCCGGGCGGCCGGCGGTTGGAGCTGTGCGACGTGCCGGGGCGGCGGCTCCAGCTCGGCCGCTGGCCCGAGGGCTCCAGCGCCACCGAGGTGACGCTCGCGCCCGCGCGCTGAGTTTCGCGCTTTCTCAAATCGCGCGAGCCGCACGGAACCCAACCGAAGCCGCTCGCCCGCCTGCTCTCCGCTGACATGTATGCCGTGCACGAGACAACGCACGCGCGGATAGCGCCACGCTCCCACACTCCCGGTGCCTGCCAGCCATTCCTAGCTCTACCCCCTCACGCGAATCGCGTGTGTCGAAACAAGGGGGATGGTTGTGGGACAGGAACACGCGACACTCCGAGGCATCCTGCGGTCGACGGGCCCGCTCGTCTCCTGGCCGCTGGTGGCCGCCCTCTGGGTGGCGCCCGCCTGGGCCGAGCAGAAGCCGCAGGCCCCGCCGGCCGGACAAATCTCCAACCTCGCCGAGAGCGCTTCCTCCCGGCACCAGTTGGACTCCTCGTTGGACAGTGACGAGGAAGCACCGCCCGAGTTCACCATCGGGCCCTCGGAGCCGGTGGCCCCGGGCGAGCGCCGCTGGGTGCGCAAGTTCGAGCGCGCGGATCTCACCTCCTACTTCAAGGAGGGTGAGCTCGCGAAGGCCAAGGCCGCGTATGACCGGGGCCGCTACCGTGTCGCGCTGCAGCTCCTGGAGACGCAGGACGCCACGCCCCCGGTGCGCTACCTCCGGGCGATGAGCGCGCTGCGCCTGGGCCAGGCGCTCCTGGCCGCCGAGGAGTTCGCGTCGCTGGCGGAGGCCCATCCGCCCCTGCGCGACTTCTCCCACTTCGAGGCGGGGCGCGCCTACGAGAAGGTGCGCAAGTGGACCGAGGCCATCCACCACTACGACGCCGTGTCTGCCGACGCGCGGCGCTATGAGGAGGCGCGCTTCTCCATGGCGCGCCTGCTCGAGAAGAAGAAGCAGGACTACGCCGGGGCGCTGACGGCGCTCACCCCGCTCGTCCAGCAGGCCACGCCCAATCCCAACAGCTCCGTGCAGGCCGAGGCATGGCTGACCATCGCCCGGCTGGCGCGCTACCAGGCCGACTACAATGGCGAGCACCGCGCCCACCTCGCCGTCTGGGCGCTGCACCCCTTCTCCAAGCAGGCTCCGGTGGCCGTGAAGGGGCTGAGGGACTTGCCCTACGTGCCCAAGTGGAAGGTGGCGCGCGCCGAGACGCTGCTCTCCCTGCACCACAACCGTGAAGCCCAGGACATGCTGGAGAAGCTCCTGCCGAAGCTGGAGCCGCTGCCGGATCCGCTCACCTGCCGCGCGCAGTTCGCCTACGGCACGGCGTATCGCAAGGAGCGCAAGCACGCGCTGGCCATCCGCGCGCTGCGGCCCGTCGTCGACAACTGCCAGGACGCCGCGCTCCGTCCGCGCGCCCTCTACGTGCTGGGCTACTCGGAGTCGGTGGTGGAGCCGGAGGCCTCCATCGGCACCTACCTGAAGCTCGCGCAGGACTACCCGCAGCACGCGTACGCGGATGACGCGCTCTTCTACGCGGCCCACAAGTCGCTGGAGCGTGGGGAAGCCGCGGCGGCCATGGGGTACCTGGATCGGCTCATCGCCCACTACCCGGAGAGCAACTTCGCGGCCGAGGCCCTCTTCCAGCGCTTCTGGGTGTACCGCGCCGAGGGCCAGAACGACGCGGCGCTCGAGGCGCTCGCCCGCATCGAGGCGCTCCAGGGCCGGGGCTCCACGCACGAGTCGGTGCAGCGGGCCCGCTACTGGCGCTCGCGCATGCTGCTGAAGCAGGGCCGTGCCGAGGAGGCCCACGCCCTCATGGAGCGGGTGGCGGCCGAGGGCGCGGCCACGTGGTACGGGCTGATGGCGCGCTCGCGCCTGACGCACGAGGCCCCGGATCGGGCCCGCGCCGTCGCCGCCCGGCTGAAGGTCTCCGGCGGTCCCACCGAGGTCTGGCCCCTGGACGCGGGCAACCTCGCGCAGGATCCGCACTTCGTCACCGGCATCGAGCTGATGCGGCTGGAGCACCGCGAGGCCCCGGCGGAGCTGCTCGCGGTGAACCGCAAGGGCCGCAGCGAGGAGTCCATCCGGCTGCTCTTCCACATCCTCCACTCCTCGGGCTTCGAGGGCTACGCGCGCTCCATCGCCTGGGCCCTGCGGCGCGAGGGGATCGCCGCGCCCACCGAGGCCGAGACGCGCCTCATCTACGCGGCGGCCTACCCGCACTCCTTCCGCAACCTGGTGGTGCAGCACAGCCGCGCGGCGCGGGTGAACCCGGACCTGATGCAGGCCCTCATCCGCGAGGAGAGCGCCTTCAACCCCTCGGCGCGCTCGCCCACGGGCGCCCTGGGACTGGCGCAGCTCATGCCGGCCACGGCCTTCGCGGTGGCCCAGCAGCTCAACCGGCCCCTGGCCACGCCGTCCGCGCTGCTGGAGCCCCAGGAGAACATCCGCCTGGGCTCGGCGTACCTGGGCAGCCTCCAGCGGCGCTTCGCGGGCAACCCGGCCTACGCGGTGGCCAGCTACAACGCCGGCCCCGGAGCGGTGGATCGCTGGCTGTCGCGCTTCCCCGACGCCGAGCTGGACGAGTGGGTGGAGCAGATTCCGGTGGAGGAGACGCGCCTGTACGTCAAGCGCGTGCTCGGCAGTGCCGCGGCCTACCAGATGCTCTATGGCTCCAGCGCCCCCACCACGCTGGCCTTTGGAGAGAAGGGCTCCAATAATGCGGGCTCTCGCTGAGCCCCATGTCCACCGACGAAATCCACGAATCCAATACCCAGTTCCATGGCGCCTGGCGCTTCTTCGCCCAGGGCAGCCAGGCCGGTGAAGTGCTCGACCTGCCCGAAGTCTGCATCGCGTCGAGCAACGTCACCTGGTCGATGATGAACGCGGCCTTCCTCCCCTCCCCCGTGGAGACGGAGGAGGCCCTGGAGAAGGCCGCCGTCGCCGCGGCCCGCTACTTCGTCCCCAAGGGGCGCGGCTGGATGCTCGCCCTGTGTGAGGACTGGGTGGCGCCCCGGCCGCTGGAGCGGGCCGAGGAGGTGTTGGCCCGCCACGGCCTGAAGCTGTCCATGGTGGCCACCGGCATGGTGGCCGAGCGGCTCGCCCCGCCCATGCGGCCCCCGCCGACGCTCGACATCCGCCACGCGACGGACTCGGCGGGGCGGTGCCACCTCGCCGACCTCAACGCCCGCTGCTACGACATGCCGCTCGCGGTGGGGCGCGAGGCCTTCGACGTGCCGGCGCTCTTCTCGGGCGACAGCAAGGGCTACATCGGCTTCCGCCAGGACGAGGCCGCCAGCAGCGCGGCCGTCATCCGGGTGGATGACGTGGCCTACGTCGCCATGGTGGCCACCCTCCCCGCGCACCGGCAGCTCGGCTGCGCCGAGGCCGTCATGCGCCACGGGTTGGACGAGGCCCGGCGAGCCTGGGGCCTCGAGCGGACGGTGCTGCACGCCACTCCGGCGGGGCTGCCGGTGTACCGCCGCATGGGCTACCGGCCCGTGACGCGCTTCCGCTTCTACATGGCCGCGCCCCAGGGCCGGTAAGGCCACCTCAGCGACTGGCGGAGGGCAGCGCGAGCGCGCCCTGGAGTTCGCGCAGCTTCGTCTGGACGGCGCGGGCGTTGGCCGGTCCCATGCGCAGCAGGTGCTTCTGCGCGGCGCTGAGCTGCTCCAGCTCCGGTGCCGCGTAGACGTAGTTCACCCCCGGCGTGTCCTCCACCGCGAGCTCGCCCTCGGGCACCGGCGTGTCGAGCATCTTCTGGATGGCCCGCGCGAGCGTCTGGTCGAAGCCCTGGCCCGGGCGGCTGATCTCCTTGTAGGCCTCGTTGATGAGCGGCCGGAGCACCTTGTACGCCCGCGCGCTGGCCTGGGTGTCGAGCGAGGTGAGGACGCGCGCCACGACGTCGTAGCGGGCGAAGCTCTCGGGGGAGATGACGGTACGGCCGTCGCGCTCGACGACCTGGAAGGCGCCTGGAGGCGCCATGAAGGACAGCGCGGCGCGGGGGCTCTCGCCCTCGGCGATGTTGCTGACGGAAGTGGCGAAGCGCCGGACGAGGTCCTCGGTGGAATCGAGCCACTTGCGCAGCTCGGGCGCGGAGGACAGCGGGCCCACCAGCTCGCGCACGCGGGCGTCGCTCTGGCCCAGGGGCGGCAGGGGCACGGAGGGAGTCTCGGGTGCCTCGGTCGTGGAGGGAGCCGCGGCCACGGGCTGGGCGGGAGGCGTGGCCGGGGCGGCGGCCGTCTCCTCCTTCTTACCGCCGAACATGAACCAGGCGCCAAGGCCCAGGAGGAGCACCGCGACGGTGGCGACAACGGCCACGAGCACGGGCGTGCGCGAGGCGGCGGGCTTCGGCGCGCTCGGGGGGGCGCCAGGGGGCTGCTGCGGGTCGTTCATGATTCCTCCTGAGGAGTGCTCCTCGCGACGTACTGCTCCAAGCGGGCGATACCCAGCTTCTTCATCCGGCTCTGGAGCGTGGAGGGTTTGAGACCCAACAACGCCGCCGCGCCCCCCGGGCCGTAGATGCGGCCCTGCGTCAGCGAGAGCACGCGGAGGATGTGCTGGCGCTGCACCTCCTCCAGCGTGGGCACCGCGCCCTCGACCAGCGGCGGAGCCGTCACCGGGTCCTTCATCCCCGGCACGCGGATGGGCAGGTCGAACGCCTCCGAGCCCAGCTCCGACTTGCGCGACAGGATGGTGGCCCGCTCCAGCGCGTTGGCCAGCTCGCGGATGTTGCCCGGCCAGTCGTACGCCGCCAGCCGCGCGAGCCCCTCCGGCGTCACCTTCATCCCCCGCCGCCCGGTGCGTTTCGCCTGCTCCTCCAGGAGGACGGCGCACAACTGGGGCAGGTCCTCCAGCCGCTCGCGCAGCGGGAGCAGCCGGAGCGGGAAGACGCTCAGCCGGTAGTACAGGTCCTCCCGGAAGCGCCGCTGGGCGATGGCCTGCTGGAGGTCCACGTGCGTGGCCGCGAGGATGCGCACGTCCGCGCGCACCGTCCGGTCGCTCCCCACCGGCTCGAAGGTCTTCTCCTGGAGGGCCCGGAGCAGCTTGGCCTGGAGCTCCACCGGCAGCTCGCCCACCTCGTCCAGGAAGAGCGTGCCCCCGTGCGCCATCTGGAAGCGCCCGGCCCTGTCCCTCGTGGCACCCGTGAAGGCCCCCTTCACGTGGCCGAAGAGCTCGCTCTCCAGCAACCCCGCGGGAATGGCCGCGCAGTTGAGCGTCACGAAGGGGCCCTCGGCCCGCGGGCTCCAGCGGTGCACCGCCCGCGCCAGCCGCTCCTTGCCCGTGCCCGTCTCCCCCAGCAGCAGCACCGGGGTGTCCGTCTCCGCCACCTGCCGCGCCCGCCGCGCCAGCTCGCGCACCGCCGGGCCGCGCGACGTCTCCAGCACCCCCACGTCGTCCCCGCCCAGCTGCGACTCCAGCAACCGCGCGTGCTCATGCTCCCGTCGGTGCAGCCGCTCGAAGGTGCTCTTCTGCTCGGCCTGCTGGAGCGCCGTGGCGAGCATCTGCCCGTACACCTCCACCAGCTCCACCACCGCCCGCGGATACGTCTCGCACTCGGACCGGTCCAGCGTCAGCAGCCCGTAGCAGCTCTCCCCCGCGCACAGGGGCACCACCATGCACGAGTGCCCCGGCGGCAGATCCAACACCCCGTCGAATGGGTCCCCGTCCCCGTGCGCGTGCTCCTCCTCGGTGAAGGCCCGGGCCCGGCGCGTCTCCAGCGTCTGGCGCAGCGAGGGGAAGTCCGCCAGCCGCAGCTCGTGGCGCCGCACCTTCTCCGTGGCCAGCGGCCCCCGCGCCGCCACCGACACCAGCTTTCCTTCTCGCAACAAGAAGATGGTGGCCAGGTCGAAGCGCGCCACCTGATGGAGCCAGTCCAGCCCCCGGCGCAGCAGCTCCCCCACGGCCTCTTCCGAGGTCGCCAGCTCGATCAGGTCCCGGGCCTCCCGCCGCAATTCGGCCCGCGTCACAGAAACGATGTCGTCCGCCATGCGTCTGTTTAGATAACCGGAGTGACACCGAAATGTCAGTGGCGCCGGACACCGATATTTCGGTATGCACCGAATCCCCAGCGCCGCCCGGGGAGTGGGGAGGAGTCAACCCTCTGGAATCACAGGTGATGTTTCCCTGGCACGGACGCTGCTCCAAGTAGTACGCGAAGCAACCCTGTCTGGTCTGCCTGCGGGCAGGCCCTAACCCCAAGGAGTCGAATCAATGCTGACCGTTGGCGACAAGATCCCCGCGTTCAATGTCACGGGCGTCGTGAGCCTGGAGAAGGGCAAGGAGTTCAAGCAGATCACCCAGGACACCTACCAGGGTAAGTGGCTGGTGCTCTTCTTCTGGCCGAAGGACTTCACCTTCATCTGCCCGACCGAGATCGCCGAGTTCGGCAAGCGCGAGAAGGACTTCCAGGACCGTGGCGCGCAGGTGCTCGGCGTGAGCACCGACAGCGAGTACGTGCACCACGCGTGGCGCACCCACCACCCGGACCTGAAGAACCTGCCCTTCCCCATGCTGGCCGACATCAAGCGCGAGCTGAGCGAGGGCCTGGGCGTGCTGCACAAGGACGCGGGCGTGGCGCTGCGCGCGACCTTCATCGTGGACCCCCAGGGCATCATCCGGCACGTGTCGGTGAACGACCTGTCGGTGGGCCGCAACGTGGGCGAGACCCTGCGCACCCTGGACGCGTTCCAGACCGACGAGCTCTGCCCCTGCAACTGGCAGAAGGGCGAGGAGACGCTCACCAAGAAGCTGGCGAAGGCGGGGTAGGACGCCATGCCGACGCTCGAAGACATCCGGGGTGAGCTGGCGGATGCCCACAAGGACACCCGCCTCAATCTCCAGTCCGTCCTCCAGGTGGAGAGCCTCAACCCCGAGCAGCGCTGGGGTGTGGCCGTGGGGTGCGCCTTCGCGGCTCGCAACGAGCGGCTGAAGCAGGCCATCCTCCACGAGGCCCGCGAGGCCCTCGGCAACACCGCCGAGGCGGTCATCGAGGACGCGCGCGCCGCGGCCTCGCTGATGGCGATGAACAACATCTATTACCGGTTCCGCCACATGGTGGAGAAGGAGGCCTACGCCACCAAGCGGCCCAGCCTTCGGATGAACCGGATGATGCAGGTGCTCACCAACAAGGTGGACTTCGAGCTCGTCTGCCTGGCGGTGAGTGCCATCAACGGCTGTGAGACGTGCGTGCAGTCCCACGAGCGGACCGTCCTCGAGGGCGGTATGTCGGAGGATCAGGTGCACGACGCCATCCGCATCGCGTCGGTTCTTCACGCCGCGGCGGTGGGCCTGGAGTCGTAGGCTTCCCGCTTCTCGTTGACATCAGACACGCCCTCCGGTGGCAACGCCGGGGGGCGCGTCATTTTCCGGCCTGGCGCATCTCACCTTCAGAACGACACGCGAAAGGACCGAAGCATGTACCGCAGCCCGAGCCCGCTTCCCGAGCAGACCCGCTCCGCCCTCTGCGTCACCCTCAACGAGCGGCTGGCGGACGGTCTGGACCTGCACAGTCAGATCAAGGTCGCCCACTGGAACATCAAGGGGGCGCAGTTCGCCGCGCTCCACCCGCTCTTCGAGACCTTCGCGGTGAGCCTCGCCAACCACAACGACTCGGTGGCCGAGCGCGCGGTGACGCTGGGCGGCAGGGCCTACGGCACCACCCGGCACGTGGCCAAGACGAGCCGTCTGCCGGACTACCCGCAGGACACGACGAAGGACCTGGAGCACGTGCGCCTGCTGGCCGATCGCATCGAGTCCTACCTCACCGGCCTGCGCGAGAGCCGCGCCCTGGCCGAGAAGCACACCGACATGGACACGGCGGACCTCTTCACCGGCATCATCACCGAGTTCGAGAAGCACGCCTGGTTCCTCCGCGCCTCCCTGGAGAGCTGAGCTGAGCTATCCTCTGCGTTGCGAGTCAACGAGAGGAGCCTCGTCATGGCAGGCCGCGATTCACCCCGTCCCCAGCAGGAGTCCTCCGAGGCACGGGAGCAGCAGGCTGGAGAGCTGCGGATGGTGGGCGCTTCGGGAAACCCCGAGGCCGCCGCCGCGAGCACCGATAGACGCGCGCTCACGGACCTGGAGGTACGGGTGCTGCGCAAGGTGTTCGCCGAGGGCCTCTCCTACGGGCCCGTGCGACTGGTGCGCCTGTCCCACTTCATCGCGCGGCTCAACGGCGCCCGGGCCTTCGTGCTGGGCAACGTGCTGAACCTGCCCGACCAGGGCTTCACCGCCATCTCCCGCGGGCAGAACCTGTCCCTGCTCGTCCACGAGGCCACCCACGTCTGGCAGTACCAGCACCAGGGCTGGGGCTACATCGCCGAGGCGCTCTGGGCCCAGGGCTTCGGCGACGGCTACGACTACGTGAAGGCCCTGCGCGCCGGGAAGCCCTGGCGCACGATGAACCCCGAGCAGCAGGCCCAGCTCCTCCAGGATGCCTACAGGGGCGGCTACTTCGACGCCCCGGGAGCGTGCTTCGGCGCGGTGGGCAACACCGGCTCCGTCGTCCTCCCCGGCCGGCAGCGGCCCGAGGGCTTCACTGACTACACCCCCGTCCTCACCGCCGCCCTGGAGCTGCTCCAGAAGCCCGCTTGAGCCCCCTTCCTCGGTGAAATAATCCACTGCAAGTGAAGTATTTCACCCACATTGACTTGGAGGGGCCACTCGACTTGCCTGTCTTTGGTCGCGGGCCCGGCCCGTGACGGAGCGTGGAGACAGGGGCGCATGTCGAAGGTGGATGAGGAGATCCAGAGAATCGAGTCGGCCATCGCCACGCAGGAGCGCCTGCGGCCGACGCTCGGCGACGCCGTGGTGGACGTGACGTTGTCGGCGCTGCGGGCGAAGCTGGAGGAGCAGCGTCAGCGCAAGGGCAGGCAGAGCGGGAAGTTCCCGGCGATCTCCGCCGGAGAGCACCTGGAGCACCTGCGGCGCTACATCCCGCGCGAGCTGGCCGAGAAGATGCGGGTGCAGGGGCACCTGGAGGGGGAGCGCCGACGTGTCACCGTGCTCTTCGCCCACCTGTCGGGCTTCACCGCCCTGGAAGAGGAGCTGGAGTCCCAGGAGCTGACGACGCTGGTGAGCGACGCGCTCCACGAGCTCGCCGAGGCCATCTACCAGTACGAGGGCTACATCGACAAATTCGTGGGGGACACGGTGATGGCCGTCTTCGGAGCGCCCATCGTCCACGAGGATGACGCGGAGCGGGCCCTGCGCGTGGCGCTCGCCATGCGCGAGCGCATCGAGGAGCTCAACCGCCGCTGGAGCACGCGGCTGGAGCAGCCCCTGTCGCTGCACATCGGCATCAACACGGGCGAGGTCATCGCCAACAACGTCGGCGCGGATCTGCGCATGGCGTACACGGGCACGGGTGACACCGTGAGCACCGCGGCCAGCCTCCGGGACGCCGCCCGCTCCGGGCAGATCTTCGTCAGCCAGGACACCTGGCGCCTGACGCACGCCTCCTTCGACTTCACCGCCCTGGAGCCGCTCGTCCTCAAGGGCCGGCGCGAGCCGCTCCCCGTCCAGGAGTTGGTGCGCGCCCGGCTGCTGCCCGCCAAGACGCGCGGCCTGCACGAGCTGTCCCAGGCCTTCGTGGGCAGGCAGGACGAGCTCACCACCCTGATGGACGCCACGCGCCGGCTGGACGAGGGCCAGGGCGGCATCATCACCCTGGTGGGCGAGGCGGGCATCGGCAAGTCGCGGCTGCTGGCGGAGTGGCGGCTGCGGCTCGGCGAGAGCGTGCGCTGGCTGGAGGGCCGCTGCTTCGCCCATACCAGCTCGGTCTCGTTCGGCCCCTTCCTCGACATGCTCCGCCGCAAGGCCGACATCTCGGGCGAGCACTCCGACACCGAGGCCCGCGCGCAGCTCCATGAGACCCTGGAGCACATCTTCCCTGGAGATGCCGAGGCCCAGGCCATCTTCACCCACCTGCTCGGCATGCGGGCCTCGCGGCAGGAAGAGGCCGTCCTCTCCAGCCTGCCGGCCCAGAGCCTGCGCCAGAAGCTCTTCTCGCTCGTCGAGCGGTACTACCTCCGGCTCGCCGAGCGGCGCCCCACGGTGCTCATCGTCGAGGACGCGCACTGGGCCGACACCAGCTCGATCGAGCTGCTCGAGCACCTCTTCGCGGTCACCACCCGCACCCGGCTGCTCGTGGTGTGCACGCTCCGCCCCCAGCTCGAGGGCACCCCCGCGGATCTGCTCGCGTACCTGAAGGCCCACCACGCGGAGCGGTATGTCCCCCGTGTGCTCGGGCCGCTCTCCGTGGCGCACAGCGCGGAGATGATCGAACAGCTCCTCTCCCTCACCACGCTGCCGGAGGCAGTGCGCTCGCTCATCTCCAGCCGGGCGGAGGGCAACCCGTTCTTCGTCGAGGAGCTGCTGCGCTCGCTCATCGAGCGCGGCGCGCTGGTGCGTGGCGAAGGGGGCTGGGCCGTGACGCCCCTGCTGCAGACGCTCAAGGTGCCGGACACGCTCCAGGGTGTGTTGATGGCCCGGTTGGACCGGCTGCCGGTGGAGACGAAGTGGCTGGCGCAGCAGGCCTCGGTCATCGGGCGGACCTTCTCCTACCGCGTGCTCATGCACCTGGCCCGGCACACGGCGGGCGTGGACGCCGACCTGGGGCACCTGGAGCGTGAGGACATCATCCGCGAGCGGACGAGGGACCCCGAGCTCGAGTTCATGTTCAAGCACGCGCTCACGCAGGACATGGCCTACCAGAGCCTGCTCGCGTCGCGCCGCCGGGAGCTGCACCGCCAGGTGGGTGAGGCGCTGGAGGCCCTCTACAACGACCGGGTGGGCGAGCTGCGGAGCGTCATTGGAAGCCACTACCTGCGCG
>NZ_DASVWK010000179.1:0-12813 GCF_036389735.1 Archangium sp. | reverse complement strand
ATCACCGAGGTCGACGTGCCGGTCCTCTCGACGGGACAGAGGATCGTCATCGAGCACGGCGCGGGGAGCGGCGAGGTCAAGACCATCCCGGCCACCCGGGTGGTGCCGCCGCCGCCGACGGGCGCCGACAAGGCGCTCATCGAGGCCTACCGTGCGCGGGGCTTGAGCATCGACGAGCGCTCGCCCGAGGTGAGCATCACGCGTGCGCGCACCTTGATGCAGGAGGCGGTCAAGGGTGGCAATTATGACCTGGCGCTCGAGTGGTGTGAGACGGTGTTGCAGCGCTACAAGTCCCACCCGGAGTTTCTGCGGGCCAAGGCCTCGCTGCTGCTGATGATGGGCGAGCGCGACAAGGCGATCGAGGTCTACGAGCAGGTGGAAGCGATCGAGAGCGACCCGGACGTTCGCAAGAAGCTCGAAGAGCTGCAGCGTCAGCAGAAGTAGGAGACACCTCATGCAGATTCTCGGATTCATCGTTCTGGGGTTCGTCGTCTGGTTCGGCTTCAAGGATCGCGGAGACGCGCAGGTCGTTTCGGCGTTCGATCCCCACGCGCTGGTGATGGTGGTGGTGGGCTCGGCCTCGGCGGTGCTGGTCGGCTCCAGCAACTCGACGGCGCTGCGCACCATTCTCTGCCTGCGCGAACTCGTCCCGGGCCTGCGCCTCTTCGGTCACACCACCGCGCAGATGGAAGCCGAGCGAGAGCAGCTCTATACCCTCTGGCGCGAAGGCAAGCGCAGTGGAGCACTCTCGCTCGCGGAGAAGAGCCGCTTCGCCGCGGTCAAGCAGATGGTGGAGCTCATCCTCAATCGCTCGCCCGAGGTCGCCAGCGCCAAGGCCTTCATGGATCTCAGGCACGAGGAGATCAGCCGCTGGCAGCCGGCGATCAGCAACTGGGAGATGCTCTCCAAGCTCGGCCCCGCGTTCGGAATGGTGGGAACCATCACCGGAATGATCCAGCTGTTCCGCAACATGAACTCGGACAACCTGAACATCGGCTCGTCCATGTCCCTGGCGTTGCTCGCCACGCTCTACGGTGTGGCCTTCGGTGCGGGCGTGGCGGGGCCGATCGGTCACTATCTCAACGGACTGCTCGATGAGAGGCTGGGGTTCCTCGAGCGCTGCGAGAAGAGCGTCAACGCCCTGGTCGCTCATGGAGGGTCGTGAGTCATGCGACGGAGATCCAAGGGGCATGACGAGAGTTGGCTGCTCAGCTACGCGGATCTGATCACCAACCTGCTGCTCTTTTTCGTCGTGCTGCTCACGGCGGCGAATTTGAACAAGGGCCGGATGCAGCAGATCGTCAAGAGCATGTCCGGTGCCGAGAGCCCAGCGAGCCTGGAGGCCATTCGCAAGGAGATCGACGCGCAGATCGCGAGCAAGCACCTGCAGGACCTGGTGCACACCCGCGTGTCGGCCGAAGGGCTGGATCTCGCGATCAACTCCGGGCTGGTGTTCGACTCGGGCAAGGCGAAGCTGCGCCCCGAGTTCGAACAGACCGTGGCGTCGATGCTGCAGGTGCTCGCGCCCTACTCGACGAAGTACGGCTTCGCTGTCGAGGGGCACACCGACTCCACGCCCATCGTGAACGGAGGACCCTTCGCCTCGAATTGGGAACTCTCCAGCGCCCGCGCGATCGTCGTGAGGCAGCGGCTCGAGAATGTCGGAGTCCCGCGCGCGAGGATTCGCGTCGAGGGCTACGCCGACACCAAGCCGCTGCCCGAAGAGCAACTCAAGGGGTTGAGCCCCGAAGAGCGTCTGGCCCGTCACCGCCGCGTCATCGTGAGAATCTACTGATGAGAAACCTCGTCTACCTCCTCGCACTCGCGCTGCCGTTGAGTGCCCTCGCCCAGACGAGCGCCACCCCGGTGCCGCAGAAGCACATTCCCTCGCCCGTGCTGATGGAGCTGCGTGCGCTCGAAAGCCAGTTCGACCTGGCGCTGGCGCGCGACTGCGCACCCGAGCGCTGTGTCTCCAAGGGGTGCGTCTACCGAGACCACGTAGTGGTCGACATGCCGCACTCTTCCTCCCTGCCTGGGCTGGGCCACTCCGAGGGCCCCGGCAGCGTGCCGCCGCAGGAGTACCTCACCCAGGCGCGCTGCGACTTCGCCCACGAGAAGTCCGTCTCGTCCCGCGACGTCCAGGCGCTCGTCCGGCGGCTGGAGCAGCGGCTGTCGAAGGGCTGGCTCCAGGTGACGGTCGGACGCCAGATCCTCGAGCCCATTTCCACGAGCTTGAGCGAGTCGCCCGAGCCGACCCCGCCACCACGCGTGGAGCCTCCGCCCGCGCCCGTCCCTCCCCCTGAACCGCCCGCGAAGTGGGAAGCGGGGGTGGCGCTGCGCGAGCTGTGGGTGAGCCTGCTTCCGCACTTCTCGTGGATGATCGCGTTGGTGCTGGCCACCCTGGCCACCCTGATCATCATCTGGGCGCTTCGGCGCCTCGGGCGGGAGTCGCTAGAGGAAAAGGCGATGCTGGCGCAACTGGCGGCCGGTGCGCTCGGCAAGTCGGACGACGCCCAGGCGCCCACGGCCCCAGTGCCGGCCCCCCCCCCCGCGGCCCCCCAGGGCCCCTCGGAGGAGGAGCGCGAAGAGGGCGCCTTCGTCACCGAGCAGCAACGGTTGTGGACCGACCGGATCGCCCAGGCCGAGCTGGGCAAGGACGAGGGCGGCGTGGTGGACTTGATGCGCGAGTGGTTGAAGGCGCGAGAGTTCGAGCTGCTGGCCAAGGCCATCTTCGTCTTTGGTGACCGGCTGTCCCTGGCGTTCTCCTCGGACGGAGAGCTCGCCGCCCGCAAGGTGGAGCTCGCGGAGTACCTGCGAAACCTGGACCAGGAGCAGCTGCCCTCGGACGCCGAGTTCTTCCGCAAGCTCAACCAACATGCCATCTCGTCGTCTCTGCTCGCGCAGTCCGACGCGGAGATCTACCGCAGCCTTCGCGAGGAGTTCGGCACTGTCGGGGTGAGCCATCTGCTCGAGAAGCTGCCGCCGCGGTATGGGGCGCTGCTCTTCGGCCTGGTACCCACCGACGGCCAGCAGGAGCTGGCGCGCACCCTGTCGTCCGAGCTTCGCTCCCAGGTCGCGAGTCAGCTGTTGGTGTCCAACCGCATTTCCAAGGAAGAGCGGGGGTACCTCTTCGAGGTACTGGACGCCGCTCGGGCGGGGCTGCCATTGCCGTCCGCTCCCAAGCCGGCGCCACACGACATCCTGGATCGAGGGCGCGAGTTCGACGCGGCGGGAGCGCTCTCCGCGCTGTTCGCGCACATCGGCGCCGAAGATCGCCAGGCCCTGTTCACGAGCGCGCTTCAGCGCTCGAATGGAGTGTTTCCGCGCTGGTACGAGGACATTTTCTATCCAGACATGCTCTTCAAGCTGCCCAACGAGCTTCGAGCGGACATGCTGCTCGAAGTGGACCTCAAGGGGCTTGCCGGCTGGTCCTCGGTTCAGAACCCGGCGTGGCAGGAGAGCTTCATCAGCCGACTCGCGCCCACGATGCAAGAAGCCGTACGTGCCAACCAGGCCTTCGTCTCTCGTGCCGACCAGTTCCGGGTAGCGCAGCGCGGTCACAACGAGCTGGTGTCGGCGGTGAAGAAGTTGGTGACGCGAGGCAAGGTCTCGTTCCCGGAGATCGTGGCTTGAATGGGCACCCTCGGCCGCACATGTCTGCTCCTGGCGGTCGTCGCCTGCGCCTCCTGCGAAAAGGTGCCGCTCACGAACATCCAGGCGCAATTCGAACTCGCGGACGCCGCCTGGTTCGAGGAGGAGCAGACGCTCTTCATCTTCTATCGCGCCAAGGCCGAGCAGGGCCTCGGGCCCGATAGTCAAATCGAAGTCTCCTACCGCACCGACGACATGGAGCAACCCTGGACGCCCCTCTCCCAGCTCAGCACCGTGCATACGCACGTGCCGGTCGACCGTGGCAGCACGGAGCGGTGGGGTAGCACCAGCCTGCACGTGAAGCGCGTTCCGCGGCAGGTGGGGATTCGCCTGCGTTACCACCGCGACGGGGAGATGGCCCTCACCCCCCCCAGGACGAGACTCAACATCATCGGCACGGGACCGCCACACAGGAGCCGCAGCCTCGTCGTGTATGGCGTCTTCGACGAGAACAACACCCACGTGCAGTGGCGTGCCCGCCACCAATTCCCGACCCTTCGCAACCACGAGGTGCAAGAGCTGGGGTTGCGGCGCACCTTCCGCATCGCCGACCCGCGGCATGGCGATGTGGCTCAGCCGCCCGACGGCAATCCCTATGGATACGCGTTCGCCTCCGCTTGCCCCGAGGCGCTGACGCCGCTGGGCTGGGCGCCGCTCGAGACCTCGATGCGCGCGATGTTCGGTGGCGACGAACTGCCGTTGTCGGCCTCTGCCTCACCCGCCGTCTGTGCCCAGGCGACCGTGACGGACGCCCAGGGCCCATTCGAAGCAGTGGCGTTGGCACGCAAGAACCCCGAGGTTCGCCCCGCCTTCCCCGCCCTGCACAGCCCCATCCGCACCAACACCGCCATTGGCTTTCTGTTGAGGCCTTGTGAGAGGACGATCTCCAAGCCCCATGAGTCGATACAGGTGCAGCGACTCCTGCTGGCGGGCGCACCCGAAATCTGTATCGACAACTGGCGCACCACCGACTTCGCCGCCGAGCTCGCGGCTCGCTTTCGCGCGCGGATCGACGAGGTCCGCGCCCAGGGACAGGACATGGTGCTCACCCTGGCCCTTCATCACGACGAGCCGAGCGGGAAGCTCGCCGACGTCATCGAGCAGGCGCTGGAGCAGACACTCACCTACGAGCGTGACAAGAGCTCGCCGCGGGTGAGCGGCGCCTTCGTGTTCGACAGTTTCGCCCACACGCTCGGGCGCGCGCCGCTCAAGAGTCTGGTGCTCTGGTGCCCCGCGAACCTCGACGTGGATGATCTCGATCAGATTTCCGACCAGTCGCAGCACTCCTGTGCCTTGCTGCCGGATATCCCCGATATCAAGCTGGGGCCGTTTCGGCTCAACACCCTGCCCATCCTCCCCACCCGTGCGCAGTACCTGAGGTTCGTCGAAAAGTATTCCGAAGCGCAGGCGGGCCACATGCGCGGTTTGCAGTTCCTGGCACCCGAGCGCACGCCGATCTCGGAGAACATCCAGGTCGGTGACTTCGGACTCATCACCTTCTTCAACAATGAAACCCTGACGGCGGCGCCGAGCGACGTTTTTTCACATTGCATGTCGGGTAACCCGCTCGCTTCCCACGTTGTCTTTCGCTCTCCGTTGAGCCCCGACCCACTCCCGTTGGAGACGTTGCCCGAGCTTCACGAGGCGACACCCCAACCGGCCTATGCACTTGGGCTGCTCTGGGAGTTCCCCTTTCTCACGCGCCTTGAATACGAGTTTTTCATCGCCGGGACGGCCAGCGCCTATTCGCTCACCGTTCCCTTCGGCATTCCGACCAAGGAGACGGAGGACTATGGCGCCAAGATGTGGCTGGAGAATGAATTCCCGCTCGACGCCACACTCTTGCAGTGCACTCGCTTCTGTGATCATCCGACCTTCGACTCGGGCGGCGTCTACAACGTCACCCTGGGTTTCCGCGCGAGCTACCTCAACCAGTGCTACGCCCCGCGCTACCCGGTTCCGGCCGACGGAGGCTTTCCACGTGATCCGTAGCGTGCTCCTCATCGCCTGTCTGGCGCTGCCGCGGACGGCTCTGGCCGCCGAGGACCCCGCCGACGATGCCACGCAGCCGGCTCGCGGCGACGAAGAGTCGGCGACCGATTCCGGGAACGGGCAGGAGGACACGACGCTTGATCGCTACCGCACGCCCTTCGAGGTGCTCACCGAGCGAATGCTCGGTACAGCGTCCCGCGCCGTGCGCTTCGATTGGCGCCAGACACGGGTCGGCGTCGGGTTGGTGGGCAGTCAGCTCCTCGAGCTCAACAACTTCAGGAGCACCCGGCTGGGCGGATTCGTTCGCATGCCCATCAAGGGCTTCCTGGGCGACATCGCCATCACCCGGGTGTTCACGCGGGGCAGTGAGAGCACGGAGAAGCTGGCACTGACTCCCTACCGCCAGTCCGGGCGTCCCAGCCGCTTCGAGCTGGACCTCAACCTGGGCTACCCGCTCGCCGAAGGGGTGACGACGGCACGGCCGGGTTTCTTTCCCGCGACCGAGCTGGTGTTCTCGGCGAACGCGGGCCTGCGCTACCTGTTCTACCCGGGCTCCCTGGCCGGCGCGAGCTTCCGCGACACCGCCGGGTCGCTCTTCGCGCCCACGCTGTCGGAGCTGGAAATCGAAAACCTCGAGAGCACACGGCTGCCCGGCATGCAGCTCGAGCGCGCGCGATACAGCCTCCTCACGGGTCTCTCCCTCGACGTCTACTTTCAGAGCGGTGGCTTCCTGTCTCCGCGCGTCCTGATCGCACTGCCGCTCCTCTCCGGAGCCACCCAATCCGGGCTTGGCTGGTGGTGGGAGCTGAGTTTCGGCGCGGGGTGGGCGTTTTGATGTCCTGGGCCGCTCCCCTCCTCGCGCTCACCCTGGCGACCGCCGCGGTGGCGAGCGAGCCTCCATCGAATCAGACCCTCGTCTTCTACAACGCGCGACTGGCGCTTCGGGAGGAGCGGCCGGAGGAGGTGCTCAAGCTCTGGTTGCTGCGCAACAGCCTGGCCAACCAGGGCGAGCGCGGGAGCCACGACGAGGAGTTTCGCTCCGTCGTATGGGCCGCGCTGGGCAATCGTGGGCTGTGTCAGGACGGCCTGGCCAAGGACGATCAGGGGGGCGCGGGTTTGTGGCCGCTGGCGCTGCACAACTGGGTGACCCACGCGATGGTCAAGGGTCCGCCGCCCGAGGTACCGCCCCCCTTTGGGGCTTTCGAGGTCGGGCGTCAGCAGCGGTTCATCTCGCTCAACGACGTCCTCTCGGCCCCGGAGCTGCGCTCGGTGAGCTTCTTCCGCGGCACGTGCCTCCTTGCCTACCTCACGATGTTCGAGTCGGGTCAGATGCCCCAGTTCGAGCCATTACCCCGGTATGACCTCGAGGATCGCCTCGTCTCGGGGCTGCTGCTGCGTCGGCTCCTGTGGCTGTCGCTTCAGACCCTGGTGCGCGAGAAGGTCCAGAGTGTCGCCGCGGTGGAGGCACGCATTTTCGACCTCGATCTCGCACTGGTGCGGCTGCGGGCCCGAGACGCCCGTCAACAGAGCCTCACGGCGGCGTGGCGAGCCCGAAGCGCTGGCGTCTCCAGCGAGGGGATTCGCGAGGTGCGTGAAGCGGCCGCGGCGTGGCCGGAGAATTCGGAGCAGGCGGCCTTCTTGCGCCGAAGCCTGACCTGGCGGGCGGACGAGTGGCTGAGCTTGAACCGTCAGCGACGCCTCTATCTGTTCTCGCAGGCGCGGCCCCTGGCCCGGGACACGCGAGCCCTGGATCAGCTCGTGGTCGACATCATCGACGCGCTCATCGAGCGCAAGGCAGGCGATGAACTGGAGTCGTGGGTCGGCTACCTCGACGCGAGCGAGACACCGAGCAAGCGCGGAGTGCTCATCGCGGGTGAACGAGGCAAGCGGCTCCTCGAGCTCGAGCCTGGCACGGGCTTTCGGGAGCGGTCGATCATCGCGTTGCACCGAGGCGTCGCATTCCTCGAGTCCGGACAGATGCAGGACGCGCTGCGCTCGTTCGCGTACGCGATGGCCACGGCGGAGGAGTCTCGCGAGTCAGCGGTCACCCTGGCGCTCGCCCGGCGGTGGTTGTCCTTCGTGCTGTCGCGCTACGAGACCAACGAGGAGGTCATCGCCACGCTGAAGGCCTTGGTGCCGCGGCAGGAGTACAACCCGGTCATCGAGGATCTGGTTTGGAGGGCCGCGCTGCGGAGCGATGAGGGCTCGTTCGAGCGGGTGGTGGCGAGCGCCCGGCGTGGTGGGGCGTTCGACGCGCGCGTCGCGCGGCTGCGTCTGCTCGCTCAAGGCAAGGTGGGAGAGCTGGTGACGCAACTTCGCGACGCGGCGTCCGAGGAGCCCTACCTCACGCTGCGCTTCGTACGGCAACTCCTGGAGCAACTCGAGACCGAGGACGCCGACGTGCGCGCGGCGAATGTTCCCATGCTGAAACTCGTCATCCGTGTCCTCGACTCGTTCGCGGCCAAGTCGGGAGGGAACAATGCGCACGTCCGCACGTCCGAAGAGCTCATCGCCCGTGCGCAGGCCATCCTCGAGGGGTTGAGCCACCTCGACACTTCGGCGGCGGGGAGGGCCCGCTCCCTGTCGCCCCACCATGAGGCATTCGCTGGCAACATCCGGCTGGCTCCCGCGGATCCGCTGCCGTGGCCGTTCCGGACCTCGGAAACCGAGGCGCCCTCGGCCTTCGCGCCCCTCTCACTGCGACCGGTGGAGTGGCGGGACGCGAATGGCACGCTGGTGTTCGGCTGGAGGCTCACCGAATGACGCCGCGTGAGCTGCGACGCGAGCTGCGCCAGCGCCGCGAGGAGCTGCGCCGTTCGCTGACGCTCATGCGACAACAGGCGCGCGAGCGTGTGCGGCAGCACCCCGAGGTGCGCCGTGAGAGGAAGCGCCGACGCATGCGTCGCGCGGTGCTCCTGGCGTTGCTGCTGCTGGCCTGCTTGATGCGCTGCGAGTGCCAGCAGGCGGCACCACCGGTGAAGGCCGTGGTGCGGGAGACGCCTGAAGTAAAGCCGAAAATTCCCGCGCCCGCCCCGCCGCCCAGACGCGAACCGCTCCGGGTCCAGGTCAAACCCCAGCCGCGCGGTAGCTATCTGGGGGAGGCGCAAACGCCGCCGACCTGGCTCGACGACTTTCGCCTGCAGGTCTCGGCGCGCGGCCCCCGGCTCGCGCAGTGCTTCACGGGTACGGACAGGCCCGGCGTGTTGCGCTGGACCGCTTCGGTGAACCCGGAGAGCGGCGCGGTGGCGGATCACGAGCTCGAGCCTCTGGGTCCAGGCGCGGAGCTGAAGCGCGAGCAGCGCGACTGTGTCGTGCGCGTCCTCTCCAGCCCCACGTACGGATTGAGCGCACCGCGGGCACAGGTGCTGCCCAATCGCATCAGCCTCGTGATCGAGTTCTGATTCGACGGCGGATGCTCGCCGAACACCAGAACGCCCCCTCAACGGGCCCCCATCCTGACCTACGCCGCGTCGAAGTAGACGCCGCGCAGGCAGCCAAGAGGGCGGCCTTCACCTTCGCCCCAAATCCCTCAACTCCTATCAGGCTGCATGGATGCGCTGCCCGCTCTTCGCGAAGGCCAGGAGCTCGTCGGCATTGGCCAGAAACAGGGCGAAGCACGTGTCCACCAGGGCCACGAGCTCCCGCTCGAGACCCGGCTCCAGCTCGATGCCCTCGACCAGGCGCCGCACGGTGTCCTCTTCGAGTGTGTGATTGGCCTCGGTGTCCAAGTGGTGCGGTCCGAAGTAGACCAGCTTCTTCCCGGTGAGTTCCGCGAACTGCTTTCCAACGGGCGCGGCGTGTCCCAGCGCCACCTTGCCGGTCGCCTCGATGCACTGCACGAGCACCAGTTTGTGAAGGGAATCGGCTCCGACGCCGAGGCGACACATGTGGTACGAGAGGAGGCGCGTCTTTTCGGTCGCTTTGCTCCAGACGAACTTGAGTGCGCTGCTGAAAGGCAGCCGAGGGTCATCCCCCAGGGTGTCCAGATCCGCGAGGAACCACTTCCAGTGGCCACCGTCCTCATAGGTGTGGGCGTTGACGATCTCCTGGAACCTGTCCTTGGCGGGCTCCTCCCGTAGCACCAGCGCGTACAGATCGGCGAACGTCATCACGAAATGAGCCAGCACGGGGACGAACGCGAGCCTCTGTCGCGGGTCGATCGTGACGTCGCGCATGAACTCGTAGAACGGATGCCTGGCGAACTCGATGGCCCTCCGATCAATGGCTTCCAGCACGGCTTTCATTGTCCGACTCCTCCACTCCTGGCGCCAACGTCCAAGGCCGTTGGCACCGGCATCGCGCTCTGCATCACTTCATAGACTTCGGGCGAAAGGTACACGGTGAGCCGACGGTGTCCGGGCTCCACCCGAAGCGACACATACGTCTGCATGCCAATCCCATCCTCGAGCCGCCGGTCCGTGAAGGCCTCGAGCGCACCGCTGTAGGTCGACGCACTCTCGGGAGGCATGGAATGGAGGATGCGATGGGCGGCGACACGGTCGTTTGCCGCGTACGAGCGGATGGGGAAGTAGACGGTTGCGGTCTTCGGCGCGACGTGGCCTTGAACGAACGCAAGGCACGTCTGCACCGGACGTGCGTTGAAGGGCCCTTCCGACGCTCCGACGGTCTGGCAGAAGTCCCGCACCAGGCCCGGCACATGGCCCCGCGCTGAGGCGATCGCCGCCTCGATGCGCTCGACGTCCGCCCGAGAGTGGGCCGTATAGATTTTCACCCGCGACTCGGGCCGCGCCGACAGGTCGAGAGAGAAATAGCAGAGCGCGTCGTCCGGTCCCGTGGCCGGCAGGTGAGCGCAGGAGTCACCGAGCCCGAGCCGCTGCATCGCCGTCTCCACCAGCGTCCGCGCCTCCGTGGGGCCCCGCGCCTGCGGGTTCAGATAGAGCTTGAAATCGGGGGGCTCGCCGGGCCGGAGACAGACCGCGTGCCACATGGCGAAGCGACCGCGGTCCTGCGTGGGAGCGAAGAGCTCCTCGATGAGCGCGAGTCTTCCGAGGAAGACGCCATACTCCTCCGCGAGCCATTCGTTCATCGCGCGGGCCGCCGCCCAGTTCGACGCAAGCGACGGCTGGTGGCCCTGCACCTCGATGAGAAAACGCAGCTCCGAAGCACGCCCATCGACGGCGAGCGAGAATTCGTAGGGTGAGTGATCGTCGGTGATGTCCGACGCCCACGGTGGAGGCAGGCCGACAGCTCGCTGCCCCCAAGGCCCCGCGAGCTTCTGGAACAAGCTCACCGTGGAGCGCGTCTGGGACGCGCTGTAGCCCAATTCATGGCAGAGCGCGTGAAGCCGTTCACTCCCGAGAGTCGCCAGGGTCGCAGATGAAACGGCCGCCGTCTGTGCCATGTTCGTGGGTGTGTACCATGGAGGGCTTGGACCCCAAAGTAGAAAAACGCAACAAACCAGCATTACCAGGAATACTCGCGGCTTCCATCGCATCAGGAGTCGTGCGAGAGCAGTGAACCTGATTCCCCTCCTAGGAGCGACGCATGAAGTGGGAGCAACTGGTCAAGCTCGGTTGCGAGCTGCCCGAGGTGGTGGAGGGCAGCTGGTTCCGCACACCCGCGCTCAAGGTTCGCGGCAAGTCGTTCGTGCGCCTGAAGGAAGACGGCCAGTCCGTCGTGTTCCTGCTGGAGAGCGTCGACGAGCAGGAGTTCCTGATCCAGGCCCTGCCGGAGCTGTACTTCATCACGGACCACTACCGGGGCTGGCCCGCGGTGCTGGCGCGCCTGGCGAAGCTGCGCGTGCCCGAGTGTCGGCGCCGGCTCGAACAGGGCTGGCGGCTCAAGGCGCCCAAAGCGCTGGTGAAACAGCTCGACCAGGCGCGAGCCACTGCCGCTCCCAAGTCGCGGTGAGCGCGCCTGACGAAGCGCTCGTTGTCCCAGGCCCGCTCAGCCGGCAGCCGTGAGGGCCCGCCTCAGGGCGGAAACCTGCCGGGCGATGAACTCCCGGGAGATGGTGGCATCCCCGGCGAAGACCTCGAAGGCGTGGAAGGCGCCAGGCACCTCATCCAGCTCACAGGGAACGCCACTGTCCCGCAGACGGCGGGCGTACTCGACGTCCTCCTCGTAGAACAGGTCCAGCGTGCCGGTGCCCACCCATGCGGGCGGCAGTCCCGTCAGGTCCTCCGTCCGCGCGGGCACGGCATACTTCGGAGCGGTGGGACCACCGGGTTTTTGAGCCAGGTAGCAGGTCCACCCGAAGACGTTGCTGCCCGGCGTCCAGACATACTCCCCCGTTCCCTTGTGGTCCGCGCGGATGGTGGTCCGGTCATCGAGCATCGGGTACAGGAGCAGTTGGAAGACGGGCTTGATCCGCTTCCGCTCGCGGGTCAGCTGCGCCAGCGCCGCCGCCAGCCCGCCGCCAGCGCTGTCTCCCCCGAGAGCGAGCCGATCCGGATCGATCCTCAAGGCGTCGGCCTGTGCGTGCATCCACGAGAGCGCCGCGTAACAGTCCTCCAGCGGTGTCGGGAAAGGGTGCTCGGGAGCGAGCCGGTAATCCACGGCGACCACCAGGATGCCGAGTTCCTTGGCGAACCGACCGCAGACGGCGTCCGACTGTTCAGGCTTGCCGACGATGAAGCCTCCACCGTGGATCCACAGGAGGGCCGCGCTGCCCGGAGCACGCTGGGTGGGCTCGTACTTCCGGACGCGGAGCTCCGGTGCTCCAGGCGGGCCAGGAATCCAGACGTTCTCGACGGTGACGCCCTCCGGGCTGCGCGCCCTGGAGAGGTTGAGGCGCCGGACGATGGGCAGGAGGAAGCGGTTGAAGGACACGCGAGGAAACCAGCGGACCAACGACCGCAACTCCGGATGGACGGGATTGGATTGATTCCGCATGACAGCCTCAGGCCCCCAGGTACTCGTGGAAGAACGCCGTGGTGATTCGCCACGACCGCCGCGCGGCTTCCTTATCGTAGCTCGCCCGATCCTCACAGAAGAAGCCGTGGGTGACCCCGGGAAACACCGTCAGGGTGTATTGCTTGCCCGCCCTGCTCATCGCCTCGGCGATGCGGCCATGCTCTTCCGGTTGGATGAACTGATCCTCCGTGCCGTACCACAGGTGCATCGGCGCCTGCATGTCCCCAACGCGATCGAGCAGGGGCTTGCGGCCGAAAGCGTCCTCGACCGGGCCGATGCCGCCGCCATAGAACG
>NZ_DASVWK010000178.1:0-2090 GCF_036389735.1 Archangium sp. | reverse complement strand
TCGGGCTCGGCATCTTCTCGAGCCTGTACAACCTGCGCCAACGGTACAAGGCCTGGAGAGCCTTCGCGCACCGGCACGGTCTGAGCCTCGCCCCAAGCAGGCAGCACATCTCGGGGACGTATGAGGGGCAGCAGCTCGAGCTGAAGGTCGAACAGCGCGGAAGTGGAAACAATCGCCGCAGCGTGACGGTGCTTCTCCTCGGTGTGAGCGATGTCGTGTCCCGGAGCCTCTTCCTGGAACGCGAGGGGCTCGGGGACAAGTTCCTCAAGCTCTTCGGTCGGTCCGACGAGGAGCTCGGCGATGACGAGTTCGACCGGTATTTCGATCTGAAGAACCTCGACCCCGAGAGCGCCACGCTCCTGCGCCATCCGGAGGTGCGGCATCAGCTCTTCACTGTCGCGAAGACTTATCGGGTCTTCGCCATCCGCCAGGGCCAGCTCTTGGTGGAGACGTACGGTGTCCCCTCGAGCCTCGAAGCCCTGGAGTCCTTCATCCAGCCCGCGCTCGTGCTGGTGCGGACGCTGAAGTCGGCCAACCAGGGTCCCTCCCGGAGACGGGCCACGAGCTGACACCGAGGTCGTGGCGTGACAGGAGGGGAGCCCGGCATTAGAAACCGGGCCTCATGACCGCGCCGACTCCGCCTCGGACCTGCCTCGTCACGCGCCGTGAGGAACTGGAGCAGATCCTCCAGCTCCAGGCCGCCAACCTGCGCGACCACCTCTCACCCGAGCAGGCCGCGCGTGAGGGCTTCGTCACCGTGGCCCACACGCTGGACGCGCTGGAGCGGATGCATGCGCTCGCGCCGAGCATCATCGCGAAGGATGGCGAGAGGATCGCCGGCTATGCGCTGGTGATGCAGGTGGAGGCGCGAACCTTCGTCCCCATCCTGGAGCCCATGTTCCAGCTGCTGGAGACGCTGAGCTGGCGCGGACGTCCACTCCGCGAGTACCGCTATTACATCATGGGCCAGGTGTGCGTGGCCGAGGCGTACCGGGGCCAGGGCGTGTTCGACGCGCTCTACCGCGAGCACCGCGCGAGCTATGGGGCGCGCTTCGACTGCACGGTGACGGAGGTGGCCACGCGCAACACGCGCTCGATGCGCGCCCACGCCCGCGTTGGCTTCGAGGTCATCGAGACATACCGGGACGCCACGGACGAGTGGGCCGTCATCGTGCTGGGCCTGCGCGACGGCGCGCGGTAGTTCCGGGCAATGGGCGGCATGGTACGGTCTGGCGCTGCTTTCGTTCTCTCTTCACCCAGAGGGCTTTACCCATGATGAACCGTCGACTCCTGTCGCACCTGAACCTCACGACCCTGGCCGCGCTCGTCTTCCTCGCCGCGACGCCCGCGCTGGCGCAGAAGACCATTTCGCCCGCGAAGGCTCCCGTCAGCCCGCTGGCCATGGCGGCGAAGAAGCTGGATGACACCACGTACGTCAAGGTGACGTACGGCTCGCCTCGCATCCAGGACCCGAAGACGGGCCAGAAGCGCGTCATCTTCGGCAAGCTGGTCCCCTATGGCGAGGTGTGGCGCCTGGGCGCGAACGCCGCCACGGAGCTGACCACGACGGGCGACCTCGAGCTGGCGGGCAAGCGGCTCCCAGCGGGCACCTACTCGCTCTTCACCATTCCCCAGGCGGACAAGTGGACCCTCATCGTCAACAAGGACGTCGGCGAGTGGGGCGCCTACAAGTACAACAAGGACAATGACGTCCTGCGCGTGGAGGTGCCGGTAACGAAGAGCGCGGACACCTACGAGGCCCTCACGATTGCCTTTGATGACAAGGGCACCGCGCTGAACTTCTCGTGGGAGAATACGCAGGTCTCCGTGCCCGTACGTCCGGCGAAGAAGGGCTGAGCACGCGCCGCTGCGTTGGCCCCCGCGTGAGCAGCAGCAGGCGGGTGGCCACCGTCCGTCCGCCCGCGGATCTATCCGGTCCTCCTGAGGGTTTCCCCGTGGATTGGCGAGCCGGGCTCGCCTGTCACCCCTGGGCCGGGCTGGCAACTACCCCCGCGGGCCAGAGTTCGCGCGGGTAGTGACGCCAGAACGTCTCCGGCCCCGGCGACAGCCTCGCATCCCTCCCCGCGATG
>NZ_DASVWK010000177.1:0-20221 GCF_036389735.1 Archangium sp. | reverse complement strand
AGGCCTCGACCACGGCCTGGTTGGCCTCGACGAACGCCTGATAGAGGGCGCGGGGCGGGTTCTCCGGTGAGCTGGCGGAGATGACCTCGACGATGCGATCGCTGGCCACCTGGCTGGCCACCTCACCGGCCTCGTGGCCGCCCATGCCGTCACAGACGACGAGCAGCCGCGAGCCATCCGGCGGGGCGGCGACGCGGAAGGAGTCCTCGTTCTGCGAGCGCTGTCGCCCGACGTCGGTGCTCCCATGGATGTAGAGCGGGAGGCTCATTCGTCCTCTCCCTTCGCGGGTGCGTAGATGGTCCTGGCCTTCGCCCGAGGCGCCTGCGTGGCGGGCTGGGGAGCGGCGGATTCCGAGGGAGGCGCCTCGACCAGGGGCACGCCGCCCGGAGCGGGCACGGCGGGCTGGAGTCCGGGCTGCTCCAGGGTGAGTTCCAGGTGCTGTGACAGGCGGATGGTCTGCCCGGGCCGCACCGGGACGCGCTCGCCTGGGTTCAGCCGGCGCCCGTCCACGAAGGTGCCGTTGGTGGAGTTCTCGTCCTTGACGAACACGTTGCCCGCCTTGAAGAGCTGCACCGTCGCGTGGTGGCCACTGAGCTGGGGCAGGTTGACGCAGAGGTCCATCTCGCCCGAGCGGGCCCCGATGGTGAACGAGGACTTGTGGACCCGGTAGAACGGCTCGAGCCCCGGAGGGCCCCGGGTCACCACCAGCCGGGTCTCCGGCAGCGTGGCGAAGGGATCCTTCCACACGGCGGGAGCCACCGGAGGAGGCTCGGGCTGCGCGGGAGGAGGCTCGGGCACGGGGGGCGCCACGGGCTTCGCCTCCTGCACGGGCGCCGGAGCGGGAGCCGGCGTCGAGCGGCGCCGGGACAGCACCACGGCGAGCACGAGCGCCACGAGCAGGAGCAGGCCCAGCGCGAGCAACCACCAGGGAACCCCGCTCGAGGCCGCTCCGGCGGCAGGGGCCCCCGTCGTGCCACCGGGCTGTGTCCCCGTCCCAGGAGAACCCGCCGCTCCGGGCTGGACCGTCGCGCCGGGCGTCGCTCCGGGTTGCGTGGGTGGCGAGGTGGACCCGGAGGCGCCAGGAGGGGTGCCGGGTGCATTGGCCGCTCCAGAGGTACCCGGCTTGGACGTGCCCGTGGTGCGGCCCGGCTGTGTCGGAGCGGGACCCGTGGCGACCGTGTTCGGACAGGCGGCGGTCGCGGAGCCCTCGGCACTCTGGCGGAAGGAGACGGAGTCGCTCCAGGCGATGCGGTTGCCGCCCGAGAGTGCTTCCACCGAGAGCCGGTCCGAGGTCTGCCTGGGCTTCACTCCACAGAAGGCCACGTCCAACCAGTAGATGTGCTCCAGCGCGCCCACGAGCCCCGCGAGCGCCTGCCCGGCATCCACGTCCTCCACCTGGATGTAGCGCCCCCCCGACTCCCCGGCGAGCTTGGACATGTCGTCGAGCCGCCGGGCGGCCCCCTTGCCAGTGGCGCCGCCGCTGAAGACCACCACATGGATGCGCACGCCCAGGTCGCGCGCGTCCCCGATGAGTTTCTGCACGCTGAGCGCGTTCGACTCCTCGCCCGCATCGGTGAAGACGATGACCTCGCGCGAGCCCCCCTTGGAGAGGGGCTGCTTGCGGGCGGCTTCGCGCATGGCGTCCTGGATGTAGAACTTGAGCCGGGTGACGAGCTGATGGGTGCCGAGCCCCTCGACCCTGGCCAGACACGCGCCGAGGCCGGAGGAGGAGGACTCCTCGCAGTGAGTGGTCTTGCTCTTCCCGAAGGTCATGACCGCCACGGTGTGGTTCCGTGGGCTGGCGCCGAGTGCGTCCGCGTAGGCCCTCGCGAATCCGAAGGCTTGCGGCCAGTACGTGGAGAAGGATCCGGACTGGTCGAAGGCGAGGATCGTGTAGCGGCCCTCCCGGGTATCGGACAGGCGGCGTACCGCGTCCACCTGCGCACCGGCCTGGTCCACGACGACGTGGAAGAGGCCCGGAGAAGCACCGGACGCGCGGAGCTCCTGCTGGAGGGAGGGGTCGGTGACCTCGACCTGCAGCCTCATCTTCCCCGCGGACGCGGGAGGCGCCGCGAGCACGGTGAGCCCGTTGTCCGCGGCGCTCGCGGGCGCGCCCACGAGGAGCACGGCGAGCAGGCCCGCCGTCATGATGGCTGTGCGATGCATGTGCATCCCCCCTCCGGAGCGGTTCACTGGGAGCGGCGGGACAGCAGCGGCTCGGGAACGATGACGAGCACCAGGGTCGTTCCCCCCAGGGTCAGCACCGCATGGTTCTGGAGAATGATCTGCTCGCCGTGGACGACGGAGCCATTGACGATGGAGCCGTTGCTCGACACGTCCATGTACGAGGCGTCCTCGGCGCGGATGAACAGGAAGGCGTGCTGGCCACTCACGCGCCCGTCGTCGACCACCACGTCACACCCGGCGTCGCGACCGAGCACGTTGCGCCCGGAGCGCAGCGGGTGGACGCGACCGGGATCGGTGGGGCCGCGGTACTCGAAGAGGGCCCCGCGGATGAGGCCCACGGCGGCCCCCTCGTTGGTGGTCTCCACGATGGTCCGGGCCTTGGGACGCGGCGCGGGAGCCGCGGCGGGGGCCGGAGCCGCGACGGGAGCCGGGGCAATGGGGGGCATGGGCGCGGCGGCCGGACGCGAGGGCGGCAGGGACGCGGCGGCGAAGGGATCGCGAGGATCGAAGGTGGGCCGGGGCGGCGGAGGATTGGCGAAGAAGTCCGCGCCCCGCTGGGCGGGAGGCGGAGGAGGCGCCGCCGGATCCGGCTCGAAGACGGTGTGACGTTTCTGATGCGGGTTGGCCGGCTGGGGCGGCGGCAGCGGCGCGGGAGCGCTCTCGGCGACCGTGGCACGCTTGGCAGGCGTCAGGTCGAAGCCGCACATATCGCAATAGGCGGCACCGACGGCGTTCTCGTTCTGGCAGGAGGGACAGCGCATGGGGGGCTTGGCCGACTCTAGGGCACGCGCAGGAGGAAACTCCAGCCGGACCGGGCTTATTGACCGCCAGGCTCACCGCCCCCGTACCGCCTTCCGGGCCGGCTCCTCCGCCGCGAACAGGGACTTGAGCACCCGGCCCGTGGCCGTCTTCAGCCGTGCCACGTCCCGTGGCATGCCCTCCGCCACGATGTGCCCGCCGGCCTCGCCCCCCTCGGGCCCCAGCTCCACCACGTGGTCCGCCGAGGCGATCACACTCGGGTGGTGCTCGATGACCACCAGCGTGTCCCCTCGGTCCACCAGCCGCCGCAGGAAGGAGATCAGCTTCGACACGTCCCCCAGGTGCAGGCCCGTGGTGGGCTCGTCCAGCACGTACAGCGTGGGCTCGTGGCGCATGGAGGCCGTGAGCTCCGCCGCCAGCTTCAACCGCTGCGCCTCGCCACCCGACAGCGTGTTCGAGCCCTGTCCGAGCTGCAAATACCCCACGCCCAGGTCCGACAGGCACGAGAGCGGCGCGGCCACCTTGGGCAGCGCGTGGAAGACGTCCTTCGCCTCGTCCGCCGACAGACGCAGCGCGTCGCCGATCGTCAGCCCGTGGTAGCGCACCTCCAGCGTGGCCGCGTCGAAGCGCGCTCCGCCGCACACCTCGCACGGCGTGACGACGTCCGGCAGGAAGGACATCTCGTGAGAGATGGCGCCCTGCCCGTCACAGGCCGTGCACCGGCCTCCGGACGCGGTGTTGAACGAGAACCGCGCCGGACTGAAACCTCGCACCTTGGCCTCGGGCGTGGCCGCGAACGCCCGGCGCAGCTCGTCCCACAGACCCAGGAAGGTCGCCGGCACCGAGCGCGGCGTCCGCCCGATGGGTGACTGATCCACCGCCAGCACGCGACGGATGGATTCCAAACCCGTGAGCGTCTTGAAGGACCCCGGCCGCGTCGTCACCAACCCGAGCTTCTCGCGCAGGGCCGGGTACAGCACGTGGCGCACCAGTGTGCTCTTGCCCGAGCCCGACACGCCCGACACCACGGTGAGCCGGCCCACGGGAATCCGCAGGTCCACGCCCTTCAGGTTGTTCGCCCGAGCCCCCTTCAGCTCGATCCACTTCTCCGGCTCGCCCCGCGCGGTCCCCGCCTGCACCGCGGGCTCCCGGAGCGCACGGGCCGTGGGGGCATCCTCGTGCTGCAATACCTTCTCGGGCGAGCCCTCGGCGAGGATGCGCCCACCGCCGCGACCCCCCGTGGGCCCCAGCTCGATGAGGTGGTCCGCCGCCCGGATGGTGTCCGTGTCGTGCTCCACCACCAGCACCGTCGAGCCCGTGTCCACCAGCGCGCGCAGGTTGGACAGCAGCCGGTGCGTGTCGCGCGGGTGCAGGCCGATGGTGGGCTCGTCCAGCACGTACATCGCCCCGGTCAGGCCCGCCCCGAGCTGCGCCGACAGCCGCAGCCGCTGCATCTCGCCACCCGAGAGCGTGGCCGCGCTCCGATCCAGCGACAGGTAGCCCAGCCCCACCCGGTCCAGGAATTCCATGCGCCGCAGCAGCTCCTGGCGGGACGGCTCGCCGAGCAACGCCTGGTTCCCTCGGAACTTCCATCCGCGAACCTGCTCCAGCGTCGCGCTGACGGACTGCTGCACCACCTCGTGGTAGCGCGAGCCCTCCAGCCGCACGGCGCGCGGCACCGGCTCCAGGCGCGAGCCCTCGCAGGTCCGGCACGACTCCGAGCGCCCCTCGGCCAGGGCCTCCGCGCCGCCCTCCACGCCCGTGCCCTCGCAGTCCACGCAGCGGCCCTGCTTCGTATTGAATGAGAACCACCGCGGGTCCATCTCCGGCACGGAGAAGCCGCAGACGGGGCAGGTGCGCTCGCTGGACAGCAGCGTCTCCTTGTTACCGCTGGTGCGCACCTTCAGCGCGCCCTTGCCCCAGGTGAGGGCCTTGTCGAACACGTCGCGCGGCAGCTTCGCCAGCTTCCCCTGGTACATGACGAGGTCGATGTCGTGCTCGCGCGATTTCACGAGCTGCGGCGGCTGGTCCGTGGAGACCACCTTGCCGTCGGCGATGGCGGTCTCGATGCCCGCGCGCGCGGCGGCGGTGAACACGTCCAGGTACGTGCCCTTGCGCGCGCGCACCGCGGGAGCGAGCACCGTGCCGTCCCCCTTCATCTCGGTGAGCTGCGCGTAGATGGCCTCCGCCGTGGTGGCGGCGATGGGCTCACCGTCTCGCGGGCAGTGGGGCTGGCCCAGCTTGGCGAAGAGGAGGCGCAGGTAGTGGGCCACCTCGGTGACGGTGGCCACGGTGCTGGTGGCTCCCGCGCGCGAGGTGCGCTGCTCCAGCGCCACGGAGGGGGGGATGCCGCTGATGCGCTCCACGTCCGGGCGCGGCATCATCGGGAGGAACTGGCGCGCGTAGGGCGTCAGCGTCTCCAGGAAGCGCCGCTGGCCCTCGGCGAACACCACGTCGAAGACGAGCGAGCTCTTTCCCGAGCCGCTCGGCCCCGTCACCACCGTCATCTTCCCCAGCGGAATCCGGCAGGACACATCCTGGAGGTTGTGCTCGCGCGCGTGCTCCACATCGATGGCCGGAGCCGCCTCCGCCTCGCCCTTCCCCCGCTTCGTCGGCACCACCGCCGCGCCCAGCTCCCCACGCAGCGCCGCCGCCGTGAGCCCCTTGTCTCGCGCGAGCTGCTCCGGAGTGCCCTCGGCCACCAGGAGCCCGCCGTTGCGGCCACCGCCAGGGCCCAGATCGATGATCCAATCCGCGCCCCGCATCACCACCAGGTCATGGTCCACCACGACGACACTGGCGCCACGCTCCACCAGCTCGTGCAGCGCGGCGAGCACCTGGCGCACATCCGCGTCGTGCAGACCAGCGCTCGGCTCGTCGATGAGGAAGAGCGAGCCCTCGGCCTCGCTGGCCAGGGCCCGCGCCAGCTTGAGGCGCTGGGCCTCACCACCGGAGAGGGTGGACAGGGGCTGGCCGAGCGGCAGGTACCCCAGGCCCAGCCGCGACACCGGCCCGAGCGCCCGCACCAGCGCCTTGTCGTCGGCGAAGCGCTCCAGCACCTCGTCCACGGTCAGCTCCAGCATGTCCGCCACGGAGAGACTCCGGTGCCGGATGGACAGCACCTCCTCCTTGAAACGGCGGCCCCGGCACACCGGGCACAGCAGGGAGACGTCCGCGAGGAACTGCATCTCCACCGTCTCGTAGCCCTCGCCCGAGCAGGCCTCGCAGCGACCCTTGTCCACGTTGAAGGAGAAGTGCGCCGAGGTGAGGCCCCGCACCTCGGCCTCGGGCTCGGAGGCGAAACGGTCCCGAATCCGGTCCCACGCCTTGGTGTACGTGGCCGCGTTGCCTCGCGAGGTGCGCCCCAGCGGTGACTGGTCCACGAAGGTGACGCGCTCCACCACCTCCAACCCGTCCACGCCGTCCGCCTCGCCGGGCACCTCCACGTCCTTCTCGCCCAGGGCACGCCCGAGGTGGCGGTACAGCACCTCGTCCATCAGCGTGCTCTTGCCCGAGCCACTCGGCCCGGTGATGGCACACAGCACGCCCAGCGGCACGCGCACGTTGACGCCCCGGAGGTTGTGGGCGCGGGCATTGCGCACCACCAGCTCGCCCGTGCGCTGGCGCGGCGTGCGCTTCACCTCCTCGGAGCCCGACAGCAGCCGGCCAGTGGGCAGGTCCGCGCGCTTCCTCAACGCCTCGGGCGTGCCGTCGAAGCACAGCTTGCCGCCGTGCCTGCCGGCTCCGGGGCCCAGCTCCAGCACGCGGTGGGCGGAGCGGATGACGAGCGGGTCATGCTCGATGACCAGGGCGATGTTGCCCCGGGTGGCCAGCTCGGACATGGCGCCGGTGAGGGGGCCCACGTCGGACGGGTGCAGGCCCACGGTGGGCTCGTCCAGGACGAAGAGCGCGCCCGTCAGCGAGGTGCCCAGCGCCGCCGTGAGGGACACGCGCTGTGCCTCGCCTCCCGAGAGCGTGCGCGCGGGCCTGTCCAACGTGAGGTAGCCGAGCCCCACCCGCTCCAGATAGCCCAGGCGGCTGGCCAGCTCGCGGCGCACCAGCTCGCCCTGGCCAGTATGGGTGCGCAGGGCCTCCAGGCGCGCGCGGGCGTCGGACAGCTCCAGCCCGTGCCACGCGGACAGGTCCAGCCCGCCCACGCGCCAGGCCCGCGCGGACTCGTTGAGGCGAGCGCCCTCGCAGCTCTTGCACAGCGTGTAGGCGCGGTAGCGCGAGAGCAGCACGCGCACGTGCATCTTGTACGTGCGGCTCTCCATCCAGCGGAACCACGCGCGCACGCCCGGGTAGGCGCGGCCCCCGTGGTAGTCCCCCTCGCCCTCCAGCACCCGCTCCCGCTGCGCCGGGGTGAGCCGCTCCCAGGGCACGTCCAACGGAATGCCGTGCTCGCGGGCGTAGCGGAAGAGCATCTTCCGCTCCCACTCGGACGTCTTGCCCGTCCACGGGCGGATGACCCCCTTCTCCAGGCTCAGCGTCGGGTTGGGCACCACCTTGTCCCAGTCGATGCCGATGGTGCGGCCGAAGCCCTTGCACGGGGGGCAGGCGCCGGTGGGCGACTGGTAGCTGAAGAGGCCGGGCCGGGCCTGCTCGAACTCGCGCGAGCACTGGGGACACACCAGTCCGCGCCGGATGCGCCGGGCGCCCGCGGGGGTGAAGGCCACCGCCTCGCCGCCACTCATCGCCCACGCCGACTCCAGCGCCGCCGTCACCCGTCCGAGCTGCCCCTGGGCCAGCTTCAACCGATCCACCACCACGTGCGCCACGCCAGCCGAGTCGGTGGCCTCGCTCGGCCGCAGCGACTCCAGCTCACGCACCTCGCCCCGCACCACCAGCCGGTGGTAGCCCTCCTTCAGCAGCCGGGAGCGCACGTCGAGGAACTCGGCCGTGTCCGCGATGCGCTGGGGAAAGGCCAGCACGGCCTGGGCCTCGGGCTCGGCGGCGATTGTCGCCAGGGCGGCCACGCGCGCATCGGTGCGCACCGCCTCCACCCCACAGGTGGGGCAGATGGGCATGGCCTCACGGGTGAAGAGGGCCGACAGGTAGGCCTCCACGTCGGCCAGCGTCGCCACCGTGGAGCGCGAACTCTTCACTGGCGCGCGACGGTCCACGGCCACGCCCGCGGCCACGGGCTCCAGGCCATCCATCGGGGGCCGTTCCAGTCGCTCGAGGAACTGGCGGGCATACGGGCTGAAGCTCTCGACGAAGCGGCGTTGGCCCTCGGCATACAGGGTGTCGAGCGCGAGGCTGGACTTGCCCGAGCCGGACACGCCGGTGAGGCACACCAGCTCCCCTTCGGCGAGATCCACCGAGAGGGATTGGAGATTGTGGGTCCGGGCTCCAACGAGGTGCGTCTTGTGCATGGGAGGCGCTGGTTTAACGGCGGAAGTCGGGCCCGCCAACCGAATCCATGACGTGGGACCGAGCCCTTCCGAGCCCCTGAAACCGGTCGGTCGCCCTGCCTTCATCGGGCCGCTCCGGCGTCGTCGCCTGCCCGGCCCCGGCGGAGTGTCCATGCTGTAGGGGTCCGCGCAGGGAGGCCCCCCATGTTGCCCGTCGAACCCGAATTCATCCCCGCTCGGGCGGTTGCCGCCCGGGCAGCCCCAGCCCTCGCCATCCTGGAACTGCCGGGCCGCCAGGGGGTCGGCTTCATCGTCTCGCCCTGGGGCTACCTCGTCACCAACCTGCACGTGGTGGCGGGGGCCGAGATGGTCCATGTCGTGCTCGCCGACGAGCAGCTCGTCGAGGTGGAAGAGGTCATCGCCCTGGACGAGAAGCGGGATCTCGCCGTGCTGCGGCTGCCCACCCAGGACGTGCAGGCGATGGACCTCGCTCCCGACGCCCACCCCGGCGAGGGCGATTCGCTCTACATCCTCCTGCCAGCCGGCGCGGGCATGATGGGGCTGATGGAGACACGGGTGCACGCGGTGCAGGTGCTCGACGAGTCCCTCACCTTCCTGGAGCTGGAGGCCGCGCTGCCCGAGGACGCCTCGGGAGGCCCGGTGCTGGATGCCTCGGGCGCGCTGGTGGGCGTGGCCACTTGCGCCTTCGCGGACGGACGGCCCGTCACCATCGTCATCCCCTCGCGCTACGTGCTGCCGCTGCTGGAGCAGCCCGGCTCGCAGCCCATCTCCGCGCTCGCCATGGCCAGGCCCGCCGCCTCCCGTCAGCGCCACGTGCCCACCCACCCGCTCTCGTTGTTGGAGGGGTGCGCCACGGACGCCGTCGAGGAGGTCGCCCTGGCCATCATGCACGCCATCCAGCTCGGCGCTCCCACCTACAACCGCGGAGACCCCGAGGGCTGCTACCGCCTCTACGCGCGCACCGCCGCACGGCTCATCCAGGAGCGCTCCGACTGCCCCGGTGCACAAGGCGCCCTGCGCGATGGACTCCACCGCTGCACCCAGCTCGCCGACGCGGACGAGCGCGCCTGGGCCCTGCGCGACACCTTCGATGGCCTGCTCCAGGTCATCGATCGCTGGTTGCAGGCCCAGGCCGCGTTCGCACGCATGGCGGCGCCCAAGTCATACATGCAGTGAAGCCCGCGGCTCCTGGAGCCCGGTTCCATGGATTTCCAGGAAAATCGTTCAACCAGCGACATCCATGTGAACCGGGTAATGGGTATACTTGGCCCGTAGTAAGACACCTCTGCGCGCGGCGCGCGGTCGCCCCTGGCGGCCACACCACCACGAGGAGCACATGCGGGCCCTGCTCGTTCCCTCCGGGAACATCGATCTCTCGCCGGTGGAGACGCTGCTGCGTCAGCTGGGGATCAACGTGACGCTGGCCCGAGACGACGAGGCGGCCATCACGGCCTTCCGCCAGTCGCCCTTCCCGCTCGTGCTGCTGGACCTGGACGACGCGGGGGATCGCATCGTGCTCGTGCGCGCGCTGCGGGCATGCCCTCGCGGGACGCAGGCCTCCGTGCTGCTGGTGGCCGAGCCCGAACAGCAGGAGCAGCTCGTCCCGCTGCTCGACGCCGGGGTGGATGACTTCCTGCTGCTGCCCCTGGACGAGACCTCGTTGGCGCTCCGGCTGCGCCTCGCCTCGCGCCGGGCCTCCGAGAGGCCGGAGCCCCTGCCGGAAGACTTCCAATTGGACGGGCTGTGCGCGGTGCTGCTGCGCGAGAGCCCGGTGCCCACCTGCATCACCACGCGCGAGGGCAATGCCTTCGTCGAGGTCAACGACGCCTGCGCGCGGCTCTTCGGCTACACGCGCGAGGAGATGCTCTGGTGCACCGCGAAGGACCTGAACCTCTGGGAGACGCCCATCGAGCAGGAGCGGCTGGCGGCGCTCTTCCAGGAGCAGGGAATGCTGCGCGGGGTGGAGTCGCGCGTGCGCACCAAGAGCGGGGAGCTGCGCCACGTGCTCGTCTTCGTGGGCATCGCGGAGTACGCGGGCACCCCGCACATCGTGTCCATGTTCCCGGACATCACCGAGCGCAAGCAGATGCAGGCGCGGCTGCTGCTGTCGGATCGGATGGCCTCGGTGGGAACGCTGGCCGCCGGCGTGGCGCATGAGATCAACAACCCGCTGGCCTACGTCACGGCCAACCTGGGCTATGTGCACGAGGAGATGGCACGCCTGCTGGAGGGCCCTCCCGCGCCCACCACGCTGAAGTCGGTGTGCACCGCGCTGACCGAGGCGCTGCACGGCGCGGATCGGGTGCAGACCATCGTCGGGGACCTCAAGACGTTCTCCCGCGAGACGCGCGAGACGCAGCAGGATCCCCTCCGGGCGGTGGACGTGAAGAAGGTGCTGGAGTCCACCCTCAACCTGGCGGCGGCGGAGATCCGCCACCGGGCTCGGCTGGTGAAGGACTACGGCGACGTGCCCCCGGTGCGCGGCAACGACTCGCGCCTGGGACAGGTCTTCCTCAACCTGCTGGTCAACGCGGCCCAGGCCATCCCGGCCGACGGCGACGCGGACCACCATGAGATCCGCCTCATCACGCGGATGGCGCCCTCCGGGTACGTGTCGGTGGAGGTGACGGACACCGGGGCGGGCATCGCGCCCGAGCTGATGGGCCGCATCTTCGACCCCTTCTTCACCACCAAGCCGGTGGGCGTGGGCACGGGGCTGGGCCTGTCCATCTGCCACAACCTCATCGGCGCCATGGGCGGGGAGCTCCACGTCCACAGCGACCTGGGACGGGGAACCACCTTCCAGGTGCTGCTGCCAGTGGCCACCACGCCGCTGGAAGAGCCCGCGCCGGAGCAGCCGCGGCCCATGACGCTCACCGGGCCACGGGGCCGGGTGCTGGTCATCGACGACGAGCCCATGCTGTGCTCGGCCCTGGAGCGGATTCTGCGGCCCCACCATGACGTGGTGCTCACGACGCTGGCGGCCGAGGCCCTGCCGCGCCTGGAGGCCGGCGAGCGGTTCGACCTCATCCTCTGCGACCTGATGATGCCGCGGATGAACGGAATGGACTTCCACGCGGCGCTCCAGCGGCTGCGCCCGGAGCTGTCCGGCCGGGTCATCTTCCTCACCGGCGGCGCCTTCACCCCGCAGGCGAAGGAGTTCCTGGCTCGGGTGCCCAACCGCCGGGTGGACAAGCCCTTCAACGCGCGCGCCCTGCTGGCGGTGACGCGTGAGGTGCTCTCCACCGTCGGTTGAGCACCCGGGGGCTCAGCGGAAGAAGCCGCGCAACACGGAGATCATCGCCCCCACGTCCGCCGCGGCGGCCATCTCGCGGATGGAGTGCATGGACAGCATGGGGTTGCCCACGTCCACGGTGCGGATGCCCAGCTCCCCGGCGGAGATGGGGCCGATGGTGCTCCCACAGCCCAGGTCCGTCCGGGTGACGAAGTTCTGCGGCGTCACCCCCGCCTCGCGGCAGTGCAGGGCGAACCAGGCCCAGGACTCGCCATCGGTGGCGTAGGACTGGTTCACGTTGGACTTGATGACCGGGCCGGCGCCCAACAGCGGCTGGTGCTTGGGCTCGTGCATGGACGCGTAGTTGGGGTGGAGCGCGTGCGCCATGTCCGCCGACACCAGGAAGGAGTGGCGGATGGCCCGGTGGAAGGAGTCCCGCCGCCCGTCCGAGTGCGCCAGGGTGATGCGCTCCAGCAAGTCACGCAGGAAGGGGGACGCCGCGCCCTGCGCGCTGCGGCTGCCGCACTCCTCATGGTCGTACAGCACGACACCCCGGGTGGCCTCGCCCGGCCCGCTCATCGCCAGCAGCGCGGACAGGCCCGCGTGGCTGCTGGCGAGGTTGTCCAGGCGCGGCGCATGGAGGAACTCGCCGAAGGCACCGGAGCGGATGGAGGGCTGCAGGTCGTAGAGGCACAGGTCGAAGCCGAGGATGTCCCCCGGCGCCACCTGGGTGCCACCCCGGACCAGCTCCTCCACGAGCATCGCCTTGAGGTCCACCGCGCCCGAGCGCTCCAGGGCGAGCACGGGCACCAGGTGGTCCTGGGCGTTGAGCTTGAGCCCGTCGGTGTTGACGCCGCGGTTGAGGTGGATGGCGAGGTTGGGGATGCGCAGCAGCGGGCGGCGGAAGTCCACCAGGTGGTGCGCCGGGCGGCCCTCGCGGGCAACCACCACGCGACCGGCGATGGACAGGTCCCGATCCAGCCAGGTGCTGAGCAGGGGGCCTCCGTACACCTCCACGCCGAGCTGGTGGTAGCTGGAGCGCTGCACCTGGGCGTTGGGCTTGAGGCGCAGGTTGGGCGAGTCCGTGTGGGCCCCCACCAGCTTGAAGCCGGCCCGGTCCACCGGGGTGGTGCCCAGGTGGAAGGCGGCGATGCTGGTGTCCCCGCGGGTGACGTACACCTTGTCCCCGGGCTTCAGGTCCCAGGGGTCGCGCTCGTCGAGGGCGCGGTAGCCCTGGGCGGACAGGCGGCGCACCGTCTCCCGCACCGCGTGGTACGGAGTGGGCGAGGCATCGATGTAGGCCAACAGATCATTGGCGGCGGCGTCGAGATCGGAGGGAGTCATCTCCTCCAGGCTAGCGCCACCGCCGCGTCCCGCCACGGGAAACGTGGCGGGAGTGCCAGGAAGCGATCAGCGCCGGGGCTCGGTGGCCTGGGCGTCACCCGCGGGCTCCACCCCGAGGTGCACCGCCGGCAGCGAGGCCGACACCGCCCCCACGTAGAAGATGCCGTGGTAGCCCTGCTTGTCGCGGCCGTCGAACAGGTGGACGAAGTAGCGCTCCCCGTTGTCCTTGCCCTTGGCGGGTTTCACACCGCAGTCCAGCTTCTGCTCCTCGTTCATGGCGCAGATCCACGCCGTCCCGCTGGCGTACGCGATGTCCAGCGAGAACACGTTCTCACGCAGGTGCGCGACGCGCAGGCCCATGGGGCGGTAGCCCGGGTTCCACGGCAGGCCCTTCACCTGGCGCGGGTGGAGGTTGCCGCTCACCACCAGCACCGCGCGCTTCCGGGACTTGCCGGCCACTTCCAGCACCGTGTCCGCCATGGCCTCCTCGCGTGCATCCCCGTTGAGCGGCGGGCGGTCGAAGGCGAACACCTCCACGTCCAACCCCCGGGCGCGCAGCTTGCGCAGGGCCTCGAGGAGGTAGGCGATGGCCTCGCTGTTGCGGCCGTCCGGGTACGGGCTGCGCCAGAAGTCGCTCTCCATCAGCTTCGCCCAGTCCGCCTCCTTGCCCTCGCTGGCCACGAAGGTCTGGAGCCGCTCCTGGTTCACGTCCGGCACCTCCAGGCCCACCGTCACGGGAATGCCCTGCACGGCCGCCTGGCACGCGCTCTGGGCGATGAAGTGCGGCACCTGCCGCGTGCCGTGCAGCTCCCCCAGCAGCACCACGTTGCCGGGGCGCGCCACCTTGCCCAGCCCCAGGATGGGCACGCCGCACTCGATGTCGTCGTTCTGTCGCACCACCACCTCGGGGACGTCGCTGGACTTCTTCGCGTCCCGCGCGAGCACCGGGGCGATCTGCCGGAACACCTTCCACTCCATCACCATGTCGCGCGCGGTCTGCTTGGACGCGGCCAGGGTGCCGACATCCCCCGTGGCGGACCGCATCGACTCCTCGAGGGCCACCTGGCTGCCCATGCCCTCGGGGTTGTCGCGGGTGCGCCCGTCGACGCCCCAGACGAGCTCACTGCCCGCCGCCGCCAGCGCGGTGTTGGCGCTGCGGGTGTCACGGGTGATGACCAGCTTGCAGCGGTGGGGGCCCTCCGGCTTCGCGACGACCAGGTAGCGGTGCCAGTAGCCGGCCACCCTCGAGCCGGCGAACTCCTCGCGCCACTCCGTCTCCAACGCGGCGGTCCCCGGCGTCTCGCGGAAGGCGAAGCCCCTGGACGAGAAATACTGGCGGACCTGCGGCCACACCTCGTCGATGGGCTGGTCGTAGATGGCCTCCTCATTCGGAGCGAAGTCCACGAACCGCGACGAGCACCCCGCCAGCGCGACGAGCAACGACAAGCAAATGAAAGCCAACCGTCTCATTTCTCTTCCTTCCCTTGCTGCCCCAGCTCCTCCAGGAGCCGGCGAGCGTCGTAGACCTTCCGGAGCCCCTCGATGATGCCCTCGCCGTGGACGGACACGGCGCGGTTGACGGTCTCGTCGAAGCCGTAGTCACCGCCCAGGGACTGGATGTTGCCGTCGAAGACGACGCCGACGATCTCCGCGTCCTTGTTGAAGATGGGCGAGCCCGAGTTGCCGCCGATGATGTCGTTGGTGCTCACGAAGTTGAAGGGCGTCTGGAGCTCCAGGCGGGGCCTGGCCTTGAGCCAGCTCGGGGGCAGGCGGAAGGGGGGCTCGCCCGTGGCGCGCTCGTAGAGGCCGGAGATGAAGGTGAACGGCTCCACCTGCTTGCCGTCCTCCGGGTAGCCCTTCACCTGCCCGAATGACAGCCGGAGCGTGAAGGTGGCATCCGGGTAGGTGCTGGTGCCATAGGCCTCGAAGCGGGCGCGGGCGATGAGCTCGCCATTCTTCTCCAGCACGGACTCCACCTCCTGCTCGTAGCGCTCGCGGATGGCACGCGCCTCGGCGTCGAAGGAGCGGACGAGCTCCAGCATCGGGTCCTTGGAAGCACGGAGGGCCTCCGGGCCGCCCTGGTAGAGCTGGCGGCGCACCTGCTCGCTGGCCAGCTTGGAGCCGGACACCAGCTTGCGCGCGAGCGCCTCCGGGGACTGCTTGCCCAACACCTTCTTCACCACCGGGTCATCCGGCCCGAGCTGCTCGCGCAGCTTCGTCAGGTAGAAGGTGAGCAGCGCCTGCTCCAGCTGCGGGTAGACGGGCGCGGGGCTGAAGAGCATCTGCTCCAGCTCCGGCTTGCGCGCCTCGGCGAACTCCTCCAGCCGCAGCTCGTTGGGCTTGGGCAGCTCCTCGGCCGAGCGGGTGAGCATCCGCGCGTAGCCGAAGAGGTCCGAGCCCATGCCCGCGCCCTGCTCCAGCAGCCGCAGCCGGATGCGCATCTCGCGCAGGGTGTCCGTGGCCCGGGCGATGTTGTCCCAGGCCGCGCCGTAGCGCTTCTGCCGCTCGGGGTCCGCCTTCACCCAGTCACGCAGCTTCTGCTCCTCCGCCAGCTTCTTCGCGAAGAAGTCGCGGTCCACCAGCGCCTCGCGCCGGCCCACCAGGGCCTTGTAGGCGTTCTCCACGCCGAACTTGAGGTTGTTGGAGACGCGGGTGAGCTCCGGGCCGCGCTGCTGGAACTCGTCGAGCATCCCGCGCAGCTGTGCCAGGGCGAAGAGGCGCTCGGGCACGGCGTAGTCGCGTTGGTAGAGGAGCTGGGCCCCCGTCAGCAGGCGCGAGGTGCCGCCCGGCTGTCCGGACACGAAGGTGAGCTCACCCGGCTGCGCGCCCCGGGCCGACCAGCGCAACCAGTGGTCCACCTTCGCCGGCTTGCCGTCCTGGTACACGCGCACGAAGGCCACGTCGTAGTCGTAGCGGGGGAACTCGAAGTTGTCCGGGTCCCCGCCAAAGAAGGCGATGGCCTCCTCGGGGGCGAACACCAGCCGCACGTCCTGGAAGCGCTGGTACTTGTAGAGGTTGTACAGGCCGCCCCGGTACAGCGACACCACGTCACAGCGGATGTCGGGCGCGGTGGCGCAGCCCTTCTCCAGCCGGGCGAGCTCCGCCCGCTGCGCATCCCGGAAGGCCGCGCCCTCCTTGCCCTGCGTGGCCTTCGTCACCTGCTCGGTGACGTCGGAGATGTCCACCAGCCTGTTGACCTCCATGGCCGGGCACTGCCGCTCCTGCTGCGCGGTGGCCGCGGAGAAGCCCTTCTCGATGAAGTCATTCTTCGGGGTGGAGAGCTGCTGCACGCACTCGCGCACGCAGTGGTGATTGGTCATCACCAGCCCGTTGGGAGACACGAAGCTGGCCGAGCACCCTCCGGCGATCCGGGCCGAGGCGAGCCGGACCTTCTCCAGCCACTCCTTGCTCGGCGCGAAGCCGTAGCGCGACTTCACCAGGTCGGAGGGAAAGTTGTTGAAGGTCCACATCCCCTCATCGGCACGGGCGAGCCCGGCGGTGAGCAGGAAGAGGACGGGGAGCAGCCGTGTCATCAGGAGTCTCCTTTGCACACACCTGGACCGGATTGGTCTCCCACTTCTGGAGTCGGGTCAAGCCCGGACACGCGCTCCGAGTGAAGGGGTGCCATCCACCGGACGGCCGGCCTCCGCTCACCCGGGCTCGCTGTCGAACGTGGCGAGGTACTCCGACTCGAAGGCCACCCCATCGAAGGTGGGCAGCTTGTAGCGGTAGGAGGCGACGGACGAGAGGATCCGCTCCCGCCGGCTCGCATCCATCAGCGGAGACACCACCCGGCAACCGCGCAGCACCCCGGGGTCCACCACCCGGCAGCGCAGCTTGATGACCTCCCGCTTCTCGAAGGGCACGGGCTTCGTCGTGTCCGTGCGCGGAGGTGGGGAGACGAGCCGCTCGGGCTTGCGCAGCCGCAGGGACAGGGCTTCACACGCCTCCTTGACGTGCCCGTTGCACGCCTTGGCGAGCAGCGACACGGCCTGGATGGGCTCCTTCGGGACGCCCTGTCCGGACGCGAAGGCGAGGCCCCGCTCGTAGCACTGGCGCGCCGTGGACACCGTGCAGGACTCCGACTCGGGAGGCGCAACGCGCTCCGTCTCTCCCGGGCCGAAGGAGCCCAGCGCCGCGGGCCGGAGCTTGTCGACGAGCGGGCGCTGGGGGTCCTCCCGGCGCAGGTGCGTGCACCCGGACAGCGAGAGTACCCCGGCGCACCCCAGCCCCACCACGCCCCACCTTCTCACGAGGAGTCCAGACATGGGCCGGGATGCTAACCTTGGATTCAAATGTCCGAGCAACTGAGTGGGGCCCGCAGGGCACTGATCCTTTTCGTCATGCAGGGGGTGCCGTTGCTGGGCTTCGGCGCCGGGGTGTGGCTCTTCCTGCGCGAGGGCTTGAGCGCGCTGGACCTCGGCCTGCTGGTGGGGATGTACCTGCTCACCATGACGGGCGTGGAGGTGGGCCTCCACCGCTACTTCGCGCACCGCACCTTCGAGACGACGCGCCCCCTGCGGGCCCTCCTCCTCATCCTCGGCTCGATGGCGGGCCAGGGCTCGGCCCTGCTGTGGAGCGCCGTGCACCGCACGCACCACGCCCACACGGACCAGCCGGGGGATCCGCACTCGCCGCTGCTCGGCCGCCACGGCGCCTGGGACAAGCTGTGCGGGTGGTTCTGGGCCCAGTTCCTCTGGTACCTCGACGTGCCGGCCATCCCCCGCTTCGGCCGCCTCCTGGACCGCTACCGCGACTCGCCGGCGAGCCTCCTGTCCGCGAAGGAGGATGACCAGGCGCACCGCTTCGCGCGCACCCTCCCCGACCTCCTGCGCGACGAGCCGCTCGTGCGCCTCAACCAGCGCTATGGCACCTGGGTGCTGCTCGGCTTCGCGCTGCCGACCCTGGTGGGCGGCCTCGCCACGCTGTCGTGGGAGGGCGCGCTGCGCGGGCTCGTCTGGGGCGGCTTCGTCCGCTACTACCTCGTCCAGCAGATCTCCTTCGCCATCAACTCGGTGGGGCACACCGTGGGGGTGCGCTCCCTGAACAGCCGCGACGACAGCCGCAACAACGTGGTGATGGCGCTGCTGACGCTCGGCGCCGGGTGGCACAACAACCACCATGCCTTTCCCGGCTCGGTCCGCACCAACTTCCGCTGGTGGCAGGTGGACCTGGGCTACCTCCTGCTGAGCCTGCTGGCGCGGTTCGGGCTCGTCTGGGATTTGCGCGAGCCGTCTCCGGAAGCCCTCTCCGCGCGCGCCTCGTCTCCCACGACGTGACGCGCGCCTGCCGGCTTGCTCAGCGCGCAGGCGTGGGGCACCTGTGTTGAATACAAAATAATTTTAATGGATGCTCTTTCGCGGTCGGACAACGACTGTCTCGCACTGTCTTTGACCAGGAGCACACGCCACACCTCACAGCATTGACCTCTCGGAACGCCAGGGCGATGAGCCCAGCTGGCGCGACGGGAGGGCTGCGTCCGAAAGCTGGTCCCGCTTCGCTGTCTGGCTTCAACCCCTTCCGAGAGCCTCTTCCTTGAAGAAATCCCTCCTGTTGGCTGAAACCTTGCTCGTCCTCGTCGCCGCCGGCTGCGGAGCCCCCGACACCGGCACCGCCGAAGACGCAACCGAGACGCTCCAGACAACAGCAGAGGCTCTCACCACGCAGAACTGCACCCCCCTGTCCGGCCTCACGGTGCTGGCCTCGGGCCATGATGGCAACGTCCCGGGCAACACCCTGGATGATCGGCTCGACACGCGCTGGAGCAACCTGGGCAAGGGCTCGTGGATCGACTACGACCTGGGCGCGAACAAGGCCCTCACCGGGGCGGCCATCGCCTGGCACTCGGGAAACCTGCGCGCCAGCAACTTCACCCTGTCCGTCTCCTCGGATGGGGTGAACTACACGACCGTGTACACCGGCAGGAGCTCCGGCACGACGACGGCGGCGGAGACGTACACCTTCGCCTCGCGCACCGCGCGCCGCCTGCGCGTCACCGTCAACGGCAACACCCTGAATGACTGGGCCAGCATCGCCGAGGTGCGTGCGTGCGCGGGGACCGCGGCGGCCTCCACCGTCGTGTGGCGCGGCGACTTCGAGACGGGGGACCACTCGCAGTGGACCCGCACGCAGATGGTCAGCTCGGACCGGCTGGCACTGGTGAGCTCGCCCCTGCGCCAGGGCCGCTACGCCCTCAAGACCACCGTGTACCAGGGCGATGACCCCATCAACTCCAGTGGCAACCGCAACGAGCTGGTGAGGATGACGCGCGAGGCGGCGGGCTCGGAGTACTACTACCGCTTCAGCACCATGTTCGCCTCGGACTTCCCGAGCGTGAAGACGTGGCAGCTCTTCACCCAGTGGCACCACGAGGGCGGCAGCGGCTCGCCCCCGGTGGAGTTCTACGTGTATGGCGAGGAGATTCGCCTGAACATCGGCGGAGACCCCGGCGTCATCGTGTGGAAGACCCCGCTGGTGCGCGGGCAGTGGCAGGACTTCATCTTCCACGTGAAGTGGTCGCCCAACGCGACCGTGGGCTTCGTCGAGCTGTACCACAACGGCCAGCTCGTCCTGCCCAAGCGCTACATCGCCACCCAGTTCTCCGGGATGCTCAACTACCTGAAGGTGGGCCTGTACCGCAGCGACACCGTCACCCAGCGGGGCGTCGTCTACCACGATGGCTGGGTCATGGGCCGCACCCTCGCGGACGTGCAATAGCCTTTGCCCGGAAATCGCGGACAAACCAGACAAACAGCGCGACATACGTGTCGCGCGAAAGAAAAAAACAGCTAGCGACTTGCCACGGGCCTACTTCCAAGGAGAGATTCACTCACATCACCGCAGATGTGGTTTAGAGGTGAATCCATGCCCGCAACAGCTCTTCGCTCCCTTCCTTGTGCCTCCGTGCGCGGTCTGCAGGACGCGGCCCGCGCCACCGACGCGGCCTCGCTGCGCCCTCACATTCGCAAGCACTTCCAGGCCCTGATGACGGACCGGGGCGATTGGAACCTCTCCATCTACGACCTGGCGTGGGTGCTCTGCTGCGACTTCTTCAACGAGGGAGAGAAGCGGAAGAACCTCTCCCAGTTGTTGTCCCTCCAGCGAGTGGATGGCTCCTGGGGTGATGCCAGCTACGCGCCCCACTCCTCGCTCGTGGACACCCTGGCGGCCGTCATGGCCCTGGTCCGCCTGCGGCAGCCGATTCCCAGACGCCGGGAGCTGGACGCCCGCGTGGAGGCCCTGCTCCTGGAGTGCCACGCCTATCCGCACCACGACACGGTGGCCTTCGAGCTGGTGGCGCCCAAGCTGCTCAAATGGCTGG
>NZ_DASVWK010000176.1:0-9267 GCF_036389735.1 Archangium sp. | reverse complement strand
CTTCTTCAGCTCGTAGCGGCTGCGGCGGGTGATGACGTCGCGGCGGTGCGCGATGAACCGGTCCAGCAGCTCCTTGAGGTTGAGCGTGCGCGGCTGCCCACCGTCGATGGCCAGCATCACCGCGCCGAACGTCGTCTCCAGCGGGGTGGTGGCGTACAGGTTGTTGAGCACCACGCCAGCGATGGCATCGCGCTTGAGCTCGATGACGATGCGCATGCCCTGCCGGTCGCTCTCGTCGCGGATGTCGCTGATGCCCTCCAGCTTCTTCTCGCGCACCAGGTCGGCGATCTTCTCGATGAGCCGCGCCTTGTTCACCTGGTAGGGGATCTCCGTGACGATGATGGCCTCACGGTCTCCCTTCTTGGAGGTCTCGATCTCCGTGCGGGCCCGGAGGGTGATCTGCCCGCGGCCCGTCTCGTAGGCCCGGATGATGCCCTCGCGGCCGGTGATGAAGCCGTGGGTGGGGAAGTCCGGGCCGGGGATGAACTGCATCAGGTCGCGGACGGTGGCCTCGGGGTGATCGATGAGGTGCAGCGTCCCGTCGAGCACCTCGGTCATGTTGTGCGGCGGGATGTTGGTGGTCATACCCACCGCGATGCCCGTGCTGCCGTTGACCAGGAGGTTGGGGAACTTGGTGGGGAGGACGAGCGGCTCGACGGTGGAGTCGTCGTAGTTGGGACCGAAGTCGATCGTCTCCTTGTCGATGTCCGCCAGCATCTCCTCGGCCAGCCGGTCCATGCGCACTTCCGTGTAGCGCATGGCGGCGGGGGAATCGCCGTCGACCGAGCCGAAGTTGCCCTGGCCGTCCACCAGCAGGTAGCGGAGGCTCCACTCCTGGGCCAGACGCACCATGGCGTCGTAGACGGCGGTATCGCCGTGGGGGTGGTACTTACCAATCACGTCACCCACCACGCGCGCGCTCTTCTTGTAGGCGCGGTTGTGGTAGTTGCCCAGGTCGTTCATCGCGTAGAGGACGCGGCGATGCACGGGCTTGAGGCCGTCACGGACGTCGGGCAGTGCGCGCCCGATGATGACGGACATCGAGTAGTCGAGATACGAGCGACGCATCTCGTCTTCGATGTTGACGGGGATGAGCTCACCCACGCTGCCATGAGGAGGAGCGGGGGGCGTTGCCGGCTTGTCGGTGGTGTCGTCGGCCATGAATTTCGGAGGTCAGGAGACGGGCCCACCCGAAGGGGCCCGATCAGGGGAACGTAGTTACCTAACCCCCGGATTTTCTTGCGTCAACAATGGAAACACGGGGGTGGTGAGGGGTGGCCAGAAAGACGGGGTTCCGCCTGCTCGACCGGGGGGCACCGGACACGGTCCCACCCCCTTTTTTCCGCTCTCAACGCATGAGCGCGCGGGCTTGTCGCACCAGTTCCACCAGGCGCGACGAGTCCCTCCAGCCACGCAGGGTGGTGCTGCCGATTCCGTGCCGCTGGATGAGCTCCCGGAGGGCCTCGCGCAGCCGCTTGCCGTCCGGTCCGCCGCGGCCCTCATCCGCCCGGTGGGCATGCTCCTCCAGACGCCTCCAGCGCGCCGGAGACCACCGCTCGTCGTCGGGACTATCCGAGCGCTGGGCGTCCCACAGCTCATGGGCCAGCTCGATCAGGCCCGCCCGGGCATCGTCCAGACCGTCCGAGGGCAACAGCCGGACATGCGGGGCGTACTCGCGCTCGAACAGCCACCAGCACACCGGAAGGATCTCGGACGGCTCGGGCACGAGTGGGACCAGCCGCGCCTGGACCAGTTGCGTCAACCGGGCCCGAGCCTCCTGGAACCAGTAGTCGGCGTGCAGCAGGCGCTCCGGGCCGTTGCGCGGGGGGCGCTGAGGCATCCGGCCGGCCTGCTTGCGGAGCTCCCGTACCATGGCGCCCTGGGGGTCCACCCCGGACAACCGATTCCACACCGAGACCAGGGCCGCCTCACCCCTCGGCCACCACAGGTGCAGCTCCTCGCGCTGCACCCCCGAGAACGGAATGCGGCCGGTGAGGAGCATGGGCGAGGCGAAGAGCGGCTCCAGGAAGTCCCCGAAGGCGGCGGCCTCCCGGAGCGCGGGCAGCGAGTCCGGGAGCACCTCCAGCGCGGTGCTCCAGCGCAGGTGGGGAGGCACCACGCGGGGAATGGTGAGCAGCCAGTCCTCCAGGGCGAGCATCAGGCGCCCCAGGGGCTCCCGGGCGCTGCGCCCGAGCTTGCGCGCCACGTCCCGGGCCAGCTGCTCGCGCAGCGAGTGCACCTCGTACACGCCGCGGACGGTGGGGTTGCTGGTGGGCCAGGCCTCGGCCTCGGCGCGGCGGAGGGCATAGGCGAGCACCTCGTCCACCTCCTCCTGGTGGGCGGCCACCTCGCGCAGCAGGGGAAGCTCCTGGCGCAGCCGCTCCTCCCAGCGGGAGTCGGCCAGCGCCAGCACGAGGTTGTAGAAGCGCTTGCGGGCGGGCGGCAGCACCACCGCCCGGCCCTCCAGGCGCACCTCGTATTCGTCCTGGATGGGCGCGCCCATGGGCTCAGCCTGTCTGGGCCATGACGTCCTTGGGACGCAGGGGGACGGCGAGCCGCTCGGCCTCGGCGCCCAGGGGGCCCTCGGGGTCCAGCGCCTTGGCGCGCTCGAAGGAGGCCAGGGCGCTCACCCGGTCCCCCTTCAGCTTCAGGGCGACACCCACATTGAGGTGCGCGCCGACGTTGTCGCGGTCCATGGCGAGCGCCTCGCGGAAGAGCGAGAGGGCCTCGTCCAGCTCGCCCGCGAGCAGGGCCTCCTTGCCGGCCTGCACGCGCTTGTCGGCGTCGTTGACGAGCTCCACCTGGAGCAGGCTACCGCCGGCCACGGTGACGATGAGCGCGCGGAGGATGCCGCCCCAGTAGAAGGTGAGACCCTCGGCGGCGACCACGGCGGCGATGGGCAGGTCCGGCAGGAGCTGCTTGCCGCGGAACTTGAAGCGCACCTTGGTGTAGCGGCCCTTGTTCGTCCAGTGGACGAGCTCCTCGCCCATCTTGCGCAGGCTCTCCTCGACGCGCTTGGGGTCGATCTCGAAGGGCAGCGTGGGGCCACCCACGGGCTCACCGGCCGGCAGGGCCTTCATCTCGGGCACGGGCTCGGCGGTGAGGGGCGTCTCGCTCGGAGCGGCGACGACGTCGGGGGCGGGAGGCTCCACCGGCGCGAGGGACTTCTTCGCGACGGTGGGCTTCTTCGCGGCGACGGGCTTCTTCACCGGAGCCGCACGCTTCTTCACGGACGAGGGGCTCTTCTTCACGGCAACGGCGCTCTTCTTCTTCGGAGCCGCGCGGACGGCCGTTTTCCGGCTCGCCGGGGCCTTGCGGGGTGCGGTCTTCGCCATGAACGAGACTCTAACCGCTCGCGAGGCGGCTTGCTCGTGGGTCCGAGCGGGCCCGGGTGTTCAGGTGCCTCGCCAGCGTACTCCGCCCTGGGCGCCTCCGGTCTCACGCCGGCAGTCGCCAGTCGATGGGCTCTCGCCCCGCCTTCTCGAGCGCCGCGTTGATCTTGCTGAAGGGTTGGCTTCCAAAGAAGCCCTTCTTCGCCGACAGCGGCGAGGGATGCGGCGCCTTGAGGATGACGTGTCTCGTCGTGTCGATGAGCGGCTCCTTCTTCTGCGCGTAGCTGCCCCACAGCAGGAACACCACCGGCTCCCGCTTGTCGCTCACCTTCCGGATGACCGCGTCGGTGAAGGCCTCCCAGCCCCGCCCCGCGTGCGCGTTGGGCTCCGCCTGGCGCACCGTCAGCACCGCGTTGAGCAGCAGCACCCCCTGCTTCGCCCACGGAATCAGTGAGCCGTCCTTCGGCTTCGGCGCGCCCACATCGCTCTGGAGTTCCTTGAACATGTTCACCAGGGAGGGCGGCGGCTTCACTCCCGGCTGCACCGAGAACGCCAGCCCGTGCGCCTGGCCCGGCCCGTGGTACGGGTCCTGCCCGAGCAGCAGCACCTTCACGTCAGCGTACGGCGTCAGCCGGAACGCCGAGAACAGGTCCTCCTCCGACGGGTACACCGTGTGCTCGCGCCGCTCCTGGGCCACGAACGCCTCCAGCTCCGTGACCCCCGGGCTGTCCAGCACGTCCTTCAGGACCTTCTTCCAGTCCGCCGGCAGCCTGTCCTTCATCGATCCCATTGCGCCTCCGCGTCAGGGGTCCCATCCAAGCACGGGTGAAGCCCCGCTCCACCCTACTTTTCCGGTCTGACATTCACTCCTCCGCGGTCCTTCTCCTTCTCCCCGGCGCACGTTCCCTGTAGGATTGGGTCCGCATCCTGGAAATGAGGGCACAATGGGTCTCTTCGATAACCTGCTGGGTAACGCCTCCGAGGTCGACGTCAGCAAGCTCCAGGAAGAAGCGGTCGCCGTGATGGCGCCCCACGAGAGGCTCGAGAAGGCCTTCAAGATCTTCCGCGACCTCTACCTCTTCACCGACAAGCGGCTGCTCCTGGTCGACAAGCAGGGGATGACGGGCTCGAAGGTCGAGTACATGTCGCTGCCCTACCGGTCCATCACCCGCTTCTGCATCGAGACGGCGGGCAGCTTCGACGCGGACTCCGAGCTGAAGATCTGGATCTCCGGCTCGCCCGAGCCCCTCGTCAAACAGTTCGGCAAGGGGTCGAACATCGTCGAGGTCCAGAAGGTCCTCGCCACCTACGTGCTGAAGTAGAGGGCCGGCCCCCTCGGGGGCTCACCCCTTGTCCAGCACGCCGTAGCCCAGGGCCTACATCCAGGCCCCTGCCTCCCCGCCCCCCCGGCTCCCCGGCGACCGGGTCCTCCTCTTGGGCCTGGGCCGCTCTCGGGCTACCCTCGGGGGCGCCATGTCGATGTACTCCGAGTCGCTCCGCGCCTTCCTCAAGCCCGTTGTCCCCTATCTCGACGACCCGAACGTCTCCGAGATCATGATCAACGGTCCCACCGACATCTGGATCGAGCGCAAGGGCAAGGTCTCCAAGGTCGATGCCTCCTTCACCGAGGAAGGCCTGCTGGGCGCCGCGCGCAACATGGCCCAGTACGTCGGTCGCCTCCTCAACGAGGAGCGCCCCCGCCTGGACGCGCGCCTTCCCGACGGCAGCCGCATCCACGTCGTCATCCCGCCCATCGCCCGCAAGGGCACCACCATCTCCATCCGCAAGTTCTTCAAGGACAAGCTGACGATCGACTCCTTGATCAAGTTCAAGTCGATGACGCCGCAGATGGCGCGGCTCATCGACGCGGGCATCCACACCAAGCTCAACATGCTGGTGTCCGGTGGTACGGGCTCGGGCAAGACGACGTTGCTCAACATCGTCTCCTCCCTCATCCCCGACGAGGAGCGCATCCTCACCATCGAGGACTCGGCGGAGCTCCAGCTCAACCAGTCCCACATCGTCCCCTTCGAGAGCCGGCCCCCGGACAAGTTCGGCAAGGGCGCCGTGGACATGGGAGACCTGCTCAACTCGGCCCTGCGTCTGCGCCCCGACCGCATCGTGGTGGGCGAGGTGCGCGGCGGCGAGGCCTTCTACCTCGTGCAGGCGATGAACACCGGCCACGGCGGCTCGCTGGCCACCACCCACGCCAACACGCCCACCGACACGCTGCGCCGCATCGAGTCGCTCTGCCTCATGTCCGGCATCGACCTGCCCATGGTGGCCATCCGCGCCCAGGTGGTCAGCGCCATCAACTTCATCGTCTGCTGCGAGCGTCTCCACGACGGCAGCCGCAAGACGATCGCCCTGTCCGAGGTGCTCCCCCTCACCGAGAAGGGCGACTACCGCACCCAGGACATCTTCGTCTTCACCCCGGTGACGAAGGACGAGGACGGCCACATCCTCGGCTACCACGCGCCCACCGGCATCATCCCCAACTTCGTCGCCCGGGCGCGCGCCTACGGCTTCGCCGACCTGGACGAGTCCTTCTTCGACCCGGCCACCTACGGCGTGCCAGCCCCGCCCTCCTTCGCCGCCGGTGAGAGCTACTCCGTCCGCTGGGCCCCCTCGCTCAAGCACCGCGAGCGCGGCGAGCCGGATCCTTCCAACTTCAAGAAGGAGTGGAGCAACTTCGAGCAGCGGCTGAAGGACGAGGCCCGCGACGCCAAGGACGGCAAGCCCCCCTCGCCCGCCTCCGCACCGGTGCAGGTGCAGGTGCCCGCCAACCTCCCCCTCGCGCCCAAGCTCCCCCCCGAGCCGTCCCCCGTGGCCGCCGCCCGGCCGAGGACCGCCGAGGTCCCCGTCGCGCGCGCCGCTCCCGCCCTCCGGCCCAACCTGCCCGCCAACCGGCCCCCGCCTCCCGTGGATGACGACCGGACCCCGCCGCCCACGCGCAACCCCTTCGCCTCCTCGTCCGACGACGGGCTCGGCGCCCCCGCGGACGAGCCCAATGTGCAGATCGCTGCGGACCTCCTGGCCGACGACGATGAGACCCAGGGCCGGGGAGTCGCTCCGCCGCGCCCGGCGCTCCGGCCCAACCTGCCCCCGCAGCAGCGCCCCCCCGGTCCCACCGCCCAGCGCCCGGGCGTGCCCGCTCCCGTGCGCCGGCCCGCGCCTCCCCCCGCCCGGCCCGCTCCTCCCGTGCCCGATGACGACGAGCCGCCCGAGCTGGACAACTCGGAGAAGACGCACATCAAGCCCATCCCCGAGAAGCCGCGCCGCTGAGCCGGGCGGGGGGCCCCGGTGGCCACTCCCCGGCATCATCGCGAGGACGTGACCTTGCGGTGGGCGCATTGTGCGGGGAAAGTGCCACCATCGTGTTCCTTCCACTCCTCGCCACGCTCGTCGTGCTCGGCCAGGCGCCCGCGTCTTCCGAGGCGCCCCTCTCCGTGCTGATCGCCCCGCCCGAGGCCGCGGGCGTCCCCTCGCACATCGTCTCCTTCGCCCAGGAGCACGTGTACGAGCAGCTCAAGACCGAGGGCCTCCAGGTGGTCCGCGCCTCGGAGCTGTCCCAGCGGATGCCCCCCGCGCAACGCAAGGAGGTGCTCGGGTGCAACCGGCTGGAGGCCTCCTGCCGCATCACCCTGGGAGAGGCCGCCCAGGCCGACGCGGTGCTGATCGCCGAGCTGGTGCAGTTCCTCAGCGGCTACCGGGTGGGTCTGAAAATCTACGCCACCCGCGATGGCGAGCTGCTCGCCGAGCACTACGTGCCCGGGGTGCGGGAGGATCAGCTCCTGGACGCGCTCACCCAGGCCAGCGAGCGGGTGGTGCCCCGGATGCGCCAGGCGCTGCGCCCGTCCGCGCAGGCCCCGGTCGTCGAGGCGCCCCCACCCCAGACCACGCCGGTCCAGCCGGTGCGGCCCCCGCCCACGGTGACGACCCGCCGCTCGAACGCGCCAGGCTGGGCCTGGATGCCCGCCGCCGGAGGCGCGGTGCTGCTGGGGGTGGGAACGTACTTCTATCTGGATGCGGGGAAGAGCTACCGCGAGCTGACGGACCCGGAGCTGATGGATCCGCAGAAGGGCCTCGCGCTGAAGGACTCCGGCAAGCTGTCGCAGAACCTGAGCCGGGCATCCTTCGCGCTGGGCGCGGCCGGCGTGGTGACGACCGGACTCGTCTACCTGCTGTCCGGCACGAAAGAGGACGACGCGGTCCAGGTGCGGCCCACCGCCTCCATGGGCCCACAGGGTGGAATGGTGGGTCTGGTGGGAACGCTGCCGTGAGGAGTCATCACATGCTCGAGGCGAGGAAGCTTTTCTCCGTGGGGCTCGCGCTGGCGTCGCTGGCCATCACCGGCTGCTACAAGTTCGACGAGGCGTTCCAGGAGTGCGTGGCGTCCGGGCGCTGCAACCCCGACAAGTGCGATCCCGAGCTGATCGACGTACCGGACAATGCCTTCTTCGACGCCAACTGCGATGGCGTGGATGGCGACATCAGGAACGCGTTCTTCGTCGACCCGGCCGTGGGCAGCAACACCAATGCCGGCACGCGCGAGGCTCCGTTCCAGACGCTCTCGTTCGCCCTCCAGCGGGCCACCAGCGAGGGCAAGGCGCTCTACCTCGCCCAGGGTGACTATGACGAGCCGGCGATCCAGCTGAACAAGTCCGTCTCGCTCCATGGCGGCTACGCTGGCGTGGACGGGGGTTGGAAGCGCGACGCGGGCTACGTCACCCACATCCGGGGCGGCGGTATCGGCCTGACGGTGAGCGGGCTGGGCGAGGACGGGGGCGTCCTCCTGGATCGGTTGAGCATCACGTCGGCCCGAGGTGGCGACGGCGGTGTGCCCTCCATCGGAATGCGGGTGTTGAACTCGAGCGGCGTGCGACTGCGCTACGTGCGGATCGTGGCCGAGAGCGGCGGGCCCGGTGCGCCGGGCAACTCTCCCCCCCAGCTGACCCAGGGCGGCGCGGATGGCGGCCCGGGGGTGGACACCACGCAGGCGCCTTCGGGCCCGGCACCCGCTGGAGGCTCGCCCGGCATCAGCGGTTGCGGCACCGTCACCGGTACCGTCACGTATCAAGGTGGACGGGGTGGGAACGGGGGAGTGACCGGGGCAGGAGGCGGGACGGCGACCGCCGGGGAGCGCGGCATTCCCTCCGCGGATGGAGGAATCCGGGGTGAGCAGACCATCGAGACCGCGGCGAACAACTGTATGGGGATGCCCGGAAGCAAGGGGGCGGATGGCCTCGGAGGAGTGGCCGGCCCGGATGGCGAGGCGGGAGATGGTCTCGGCAAGCTGACGGCCAACACCTGGGCGCCGAACTTCGGCAAGGCGGGTGACGGGGGCACTCCCGGCGGAGGTGGGGGCGGCGGGGGCGGCGGTGGTGCCTGCCTGCTCGACAGGCCGGGCGTGTCCATCACCTCGGTGGGGGCCAGCGGCGGCGGCGGCGGTGCCGGCGGCTGTCCAGGCAACCCCGCCAACGGTGGTGGCGGCGGCGGCGCGTCCATCGCCCTGTTGCTGATCCAGGGACGGGTGGAATTGGAGTCCTCCGTCTTGAGCACACTCGGCGGCGGCCCAGGCGGCACCGGCGGCACGGGTGAGTCCGGGAGCCCTGGCGGCAGGGGCGGTGCTGGTGGCAAGGCCACCCTCGTCAGGGATACCGCCACGGGCTTCACCACCACGGGTGGCAATGGTGGCAACGGCGGCAACGGCGGCAACGGCGGCCGGGGTGGCCACGGCGGCAATGGCGGCGGGGGCCCCTCCGTGGGCATCTGGTGCGGCGACCCCAACTCGTCCTTCTCCGTACAAGGCACCACCTTCGACATCCGCGACCCGGGCGCGCCCGGCACCGGACCTGGACCCAAGGACGAGACGGGTGGACTCAAGCGCGAGTCCTACCAGTGCACCCCTCGTCCGTGAGTAAGCAGGCGTCGG
>NZ_DASVWK010000175.1:0-3448 GCF_036389735.1 Archangium sp. | reverse complement strand
CCGCGGAACATCCGGCGCGCGAGCTGCTCCACCTTGTCCACCTGGCGCTGGAGCACCGCCGGGAAGGGCTCGGCCTTCACGCAACGGTCCTTCACGCCCTTGGGAGGGCGGTAGTAGTCGAGGCAGGCGAACTGCCAGTTACCCAGCCAGTACACGGGACGCAGCAGCCGCCGCTGCGACTGCCCCGGGGGAGGCGGGAAGTGCTTCGAGTAGCGCTCCTCCCAGAGCGGGTGCAGGGTACCCAGCCAGGAGAGGATCTCCGTGCGATCCGCCGCCGAGAGGAAGCTCGCGTTGTAATGGTGGCCCGGCGTGCGCTGGCGTGCCTTCTGGGCAAGCGAGCGACCGTAGCGAGGGGGGAGTGCCATGCGTGCTCCCCGCACTACCACAGGTGCTTCCCATTTTGCCGGCCCGTTGAGGACAAGTCTGGGCAGCCAGGGCGTGTCTGGGCATACTGGACGCGGGCTTCCCCCAGCCTCTGGAGAAAGAAGAAGGAATGTTCAAGAAGATCCTGTTCGCGCTCGCGATCCTCATCACGGGCTTCGTCGTCCTGGTCTCGCGGCAGCCGTCCACCTTCCGCATCGAGCGGTCGCTCACCATGGCCACCCCCGCCGACCTGCCCTTCGGGCTGGTGAACGACTTCCACCGCTGGCACTTCTGGTCGCCGTGGGACGCGATGGACCCGCAGATGAAGAAGACCTTCGACGGGCCGTACGCGGGCCCCGGCGCCACCTACGCCTGGTCCGGCAATGACAAGGTCGGTCAGGGGAAGATGACCATCCTGGACGCCAAGCCGTACGAGCGCATCAACATCCAGCTCGAGTTCCAGAAGCCCTGGGAGGCCGTCAACGCCACCACCTTCACGTTCCAGCCCGCGGCCGAGGGCAGCGTCACGGTGAGCTGGATCATGGAGGGTCACAACACCTTCGTGGGCAAGGCCTTCTCCCTGTTCATGGACATGGACGGGATGATCGGTAAGGACTTCGAGAAGGGCCTCGCCAGCATCAAGACGCTGACCGAGCAGGAGGCGAAGAACCGGCTCGAGCGTGAAGCCAAGGCCAAGGCGGAGGCCGAGGCGGCTGCCCAGGCCCCCGCCCCCACCGACGCGCCCCAGGCGACCACGACCACGCCCTGAACCACGCGCCGTCAACCGCTGCGCCTCCTCCCTCCCGGGAGGAGGCCAGGGGTCAGGGCGTGTCCTGGGCGGTCGAGGTGGGCTGCTCCTCGAAGTCCACGTTGAGCACCATGCGCTTGTCCCCCGGCACCCAGAGGGACTTGCGCCAGACGGCTCCATTCAAGGTGACGAGCAGCTCGTGCTCGCCCTCGGGAATCGACAGCTCCGAGCGCGGCGCCGGCCCTATCTCCCGCCCGTCGAGCGTGAGCTGGGACCCGCTGGGAGCGAGCACCAGCACCGAGCCCATGCCCAGGCGGATGCGGAAGATCCCCGAGCCCGTGGGACGCACGTCGATCATCCGGGCCGTCCGGTAGCCCAGCTCGGCGTTGACCAGGGTCAGGGTATGGCGGCCGTACGGGAGCGGAACCGTCAGCGGTGTACGGCCAAGCGCCCGGCCCGCGATGGACACATCCGCCTCGGGCGTCACGGAGAGCTCGACCATCATGGTGGGCACGCTGGCCGGCGGCGCGACGGGCGTTCCCGCGTCGACCTTGCTCGGGACGCTCACCACCTGGACGCCCGCGTCCAGCGGCTCCAGAGCCGGGGCCGGGGCCGGGGGCTCCACGACGGGAGCCGGGGTCGCCACCACGCCCGCGTCCTCGGGCACCACGAGCGCGGGCTCCACCCGGTTGCCCAGGAGGGCGCCGACCACGCCCGCGATCAGCAGGACCCCGAGGGCGACGCCCAGGAACACCGGCGAGCGTGACGGGCGCGCGGGCGCGACAGCCACCGGGACCGGGGGAACGGGAGCGGCGGGGGGCACCACCACCGGGTCAGGAGCCCTCACCAGGGGGACGCCGATCGGCGTCGGGGACCGCGAAGGAGCGTGGCGTGTCACCGCCTCGATCCCCTTCTCGATCATCTTCCTGCGGGCGGTGCGGGCCTCGCTGTCCGAGGGGATCAGCGTCGTGAGGAACTCGGCGAAGGCCGCGTGGGTGGGCAGCTCGCCGACGACGGCCACCAGGGCCTCGCGGAAGGCCAGGGCGCTCGGGTAGCGCTCGCCGGAGCGCTTCGACGTGGCGCGCCGCACCACCTCATTGAGGGCGAGTGGAATCTCCGTTGGGAGGGGCGGCAGCGGGCGGGAGAGGATGGCCTTGTCGGGCTCCAACGAGTCCTGGAAGGGCTTGCGTCCCGAGAGGCACTCATAGAGCAGCAGGCCCAGGAGGAACACATCCGTCAGGACGGAGGAGGCCTCCCGACCGCCCATGAGCTGCTCGGGGGCGATGTACAGGCGTCGGTTGCGCACCCGGCGACCATTGCCCTCCCGAGGAGCCACCCCGAGCGCACCGTAGCCCGTCACCTTGCACACACCATTGAAGGAGACCATGACGGTCTCCGGGCGCAGGTCGCCGTGGACGAGCGGAGTCCCGTCATCGGTGCCCGCCACATGGGCGTAGTGGACGCCCATGGCGACGTCGGCGGCGACGAGCGCGGCCAAGGGAGGCGGCAGGCGGGGGCTGGCCTCCAAAATCCGGCGCAGGGGTTCACCGTCAGCGAACTCCGTTACACGGGCGAGCTGGTTGTCCAGGGCCGCCAGTCCGTGCACGCGGAGGATGTTGGGGTGCTCGAAGACGACGGCGCGTGCCGTCTCACGCTGGAGGCGAGCCACCTGCGTTGGATCCCGCGCCACCTCGGGCGGAGCCCACACCAGCACGACAGGCCGCGGTGGGGCACCGTTCTCGAGAGCCAGAGCGAGGAAGGCACGGGAGCCCTCGCCCGAGAGCAGAGGGCCGAGCGGCTGATAATGAACCTGACGCATCAGGTCGAATGCTAGAGCCTCTGGCCCCCCCAGCGCCACTATCCCCCCGTCCTACCTCACCTGGATCCCGAGCGGCCACGACTTCTGCCCGGTGTAGATCGGCTTCAGTTGGAGGCTGTTGTCCTGGCCCGTGACGAGGTGGTTCTCCCAGGGCCGCCAATCCCTATCGAGATCGGCTGGCCGCCCGACCACCATCCCCGCCATGGCCTCACCCGGCGTATAGACATTCCCTGTCAGGGCGCCGCTGTATCTCACCGGGACACGGGGATGATAGCCTTTGACATGGTACGCGCGGCATTCCCTGGGCTCGAGCACCATCGTCTCGGACCAGTCCTCACTCTCTTCGAGGACCTGATAGGAGAACGCGGCGTCCGTCATGTTGCAGGTCCTGATGACCCGCTCGACCGGCAGATTGTCCTGGGTGGTAATCCCCAAGAAGGTCGTCTCCATGGACTTCAGGATGTTCTTCTGCAGTTCCTGAAGCTCCAGGTTGAGCCGTTCATGCTCCTGGAGCCGTT
>NZ_DASVWK010000174.1:0-13342 GCF_036389735.1 Archangium sp. | reverse complement strand
CTGATCGTGAAGCGCGTGGCCGAGGAGAACAAGACCAAGGGTGGTCTGTTCATCCCCGACACCGCCAAGGAGAAGCCCCTCGAGGGCCACGTGCTCGCGGTCGGCAATGGCAAGGTGCTCGAGGACGGCAAGGTCCGCCCGCTCGACATCAAGGCCGGCGACACCATCCTGTTCAGCAAGTACGCGGGCACCGAGATCAAGATCGACGGCGAGGAGCACCTCATTCTCCGTGAGGAGGATGTGCTCGGCGTGATCGAGAAGTAATCCCCCCCGCTCCTCCCCCTACCCAAAGAAAGCATCCAATATGTCCAAGGAAATTCTTTTCGACGTCCGTGCGCGTGAAGCCATCCTCCGCGGCGTGAACATCCTGGCCGACGCGGTCAAGGTCACCCTGGGGCCCAAGGGCCGCAACGTGGTGATCGAGAAGTCGTTCGGCTCCCCCACGATCACCAAGGACGGCGTGACCGTCGCCAAGGAGATCGAGCTCGAGAACAAGTTCGAGAACATGGGCGCCCAGATGGTGAAGGAGGTTGCCTCGAAGACCTCCGACGTGGCCGGTGACGGCACCACCACGGCGACCGTGCTGGCCCAGGCCATCTTCCGCGAGGGCGCGAAGCTGGTGGCCGCCGGTCACAACCCGATGGACATCAAGCGCGGCATCGACAAGGCCGTGGCGGCCATCGTGGCCGAGCTGAAGAACCTGGCCAAGCCGACCAAGGACAAGAAGGAGATCGCCCAGGTCGGTACCATCTCGGCCAACGGCGACACCACCATCGGGCAGATCATCGCCGACGCGATGGAGAAGGTCGGCAAGGAGGGCGTCATCACGGTGGAGGAGGCCAAGGGTCTCGACACCACCCTGGACGTGGTCGAGGGCATGCAGTTCGACCGCGGCTACCTCTCCCCGTACTTCGTGACGGACCCGGAGCGCATGGAGGTCGTGCTGAACGATCCCCTCATCCTCATCAACGAGAAGAAGATCTCCTCGATGAAGGACATGCTCCCCATCCTCGAGCAGGTGGCCCGCTCCGGCAAGCCGCTGCTGATCATCGCCGAGGACATCGAGGGCGAGGCCCTGGCCACCCTGGTGGTCAACAAGATCCGTGGCGTGCTGAACGTGGCCGCGGTGAAGGCCCCGGGCTTCGGTGACCGCCGCAAGGCCATGCTCGAGGACATCGGCACCCTGACGGGCGGCCGGATGATCGCCGAGGACCTCGGCATCAAGATGGAGACGCTGACCCTGAACGACCTGGGTCGCGCCAAGCGCATCACCATCACCAAGGACAACACCACCATCGTCGACGGTGCCGGTGCGCAGAAGGACATCGAGGCGCGCGTGAAGCAGATCCGCGCCCAGATCGAGGAGACCACCAGCGACTACGACCGCGAGAAGCTCCAGGAGCGTCTGGCGAAGCTGGTGGGCGGCGTGGCCGTCATCAACGTGGGCGCCGCGACCGAGACCGAGATGAAGGAGAAGAAGGCTCGCGTGGAGGACGCCCTCAACGCGACCCGCGCCGCCGTCGAGGAGGGCGTGGTTCCTGGCGGTGGCGTGGCCCTGCTGCGCTGCTCCAAGGTCCTGGACACCCTCAAGGTGGAAGCCGGTGAGAAGTTCGGCGTGGACATCATCCGCCGCTCCGTCGAGGAGCCGCTGCGCCAGATCGTCGCCAACGGCGGCCTCGAGGGCAGCGTCATCGTCAACAAGGTCAAGGAGGGCACTGGCTCGTACGGCTTCAACGCCGCCACCAGCGTCTACGAGGACCTGCTGGCCGCGGGCGTCATCGACCCGGCCAAGGTGAGCCGCTACGCGCTGCAGAACGCGGCGTCCGTGGCCTCCCTCATGCTGACCACCGAGGCGATGGTGGCCGAGCGCCCGAAGGAGGAGAAGGACGCGGGCGGCGCCGGCGGCGGCATGGGTGGCATGGGTGGTATGGGCGGCATGGGCGGCATGGGCATGTAAGCCCTTCCGGCCTGGAGCGCGGGTCACCCCCCGCGCTCCGAGCCCCGCATACGGCCTCCGGTTCCCTCGTGGAGCCGGGGGCCGTTCGCATTGCGGGCAGCCAGAGGTCGGGTGGCGTGGCGCCCCCTGCCCTCTTACCTTCAGGAAGACCCAGGAGGACTCGCATGAAGCCCGTCAAAATCTACACCACCACCTATTGCGGCTACTGCGTCCGGGCCAAGGATCTGCTGACGCGCAAGGGCGTGAAGTACGAGGAGGTGGACGTCACCGGCAACGATGACATGCGCACGAGGTTGGTGGAGATGAGCGGCGGCCAGCGCACCGTGCCGCAGATCTTCATCGGGGAGACCCACGTGGGGGGCTACTCCGATCTCGCTCGCCTGGACAGTGAGGGACGGCTCGACCCGATGCTTCGCGCTTGAGCCGCCTGCCCGGAACCAGGCGAGCAGCCGGGCTTGGTGGGCGCCCTCCTCCACCGTGCGCAGCTTGCCGTGAGCAATCCACGCAGGGAGGCGCACATGGCAGAGGCAGGGGAACAGGCTACGGGCACCAAGGACGAGAACTACGACGTCATCAGCGTGCTCTACCACTGTCTCCAGGCGGCGTCCGAGGTCGGCCAGTACATCCAGGACGCCGAGCAGAGTGGAGACCAGGAGCTGGTGGACTTCTTCCGCGACTACCAGGAGTCTCAGCGGGACATCGCCGAGCGGGCGAAGAACCTGCTCGGGGCCCGGCTGATGCGGGCCGAGGGCGTCCAGGCCGGGGCCGGCGGCCAGGGCAAGCATCTGGTGGTCGATGGCACCCCCGGCATCAGCAAGGCGTCCGGGACGCAGACCAACTCCCGGGTGAAGTCCGGCGGAAAGCTGGGAGACGACACCGTGGACGAGCAGTCCAAGGAGTCCTTCCCGGCCAGCGATCCGCCCGGCAGTTACTAGCGGGCCCACAGGTAGAACCGCCCAGGCCGTGCGCGCGGAGCAGCAGCTCCTGCTGCGCCCCTGGGTGGAGCAGTTCCGTCGGGGAGACGACAGTCCCCGAGTTGACCCACCTTGGTAAGACAAAGGCTTGCCCCCTCGTGCCGGGCCCCATAAACAGGGAACTCCCGTGACGCTGGCCGGGCTCCCAGCCCGCCTCACCGGGGGGAGGGTCAACGCCGATGATCAACGACAGGCCGGAGGTCACCCAGACCGTGCAGAGCCCCGAGGCTCGCTCGACACGGATCCAGGTGCGTGAGTGGACTGTGGAGGTGGTGGGCGGACCGGACAAGGGCAAGAAGTTCACCACGCAGGGTTCCCTGCTGCGCGTGGGCTCGGATCCGGCCAGTGACCTGGTCCTCAGCGATCCCACGGTGAGCCGCCGGCACGTGGAGCTGGAGCGCACCTCGCAGGGCTTCGTGGTGCGCGACCTGGGCAGCCGCAACGGCACCTTCCTCGACGGCCACCAGGTGATGCAGGCGCTGGTGCAGACGGGCGACAAGGTCCAGCTGGGCAAGACGAAGCTGGCGCTCAAGCAGGAGTCGCGCTCCACCGAGGTGGAGGTGATGGGAGGCGCGGACGCCTTCGGGGCGCTGGTGGGCACCTCGGAGCAGATGCGGCTCGTCTTCGCGCAGCTGCGCAGCATCGCCCGCGAGGACATGAACCTGCTGGTGGAGGGCGAGACGGGCACCGGCAAGGAGCTGGCGGCGCGCGCCGTGCACGAGCACTCGCGCCGGCGTCACGGCCCCTTCAAGGTGGTGGACTGCAACCTCATCACCGAGGAGAAGGCCGAGCGCGAGCTGTTCGGCGGCCTGCGCTCCGGCGGCGACGAGGACGACAAGGCCAGCCACCGGGGCGTCTTCGAGGCGGCCCAGGGCGGCACCCTCTTCCTGGACGAGGTGGGCGAGCTGCCGCTGTCGCTGCAGCCCAAGCTGCTGCGCGTGCTGGAGTCGCGCGAGGTGCCCTCGCTGGAAGGGGCGCCGGTGCCGGTGGACGTGCGTGTCATCGCCTCCACCCACCGCAACCTGGAGGAGGACGTGCGCCAGGGCCGCTTCCGGGCGGACCTCTACTACCGCCTCGCGGTGGCGCGCGTGCGCCTGCCCCCGCTGCGCACCCGGCGCGAGGACATCCCCGTGCTGGCCCGCTCCCTGCTGCGCGGCCTCAAGTCCTCCTTCGAGCTCACCCCGCAGACGCTCGCCCTCTTCGAGGGCTATGACTGGCCGGGCAACGTGCGCGAGCTGCGCAACGTGCTGGAGCGCGGCGCCCTCATGCAGGAGACGGGCAACGTGAGCTGGCTGGACTTCATGGCCCAGCCCGAGCGCAAGGCCGAGGGCCAGCAGCCCACCACCAGCGTGGCGGAGATCGTCACCGGCATGCCCTACCACGAGGCCAAGGACCGCGTGGTGGCCGACTTCGAGCGCCTCTACTTCGCCGAGGTGATGCGCGTGTCCAACTTCGACATGAAGACGGCCGAGCAGCACACCGGCCTGTCCATGCAGAGCCTCTACCGCCTCCTGAAGAAGAACGGGCTGCGGCTGAAGGATCTCAAGAACGCCGAGGGTCTTGATAAATGAGGCCCCCGCAGTACCCCACCCCCAAGGGAGATTTCCACGCATGATGCGCCGTATCGCCATCGCCTCCGTCCTCCTCGCGGCCGGCTGTGCCGGCCAGCAGCAGGCCACCAAGCCCGGTGCCCCAACCACCACCGAGGAGCGGATGCGCATCACCAACCAGCATCCATTCGACGTGGCCGTGTGCCAGCAGACGCCGACGTCCACCCTGACCCAGCCCGTCAACCAGGGCATCCTCGTGGGCTCCATCCTCGCCATCCGGCCCGAGGTGATGGAGTGCCTGGTGGACCCCAAGACCCGCGGTGACGGCACCACCACCCGCGTGGTGGTGAAGACGGACGTCACCGAGCAGGGCGGCACCCACACGATCTCCGGAGAGAACCTCACCCCCGAGGGCTCTGCGTGCATCCAGAAGGTGGTGGACACGCGCGTGCCCCTCACCGCCCTGCCCAAGGGCTCGCAGCCGGTGCAGTCCGAGAGCACCTTCGTGCACGAGGCGGCCAACAGCCCCAGCGTCAAGTTCGGCATCAACCCGGGCTCGGACTACTCGGGCACCGTGCGGCTCGCCCAGACGAACTGGTGCGAGTGCTACGCGGGCTTCGCCAACAAGACCCCGCCCATCCTCAAGGCCAACGTGGACCTGAAGAAGGACACGGCCACCGCCGCCGCCATCACCTTCGACCCGGTGGGCAACCCCGCGGGTGACCAGCTCGCCACCTGCCTCCAGGCCAAGATGATGGCCCTGCCGGCCAAGCTGGAGACGGACCAGCTGAAGTTCCCCTACCGCTTCATCCACTTCAACTCGAAGGCCACCGAGGCCTCCGCCGAGCTGCCGCCCGAGCTGCGCTTCTTCCAGCTCGAGCTGGAGCGCAACCAGCGCTCGGCCAACGCCGCCATCGCCTTCGGCGCCCGCTCCAACGCCGCCGAGGCCTATGACGCCATCGTCTCCAAGTACCAGAAGACCAAGGACTGGAAGCTCGTCGACGAGCTGAAGAGCAAGTGCCAGGCGCTCGTCAACTCCGCCCAGGGCTGGGTGAACGCCATCGACGCCCAGCTCAAGGTGGACCAGGCCACGCTGGCGCTCGCCCAGGAGCTCAAGGCCAAGGACGCCGCCTGGGGCGACGTCGAGACGAAGAGCCAGGAGGTCATCGCCGGCACCCAGCAGGATCTGGCCAACGCGCAGAAGCGCCTCGAGGCCGACCAGGGCGCCTGCCCCAAGGAGCGCAAGTAGTCCTCGCGCCTGGCCCGGACACCCGGGCCTGAAACAGCGAAGGCGTGGGACCCGAAGCGGGTTCCGCGCCTTTTTCGTCTACTCCTCCGGAGGCAGCGGCGTGTACGTGCCGCCCCGGGACTCCACCGCCTGCCGCACGGCCTGGTCGAGCTCGTCCCGGGTGGTGAACACGTGGATGCCCCCCAGCTTGATGCCGGCCATCGTCACGCCCATCTTGATGAGGCTCGAGCCCACCAGCACGCTGAGCGAGGCGAGCCGCGCCGCCAGCAGCAGGCCCAGGTCCGTGAGTTCGGTCCGGGCCTCGGTGGTGTAGAGTTCCATCCCCTCCCAGTCGTGGAAGATGTCCACCTTGCCGCGAGGGTTGTCGGCGACGAACTCGTTGATGACCGTCACGGCGAGCCGGGAGAACTCGGCATCGAACAAGGGCCCGCGGAAGCGCAACACGAGGACATGCGGGGCAGGACGCCACGGCCGGAGCTCCCCGTTGGGGGAGGTCCAGATCCGGGTGCCATTCGCGAGCGACTTGGAGAGTATGGCGGACATGGGCCCGCCTCTAGGCCGCGGAGACGTTGTCGTTGGCGGCCTTGGCCTCGCGCAGCTTCACGCTCACCAGCTTGGAGATGCCGGGCTCCTCCATCGTCACGCCGTACAGCGTGTCCGACACCTCCATGGTCCGCTTGTTGTGCGTGATGAGGATGAACTGCGACTGCTTGCTCATCTCCTTCACCATGTCGTTGTAGCGGCCCACGTTGCCCTCATCCAGCGGCGCGTCCACCTCGTCCAGGAGGCAGAAGGGCGTCGGCTTGATGAGGAAGATGGCGAAGATGAGCCCCACGGCCGTCAGCGCCTTCTCGCCGCCCGACAGCAGGCCCACGCTCTGGAGCTTCTTGCCGGGAGGCTGCGCCACGATCTCCACGCCCGGCTCCCCACCCTGTCCCTCGCTCGTCAGGATGAGGCTCGCCCGCCCGCCGCCGAACAGCCGCGGGAAGATGGCCTGGAACTTCTCGTTGACGATGTCGAACGTCTGCTTGAAGCGCTCCCGGCTCGACGCGTCGATGCGCCGGATGGCCTCCTGGAGCTTCTCCATCGAGTCCGCCAGGTCCTTCTTCTGCGTCAGCAGGAACTCGCTGCGCTGGGCCAGCTCCGCGTGCTCGTCGATGGCCGTGAGGTTGATCTCCCCCATCTTGTCCACCTGCGCGCGCAGGTCCTTCAGCTCCTGCTCCGCCTCCTCGCTCAGCGAGGGCAGCAGGTGGTAGCGGTGCACCTCTTCCTGGAGCTCCGTGCCGTGCCGCTCGCGGATGCCCGCCACCAGGTGCTCCAGCTCCAGGGCGATCTCCCGCTCGCGCAGGGTGATTTGGGACAGGCCCTGGGTGACGCTCTCCATCTTCGTGCGCAGCTCGCGCAGGACGGTGTCCTGCTCGCGCACCTGGGTCGACGCCGTGCCGTGGGCCGTGCGCCGCGCCTCCAGCACCTCGGAGGCCAGGCGCAGCTCCTCGGCCTTCTTGCCGCGCAGCTCCTCCGTCTCGGAGATGCGGCGCTGGAACTCCGTCACCCGCGCCGAGCCGTCGCGCACGGTGGTCTCCAGCTTGCGCACGCGGCTGGCCATCTCCTCCTTCTGCGCCAGCAGGCTCTCCAGCTCCTTGCGCGCCGACTCGCCGCGCTCGCCACCGGCTGCCACCTTCACCCGCAGGCTGGTGAGGTTGCCCGAGGCCGTCTCCGCGCGCTGCTTGAGCGACTCCAGCTCGCCCACGAGCTGCTTCACGCGCTCCTCGCGCGACTCGCGGTCCGCCTGGCCGTGCGCCACCTCGCCCCGGCTGTTCTCCTCCTCGTGCGCCAGCCCCTCGTACATGTGGGCCAGCTGCGACTCGTCGGCGTCCAGCGCCCGCACCCGGTCGCGCACCCGCGCCAGGTCCTCGCTCGCCTTGTGGAGGTCCTTCTCCTGGTTGGCGAGGCTCAGCTCCTCGGCGTGCTGGTTCTTCGCCAGCCCGCGGAGCACGTCCTCCATGTCCCCCATCTGCTTCTGGAGGGTGTAGTGCCGGGTGAGGATCTCGTTGTAGCGCTCCTCGACCCGGGCCACCTCGCCGGCCAGCTCGGAGATCTCCCGCTTCTTCTGGAGGGCGCCCACCACCGCGCCCTCGCGCTCGCCACCGGTGATGGTGCCGTCCGGGCGGAACACCTCGCCGTCCAGGGTGACGAGGGTGCAGGCATTGCCCTCGGCGTCCGCGTAGGCGCGGGCGGAGACCAGGTCGTCCACGATGACCACGTCACCGAGGAGCAGCTGCACCACCGGCTTGAGCGCCTCCTCGCACGTCACCTCGTGGAAGGCGCTGGCCAGCACGCCGGGCCGGGAGGTGTCCGGCGCCACCACGGAGGGCACGCGCTCGGAGGAGGGCACCGGCAGGAAGCTGCCCCGGCCCTCGATGGCGGACTTGAGGTACTCGACCAGCTCCACGCCCTTGTCGCGGCTCTCCACGACGACGTGCTGGAGCCGCTCGCCCAGCGCGGCCTCCACGGCCCGCTCGTAGCGCGGCGTGGTGGAGATGACGTCCGCCACGAGGCCGAAGATGCCCTGGGCCCGAGCCTCGTCGCCGGCGCGCACCATCACCGCGCGCACGCCCTTGTCGAAGCCCTCGTAGTCCTTCTGGAGCAACTCCAGGGAGGACAGCCGGCTGCGCTTGTCGCTCAGCTCCTCGCGCAGGCCGATGACCTGGACCTCGTTCTCCATGAACGCCTGGCGCGTGCGCACCAGGGCCTCTTCCTCGTGGCCCTTGCGCTCGGCCAGCTCGTGCGAGAGGTGGCGGCTCTCCTCCACCCGACGGGCCACCTGCTGGCGCACGTCGTCGAGCTGCTTCTCCTGCTCGCGCAGGGACTCCGCCTCGGCGCGGTTGCGGGCGCGGCGCGTCTCCAGGTCCGCCTTCTGGCGGGCGAGGTTGACGAGGTTGCTCTCGTGGTTGGCCAGCCGGCTCGCCACGGTGACGACGGCGGCCCGCTCCTGCTCCAGCCGCAGGGAGATTTCCGCCTGGAGCTGGGTGGCCCGGCGCAGTTCCTCCTGCGCTACCTTCATGGCGACCTCGTCCTCCTTCCACGAGCCGGCGATGTTGCTCAGCTCCGCCTCGCGGGCGGCCATGGTGTCGGCCACCTCGGCCTGCCGGGCCTTGAGGGCGTTGAGCTCGGCCTCGGACTGGCCCACCCGGGCGCTCGTCTCCTCCAGGTCCTTGCGCCAGTAGGCCAGGTCCTGGTCCGTGCGCTGCACGGTGCTCTCCAGGGCGTGCACCTCGGCGGACAGCCGCTGGAGGGCCTCGGTCTCGGCCTCCTGCTCGGCGCGGCGGTTGGCGATGATGACCTCCAGCTCGCGCAGCTTCTCCAGGCCCTCGCGCTCCTCGCCGCCCAGGCTGTCCAGCCGGGTCTGGAGCACCTTGGACTCGGCGTGCAGCTCCAGGAAACGGTGCGAGGCCGAGTGCAGCTCGATCTCCCGCATGCGCGTCTTGAGCTTCTTGTACTTCTCGGCCTTCTTCGCCTGGCGCGAGAGGCTCTCCAGGCGGCGCTCCAACTCGCTCGTAATATCCGTGACGCGCAGGAGGTTGGCCTGGGTGGCCTCCAGCTTGCGCTCGGCGGCCTTGCGGCGGGACTTGTACTTGGTGATGCCGGCGGCCTCTTCAATGAGGTGGCGCCGGTCCTCGGGCTTGCTGGAGACGATGAGTCCCACGCGGCCCTGCTCGATGATGGAGTAGGCCTTGGTACCCACGCCGGTGCCGAGGAAGAGCTCGGTGATGTCCAGCAGGCGGCAGGTCGTCTTGTTGATGAGGTACTCGGATTCGCCGCTGCGGAAGAGCCGGCGCGTCACGGTGACTTCGGCCAGGCCGGAGAGGTGGACGGGGAGCGTGTCCGTCTCATCCACATGGAAGGTGAGCGACACCTCGGCCATGTTGAGGGGCGGCTTGGACTCCGAGCCGTTGAAGATGACGTCCTCCATGCCGCGGCCGCGCAGGTTCTTCGCGCTCTGCTCGCCCATCACCCAGCGGATGGAGTCCACCACGTTGGACTTGCCGCAGCCGTTGGGGCCGACGATGCCCGTGACGCCGTCATCGAACGTGAAGACGCTGCGCTCCATGAACGACTTGAAGCCGGTGATGTCCAACCGTTTGATTCGCATCGAGTACGGGCTCCCGACAGGTGTGCAGGCGAGGGAGGAAGGGCACCGGAGGCCGAGAAATCGGCTCCGGAGCGATCAGACGAGTAGCACGCTGGATCTCGACCGATCAAGCGTGACCCTGCCATGCGTGACGATATGCGAGCAGGCAAGCATGGTGCCCACCGGCCGGGGGACCGGGGGGACTTGTACCGGAGGGAATAAACCCTACCTTTCTTCAACCTTTTCTGGAGGCGACCTACGTTCGGGCCCCTGCTTGCTTTCTCCCTCCTCGTCGGAGCGTCCCCGGCGGGCATAGCAGTCCCCTCTGACACGGCGACGCCCCCGGCCCACTGTCCCAATCCATACTTTCCGCTGGAGGAGGGGCTGAGGCTGACCTACCGGGCGGGTCGCTCGGAGCTGTTGCTGGCCACCCGCGAGGTGAAGACGACGGAGGGGGGCCTCACCAGCACCCTGGCGGTGGACATGGGGGGCAAGGCGGGCAGCACCGAGGCCACCTGCGGCGCGGACGGGGTGCGCACGGGGGTGGGCGGGCTCGAGGGCACGCTGCTGTCGGCCTCGGGCATGGACGTCGAGGTGGTGTCGTCCGAGGGCGTGGTGGTACCGTCGGCCACGACCATGGTGCCGGGGGGCTCGTGGAAGAACAGCCTGTCGGTGAAGCTGCGGCCGCCCGCGTCGGCCCAGTTGCCGGGGGGCCTGCGCCCGGTGCTCTCCTCCACGTTCGACAAGGAGGCCACGGTCGTCGGAGAGGAGGAGGTCACCGTCTCCGCAGGCACCTTCAAGGCCCTGAAGGTGCGCAACATCACCACGGCGCGCGCCGGTCGCCTGGACTCGGTGGGTCGCTCGCTGGAGAGCTACATCTGGTTCGCCCCCGGCGTGGGCATCGTGAAGGTGGCCACCGGGGAGAACACGGATCTGGAGCTGCTCAAGGTGGAGCGCCCCACCCCGGCCCCGGCCCCGGCCCCGGAGAAGAAGGAGAAGAAGCCGTCGGGGACGCGCAAGCGCTGAGTCGGTTCAGGCGTCCACGGCCGGGGCCACCGGCTTCGGGCCGGACTGGGGCTCCACGATGACCCGCACCACGCGCGGCCCCTCCACCTCGTCCACCTGGATGCGCCACATGTCCAGCTTGAGCGTGTCCCCCTTCTCGGGAATCCGCCCCAGCTTGGCCATGATGTAGCCGGCGATCGTCGTCACCTCGACGTCTTCGTCGTCGATCTCGAACGAGACGTCCAGGCGGTCCTCCAGGTCGTCCAGCTGGGCCGTGCCGGGCAGCTCGAAGCGTCCGCCGGGCAGCGAGCGCACCTCGTCCATGCGCCGGCCCAGCTCGGCCACGTCGCCCACCACCTCGGCCACCACGTCCGCCAGGGTGACCATGCCCGAGGTGCCACCGTGCTCGTCCACCACCAGGGCGATCTGTCGGCGGCGGCGGCGGAACTCGTTGAGGAGCTGCTCCAGCGTCACGTGCTCCGGCACGTACACCACGGGCCGCTGCACCTGCGCCAGACTGCGCAGCTCGCCCTTGGACAGGAGGAAGAAGAGGTCCTTCACGTTCACCAGGCCCTCCACCGCGTCCATGTTCCCCCGGCACACCGGCAGCCACGTGTGGCCCGCCGCGCGCGCGTCCGCGATGCACTTGTCCAGGGGCTCCTCCATGTCGAGGAACTTCACCTGGTTGCGCGGCACCATCACCTGGCGCGCCGTCTTCTGCGCCATCTCCAGCGAGCGCTCCAGCAGCTCCGCGCGCTGCATGGTGATGGCGCCCGCCTGCGCCGAGCTGTTGAGGATGACGCGCAGCTCTTCCTCGCTGTGCGCGTCGTTGGACTCGTGCGCGGTGTGCAGCCCGAAGGCCTTGAGCACCCAGCCCGCCACGCCGTTGAGCAGCCAGATGGCCGGGTAGAAGGCGAAGTAGAAGGCCCGCATGGGCAGCGCCACCGCCAGCGTCGTCTCCTCGGCGCGCTGGATGGCGAGGCTCTTGGGCGCCAGCTCCCCCACCACGATGTGCAGGAAGGTGATGATGGCGAAGGCGAAGGCCACCGCCAGCGAGTGCGCCAGCGTGGCGCCCGCCGCCTCCGGCACCAACCGGTTCAGCACCGGCTCCAGCAGGTGGGCGAAGGCCGGCTCACCCAGCCAGCCCAGGCCCAGCGACGCGAGGGTGATGCCGAACTGCGTGGCGGACAGGTACGCATCCAGCTTGTCCACCATCTTCATGGCGTTGGAGGCGCCCGGGCGCCCATCGTCCACCATGGCCTGCAGGCGCGTGTGGCGGATCTTCACGATGGCGAACTCGGTCGCCACGAAGAAACCGTTCGCGAAGACCAGCAGGATCGCCAGTCCGAGGAAGACCCATTCCATAGAGGAGCTCAGACGCTCAGAAGAGCGCCTCGAACTCGGGGTCGCCCTTCAAGGAGTCGAACATCGTATCCGAGGCGAGCCAGCCCTGAACTTTCTGGCGATCCGCGGCCACGGCCTTCTGCAAGTAGGCCAACGCATCGGGCCGGCGTCCCCACAGCGCGTAGAGGGCGGCCAGGTTGTAGTTGAGCAGCAGGTCGTCCGCGTTGAGCGCGCGCGCCTTGTCGTACGAGCGCTCGGCCTCCGCGTAGAAGCCCTTCTGGGCGTAGCAGATGCCCAGGTCCAGGTGCGCCTCGAAGTTCTCCCCCTCCAGCCGCACCACTTCCTTGAGCTGGGTGATGGCGGAGCGGTAGTCGCCCTCGTCCATCAGCAGCGCGGCCAGCTCGTGGCGGGGAAAGGCGTCCTGGGGGTCCAGCTCGATGGCCGTCTGGAGCTCGCGCATGGCGTCCTCGATGCGGCCCTGGTCCGCGTACGTCAGACCCAGGTTGAGGTGCGCGTCCGGGTACTCCGGATCCAACTCGATGGCCTCGCGGTACTCCGACACGGCCATTTCGGCGGCGTGCGTGGAGAGGAAGCAGGCGAGGTTGTAGTGCGCGGTGGGGCTCTCCGGCTCCAGCTTGAGCGCGGTGAGGTACTCGCCGAGGGCCTCACGGAAGAGCTTCTTCTCCGCGTAGACGGTGGCGAGGTTGTCGTGGGCGTGGGCGGAGTCGGGATCGAGATCGATCGCCTTCTTGAACTCCTTGATGGCCTCGTCCAGCCACCCGCGATCGGCAAGCTCGATGCCGCGCGAGTTGTGCTCGTCGGAGAGTACGATGTTGTCCTTTTCCCGGGCCATGAATTCGCGGGGCAATGTAGGCGCCGGCACTTCAGCGGCGCAACGGAGAGTCATGCCTCCCGCCAAGGGCTCGGCGGGTACTACCCCCTCAGGCTGCCCCGACGGGTCCGCCCCAGGGGAGTCCGGCGCAGGGAAGGGTTGCTTGCCCCCTCCCCTGGAGAACAGGGGAGGAGGCAGGCAGCGAACTACTTACGGCGCTCGCGAGCGCGACGGCGCTTGAGGGCGGCCTTCTTCGTGGAAGAGCGATTGGACAGCTTCTTCTTGCTGCGGTTTCCCTT
>NZ_DASVWK010000173.1:0-2084 GCF_036389735.1 Archangium sp. | reverse complement strand
GCGGGACGAGGAGCTGGGGACCCTCTCCCGGCGGGCGCTGTCCACGGCCGTGCCTCCTACCGAGGCGGCGGCCTGGCTGGAGGGGCTCGTCTCGGGGAGCGCGCTGCTGCTGCTCCACCGCCAGGAACTCTGGGCGGCGCTGGACGGGTGGCTCGCGGGCCTCGCGCGGGAGTCCTTCGTCGAGCACCTGCCCCTGGTGCGGCGCGCGTTCGCGGACTTCAGCACCTCCGAGCGGCGCGCCATGGGCGAGCGGGTGAAGCAGCTCTCCGGCGCTCCGGCGCGGGGGGGCGCGAAGGCAGTGGCGGAGGAGCTGGAACCGGAGCGGGTGGCGCGGGTGCTGCCGGTGCTGTCCACCATCCTGGGGGTGCGAATTGGCGAAGTCGGCTGAAGAGGAGCGGCTGGAGCGCTGGCGGCTCGTCCTGGGCGAGCCCGCGCAGTCCACGCTGGGCGTGCCACTTGGGGAGGCCGAGCTGCGCATGGACCGGGCGCTGGCGGCGCTGTACGACTCCGAGCGCAAGGCCGGCCTGGGGGCCTCCTCGCCGCACGTGACGCGCTGGCTGGGAGACATCCGCGAGTACTTTCCCGCCTCGGTCGTGCGCGTCATGCAGGGCGATGCGATGACACGGCTCGGGCTCACGGAGATGCTGCTCCAGCCAGAGATGCTCGAGGCGGTGGAGCCGGACGTGTCACTGGTGGCGACGCTGCTGTCGCTGCGCAAGGTCATCCCCCAGAAGACGAAGGAGACGGCGCGCAAGGTGGTGCGCAGGGTGGTCGAGGATCTGGAGCGGCGCCTGCGAGCCCCGACGGAGCGGGCCGTGCGGGGAGCGCTGTCGAGGTCCTCGCGCACGCGCCGGCCAAGGGCCGCGGAGATCGACTGGGACCGGACGCTGCGGGCCAACCTCGGCAACTACCAGGTGGAGCGCAAGTCGGTGGTGGTGGAGAAGCTGGTGGGGCACGGGCGCAGGCGTTCGAGCCTGCGGGACGTGGTGCTATGCATCGACCAGAGCGGCTCCATGGCGCCCTCGGTCGTCTACTCGAGCATCTTCGGGGCGGTGCTGGCCTCGCTGCGCGCGGTGTCCACGCGGATGGTGCTCTTCGACACCGCGGTGGTGGACCTGAGCGAGGAGCTGTCGGACCCGGTGGATCTGCTGTTCGGCACGCAGCTGGGAGGTGGCACGGACATCGACCGGGCCCTCGCGTACTGCCAGCAGCTCGTCACCCGGCCGACGCAGACAATCCTCGTGCTCGTCACGGACCTGTACGAGGGAGGCAACGCCCAGCGGATGCTCCAGCGGGCGGCGGAGCTGGTGCGCAGCGGCGTGGTGGTCATCTGCCTGCTGTCGCTGAGCGACCAGGGGACGCCGTCCTATGACAGCCACCACGCCGCGCAGTTCGCGACCCTGGGCATCCCCACCTTCGCCTGCACGCCGGACCAGTTCCCGGAGCTGATGGCGGCGGCCCTCCAGCGACAGAACATCGGCGCCTGGGCGGCGCGCAACGACATCCAGCTCGCGCGCCCTGGGTGAACCATGAGGGGACGCTAAGATCTCCAAGCGGAGCTACGACCCGAGCACCCCGGGTTCATCAGCTTCGAGCGCATGTACTGCTTCGACCTCGATGCATTCTCGAAGGAGGACTGGCACCAGTTGAACGGCATTTTCCCCCTTCCAGATAAGTCTATCCGTTGCCTCACCAGCAGCCGCAGCGCTCCGGGCAGCGATAGATGGTTTGCACCTGGTCCGGGCGTAGAGCCGCACCATAGAGTTGGACATCATCGAGCCGCCCAGCCATGGCACCGTTGTTGGATTTGCGCCGTCCGAGTTGCAGCGTAGCTCCATTCACCTGGGGGCTTCCCGCAGTCGTGAACGTCACCTCTCCATCTTTCACTCCGTCGACGTACACCGTGATTTTCTTGCTCGTGTCGACATAAACCCCGGACACAAGACGCCATGTCCCCAGTGGATGTGCGGCATCGACGAAGTCACTGCCTCCCTGGAGGGCACACCCCCCGGAATCACACCACGAGTTGCCGCTAGAGACCGTGCCCACGCTCACTGGCTGGTTGAACGTAATCGCCAGTGCCG
>NZ_DASVWK010000172.1:0-2052 GCF_036389735.1 Archangium sp. | reverse complement strand
CTCGGGCGGGTGGAGTGTGATGCCTACAAGTGGCCGAAGTCCGGTGTGCTGACGAAGCCGCTGCCCTTCTCCAAGTTCGTGCTCGTCGTGACGGTGGCGGCGATGGCCACGGTGTGACGCAGCCACCGTCCCTCCCACTCCGCTGGCATCTCGTCCGGCTCGCGGTTGGGACACTGCTTCCCGCCGTCGCCTTCGCCGCGGTCGTGGCCTTCCAGCTGGCGAGCCTGGAGCGCGAGGCCACCGAGCGGCGTGCGGTCCAGTCGGCGCGTGCGCTCGCGGCGGACTTCGAGCGGGAGATCTCCGGCTCCATCCGGACGCTCCAAGCGCTGGCCGAGTCCGAGCCGCTCGCTCGCGGCGACCTGGAGGCCTTCCTCCCGGAGTGCGAGCGGGTGCGTCGCACGCAGCCAGCGTGGAAGCTCGTGCTGCTGCACTCCTCGGACGGACAGCCGCTGCTGAATACCTCCCTCCCGTGGGGCGCTCCGCTGCCGGCCGTCGCCGAGCCGGAGAGCTTCGCACGCGTCCTCCAGACGCAACAGCCCCTCGTCGGAGACCTCGCCGTGGGCCGGGCCGCGCGACGGGAGTTCGCCTTTCCCGTCCGGGTGCCGGTGATGCGCGATGGCGTGCCCCGGTACGTGCTCTCGGCCATCATCACGCCGGAGTCCCTCGCCCAGGTGGTCGCCAGCCAGTCGTCCGGGTACGAGGAGTGGACGCGCACGCTGGTCGATCAGCAAGGGAGGGTGGCTGCCCGCACTCGCGACCCCGCGCGCTTCGTCGGACAGTCGGCGACGCCCTCTTTCCTGGCGCACACCCGGGCCTCGCACGAGGACGTGTACGCCGACGAGTCGATGGATGGCGCGTCCGTCTACGTGGCCTTCAGTCGGTCGCGGTCCTTCGGTTGGACCGCGGCCATCATCAGTCCCAGGCAGGTCATGGACGCCCCCGTGCGGGACGCGATGCTCGCCGTGGGAGGGCTCGGCCTCGTGCTGCTGCTCGTGAGCGCGAGCGGGGTCTGGGTCTTCTCGCGATGGATCGAGCGGTCCATCACCCAGGCCGTGAACGCCGCGGCCGCCCTGGCGCTGGGAACCCCTCCCCACATGGAGCCGTCCAGCGTGTGTGAGCTCGGTCAGCTCGGCGAGGCGCTGGAAAGCTCCGGGCGGCTGCTTCAGGCTCGTGAGCGCGAGCGCGACGCACTCCTCGCCCTCGCCGAAGAGGCTCGGGCCGAGGCTGTCGAGGCCACGCGGGCCAAGGACGTGTTCCTCGCCCTGCTCGGGCACGAGCTGCGCAACCCGCTCGCGCCCATCGTGAGCTCGATGGAGGTGCTCCGCCTGCGGGGCCTGGCGTCCACGCCCGAGCACGAGGTCATCGCGCGGCAGCTCCGGCATGTCGTCCGCCTCGTGGATGATCTGCTCGACCTGGCCCGGATCTCTCGCGGGCAGATGTCGCTTCACCGCGAGCCCATCGAGCTTTCGTCCGTGGTCGCCCGGGCCGTGGAGGCGGCGGCCCCGCTCATCGAGCAGCGGCGGCATGTGCTCGAGGTCGACGTGCCCTCCTCGGGCACGAAGGTGCTGGCGGACGCGGATCGGCTGACGCAGGTGGTCGCCAATCTGCTCACGAACGCGGCGAAGTACACGCCGCCCGGCGGGCGCATCCAGGTGCGGGCCCGCGAGCGCGATGAGGGCCTCGTGCTCGTCGTCGATGACAATGGGCAGGGACTGCCGCCGGACCTCGTTCCCCGGCTCTTCGAGCCGTTCGTCCGAGGGACTCCCTCCTCCGAGCGGAACGTGGGGGGGCTGGGCATTGGTCTGGCGCTCGTGCGGAGTCTCGTCGAGGCCCATGGTGGCCGTGTCGAGGCACACAGCGACGGACCCGGTCGGGGCAGCACCTTCTCGGTCTGGCTACCGAGACATGCACGGGCCGAGGCAGCGTCCACCGGGGAGGCGCGACGGGAACAGGTTCCCCTCGCGACCGGGGCCGTGCCCGAGAGCCCCCTGCGTCTGCTGCTCGTCGACGACAACGTCGATGCCGCGGAGCTGCTCGAGGTCGGCCTCGAGA
>NZ_DASVWK010000171.1:0-2341 GCF_036389735.1 Archangium sp. | reverse complement strand
GAGCGCGCCAAGCAGATCGAGTCCATGGAGGAGGCCAAGCTCCTCAAGGACCAGAACGACGAGATCAAGGTCCTTCGCGACAGCGCCTACAGCCGCCTCCGCGCCATGATCCGTGGCAAGGAGATCCAGGGCAAGCTGGTCGACGACAAGGGCAAGATCCTCCTGAAGAAGGGGGACATCGTCTCCGACGAGCTGCTGGCCACCGTGCCGTACAAGTACTGGACGGAGATCTCCGTCGGCGACCAGCTCGACGGCAAGCTGCGCGACATCCTCCGCAACCTGGAGGAGACCACCGAGGCCGTGAAGCTGGCCTTCGGCGAGAAGATCGCCCGCATCAAGAAGGGCGATGAGCTCCCGCCGGGCGTCATCAAGATGGTGAAGGTGTACGTCGCCATCAAGCGCAAGCTGGCCGTGGGCGACAAGATGGCCGGCCGCCACGGTAACAAGGGCGTCGTGTCCCGCATCCTCCCCGAGGAGGACCTGCCGTACCTCGAGGACGGGCGTCCGGTGGACATCGTGCTCAACCCGCTGGGCGTGCCTTCGCGCATGAACATCGGGCAGATTCTCGAGACGCACCTGGGCTGGGCCGCCAAGGGCGTGGGTGAGCAGCTCCAGAAGTACATCGAGGAGAACTACACCGGCGAGAACCTCAAGAAGCAGGTGAAGACCGTCTACGACGACAAGGCCTTCGGCGAGTTCGTGGACACCCTGTCCGATGACGAGGTGCGCAGCCTGTGCAGCCGCCTGAAGCGCGGCATCCATGTCGCCACGCCGGTGTTCGATGGCGCGCGCGAGACGGAGATCCACACGCTGTTCGACGAGGCCCGGCTGCCGCGCACCGGTCAGATGGTCCTCTTCGACGGCCGCACCGGTGAGCCGTTCGACCAGAACGTCACCGTCGGCGTGATGTACATTCTCAAGCTGCACCACCTGGTGGACGAGAAGATCCACGCCCGCTCCATCGGGCCCTACTCGCTCGTCACCCAGCAGCCCCTGGGCGGCAAGGCCCAGTTCGGCGGTCAGCGTCTGGGAGAGATGGAAGTGTGGGCGATGGAGGCCTACGGCGCCGCGTACACGCTCCAGGAGTTCCTCACCGTCAAGTCCGACGACGTGGTCGGCCGCACGCGGATGTACGAGGCCATCGTCAAGGGCGACAACGTCCTCGAGTCCGGCCTGCCCGAGTCGTTCAACGTGCTCCTCAAGGAGCTCCAGTCCCTCGCCCTGGACGTGGAGCTGCTGGAGAGCGCCCCGCCCGAGCGGCAACGCTCGTTCGGTGGTGACTTCGGCGGCGGCAGCAGCGATGGCGACGAGCGGGTGAAGACGGGTACCGAAGCCTGAGGTACCAGCCCTGCCCCCCGGCGTCCGCTCCCTGAGCGGGCGGGCGCCGGCGGGTAGGAGAAACGATTTCGCGCTTCAAGCGCTCCAAGAATTTCGGAGGCAACGTGAAGGACATTTTCAACTTCTTCGAGAAGCCGAAGGATCCGCTCTCGTTCAACGCCATTCGCATCGCGCTGGCGTCGCCGGACAAGATCCGCCAGTGGTCGCACGGCGAGGTGAAGAAGCCCGAGACGATCAACTACCGCACCTTCAAGCCGGAGCGGGATGGCCTGTTCTGCGCCCGCATCTTCGGCCCGGTGAAGGACTACGAGTGCAACTGCGGCAAGTACAAGCGCATGAAGCACCGTGGCGTCGTGTGCGAGAAGTGCGGCGTGGAGGTCATCCAGTCCAAGGTGCGTCGTGAGCGCCTGGGCCACATCACGCTCGCCACGCCCGTGGCGCACATCTGGTTCCTCAAGTCGCTGCCCTCGCGCATCGGCAACCTGCTCGACATCACGCTCAAGGAGCTCGAGAAGGTCCTGTACTGCGAGAGCTACATCATCATCGACCCCAAGGCGACGCCCCTGCAGAAGGGCGAGCTCGTCAGCGAGGAGAAGCTCCACCGGCTCTACGAGGAGCACGGCGAGGAGTCCTTCAGCGCTGGCATGGGTGGTGAGGCCGTCCGCGAGCTGCTGCGGTCCATTGATGTCGTGCGCCTGTCCGAGGACCTGCGCCGCGACATGCGCGAGACCAACTCGGAGGCCAAGAAGAAGAAGTACGCCAAGCGCCTCAAGGTGGCCGAGGCCTTCCGCATGTCCGGCAACAAGCCGGACTGGATGATGCTGGACGTGATTCCGGTCATCCCGCCGGACCTGCGTCCCCTGGTCCCCCTGGACGGCGGCCGCTTCGCGACCTCCGACCTCAACGACCTGTACCGCCGCGTCATCAACCGCAACAACCGTCTCAAGCGGCTCCAGGAGCTCAACGCCCCGGACATCATCATCCGCAACGAGAAGCGGATGCT
>NZ_DASVWK010000170.1:0-2001 GCF_036389735.1 Archangium sp. | reverse complement strand
CGGCCCTTCGGCCTGAAGTTCGTGCAGTGGTCCGTCGGCAATACCATCGACATGACCTCGCTGGACGTGGAGTCCTGCCGGCAGTTCTACCAGGTGCTGCACATGCGCGCGGGCATGGAGGCGCTCCTCCAGCCGAGGTTCGTGGCGGCGCTGATGGCCTACAACCTCAAGACGCTGTTCGTCCCGCTCGAGCAGCGGGCCAACGTGGACACGATGCCACTCGCCCCGGGCAAGCAGCAGGCTCCCCCGGCCGAGGACAAGCGCAACTCCGCCGCCGCCTAGGGCGTGGGGCTCGGGTCAGGGGTTGGCGTGCCGTGAAAGGGGGTTGTAGAACTCCACCCCCGAAACGGCCGTCCCCCCTGGGAGCCCCCACGCATGTCCGACGCAGCCAAGAAGACCGACTCCGCCCAGAGCGGAGCCGAGTTCCAACCCTACATCTCCGCGGACCGGACCGACGTCGCTGAGTTCACCCCGAAGGCCATCATCATCGGCGTCATCTTCGGCGTCATCTTCGGTGCGGCGACGGTGTACCTGGCCCTGAAGGCGGGCCTGACCGTCTCGGCCTCCATCCCCATCGCGGTGCTCGCCATCTCCCTGCTCAAGAAGCTGGGCGGCTCGACGATTCTGGAGAACAACGTCGTCCAGACGATCGGCTCGGCGGGCGAGTCCATCGCCGCGGGTGTGGTCTTCACCCTGCCCGGCTTCCTCTTCTTGAGCACCGACAGCAAGGGCTCGAGCTTCTTCGAGTACTGGACCATCTTCACGCTGGCGCTGCTGGGCGGAGTGCTGGGCACGCTGATGATGGTGCCGCTGCGCCGCTCGCTCATCGTCAAGGAGCACGGCAACCTGCCCTACCCCGAGGGCACGGCGTGCGCCTCGGTGCTCATCGCCGGTGAGAAGGGTGGAGACCTGGCGAAGATCGCCTTCCAGGGCGTGGGCTTCGCCTTCGTGTACGCGCTGCTGCAGAAGATCGTGAAGCTCATCGCCGAGACGCCGGCGCTGGTGACGAAGCAGACGAACAAGTACTTCCCGTCGGCCACGCTCAACGCCGACATCACCCCCGAGTACATGGGCGTGGGCTACATCGTCGGCCCGAGGATCGCCGGCGTGCTGGTGGCCGGTGGCGTGCTGGCGTGGCTGGGCATCATCCCACTGCTGGCCTCGGTGGTGCCGGCGGACACCATCGCCGGGCAGCTGGTGAAGCTGGGCTATCTGCAGAGCCTCACCACCGCGGGCGGTCGTGGCGGGTGGGATCCAGTGACGCACACCTTCCGGGACACGGCGAGCGCCATCTACTTCGCCTACGTGCGGCAGATCGGCGCGGGCGCGGTGGCGGCGGGCGGCTTCATCACGCTGCTCAAGACGCTGCCCACCATCATCACGGCCTTCAAGGAGAGCCTCGCGTCGTTCAAGGACGGGGCCACGGCGGCGGCGATGAAGCGCACCGAGCGCGACCTGCCCATCACCTTCGTGCTCTTCGGCAGCGTGGGCCTCATCCTGACGATGGCGGCGCTGCCCTTCCTGCCGGGGACGGTGTTCGGCCGCCTGCTGCTGGGCATCCTCATCGTGGTGTTCGGCTTCTTCTTCGTGACGGTGGCCTCGCGCATCGTGGGCATCATCGGCTCGTCGTCCAACCCCATCTCCGGCATGACGATCGCCACGCTGATGGCCACCTGCCTCATCTTCGTGGGCATCGGCTGGACGGGGGACGTGTACCAGCCCATGGCGCTGTGCGTGGGTGGCATGGTGTGCATCGCCGCGGCGAACGCGGGCGCCACGTCGCAGGATCTGAAGACGGGCTACCTGGTGGGCGCCACCCCGAGAGCGCAGCAGATCGGCCTGATGATTGGCGCGGTGGCGGCGGCGGTGGTCATCGGCCTCACCATGAAGCTGCTGGACACACCGAACGCCGAGATGCGGGCGCAGGGCGTGGAGCACATGATCGGCACGGCCGCGTTCCCCGCGCCGCAGGGCACGCTCATGGCCACGCTCATCAAGGGC
>NZ_DASVWK010000169.1:0-7061 GCF_036389735.1 Archangium sp. | reverse complement strand
CCCCCGGGGCGCCAGCGCCCGGCTCAGCTCCAGCGCGGACGTCCACACCTCGCCAACGGTGTCGGCCGTCATCAGCACCCGGCGCACCTCCCCGGAGGGAGCAGGAGCGTCTTTATCCGTGGATGGGTTCACGTGCCTCCGGCCTGCTGAGCGTGCGTCGCACTGTCCCGGCCCACCTCGATTCCACCACCTCCAACGGGCTCACCGTGCGCTGGGGGCCGCCACCGATGTTGAACACCTGACCCCCGCGCCGGCTCATGTTGGCCATTGCAAGCTGGAACGCGCCTCGTCCGCCCGGTCCGTGGCCTGCTGGCCCTTGAGCCACGCGACCAGCTCGGTCAGGCCCTCGTGGAAGGACACCTTGGGCTCGTAGCCGAGCACCTTGCGGGCCAGGGAGATGTCGGCGAAGCAGTGGCGCACGTCGCCCATGCGGTACTTGCCGTTCACCTCCGGGCGGAGGTGCGGCTTGCCCAGGACCTCTGCCATGTAGGCGGCCACCTCGCGCACCGTGACGGCCCGGCCACTGCCCAGGTTGAAGACGCCTCCCACGGCCTCGGGCACCTCGAGGGCCAGACGGCAGCCGCGCGCGATGTCATGCACGCTGACGAAGTCTCGCTGCTGGTAGCCGTCCTCGAAGAGGAGGGGCGCCTAGTCGTTGAGCAGGCGCGAGGCGAAAAGGGCCAGCACGCCGGTGTGCGGGTTGGAGGGCGCCTGACGCGGGCCGTACACATTGAAGAAGCGCAGCGCGACCGTGGGGATGCCGTAGGCCTTGCCGAGCACGAGGCACAGGCGCTCCTGGTCGTACTTGGAGATCGCGTAGACGGAGGAGAGCGAGGGCTGCTTCGTCTCGTTCGTCGCCACCGGGACGAGCCCCTGGCCCTTGGCGTCCAGCGGCTCCCACTGGCTCGCCTGGAGCTGCTCGCGCGTGCGCTCGGTGCCCTGCACCAGTTGTCCGTCCGGGGTGCGGAAGAGGCCCTCGCCGTACACGCTCATGCAGGAGGCCAGCACCAGCCGATCCACCGGGCGCTTCATCAGCGCCTCCAGGAGCACCGCGGTGCCGATGTTGTTCACCGAGGTGTAGTGGGCGATCTCCCGCATGCTCTGGCTCACGCCCACCGCGGCGGCGAAGTGGTAGACGGCGTCCACCCCGACCAGGGCCCGACGGACGGCCTCGGGGTCGCGCACGTCCCCCACGTGAAGCTCCACCTCGGGATGGAGGTAGTCCGGCCGGCGCTGGCCATCGCCATGGACCCGCGGCAGGAGACAATCGAGCACCCGGACGCGGTGGCCCTGCTCGATGAGTTGATCCGCCAGATGCGAGCCGATGAACCCCGCTCCACCCGTGATGAGGATGTGCTTGCTCTTCATTGCCGCTCCACTGCGATGAGGAAGTGTTCGTGAGCCACGGACCCACATCTGGAATTCCGTGACTTCACCGATCGCGAAGCTAGGCAGCCCTTCCCTGTTCCGGGAGTGGGGGGCCTTGCATTCAGCTACCGGAGGACTGGTGTCCTTCGCCCCAGTGAGCAGTTCCTTCCAACCGGAGGGCGGGAGCGCGGAAGGAGCGCGAGGGGAACGTAAGTCTTACCGCCTCCGAGACGGGTGCGGTCGCTCTGGCTCGACAAACCCTTGAAATCACATGCCCCTGGCCCCGGAGCGCCGCTGGCACGCGGGATGCTTTATCTCCGCCACGTAGAGGTGATGGGGCAGGACGGGGTCGGGCGGGGCAGGACGGGGTCGGGCGAGGGCGGCGGGTTGGTGGGGGTCGGGGGGGGTAGGACGAGCAGGGACGTGCTTGGGGGCAGTGCCAGGGAAGCAAGTCGGGGAGGAGCTGCTGGGGGCGGCTCCTCCCCGACTCTTTTCCGGCATGACAGTCGCCAGGACACCGCGTTGTCCCCCGTGGACGGCTGGGGGATCCTTCCCGGGCACCCTTCCGCTTCCCCTCGCGCGCCCCTGAAGGAGCCGCCACCGTGTCCCTGCGTACTTTCGCGAAGAAGGCCCTTCCCTGGCTCGCGTTCGCCCTGGCGATCGTCGCCCTCGGCTACACGTGGAAGTGGGCCGTCGCGAAGTCTTCCGCGCGCCACCAACTGCACCAGACGTTCAGCACCGGCACCACGAAGTACATCTTCGGCCTGTGCCCGAGCACCCCGCTCGTGGACGACGTCCCCCGGTGGGCGAGCGACATGCGCGGACTCTGCCAGGCGCGCCAGCCCACCTGGGGCAGTCTGGAGCACGGCACCCCACGCCCCGAGCTCGACATCGAGAAGGACTCGACGTGGGAATCGCTCCAGCTCCTCTCCAGGCTCGTGCTGGAGATCTCTCCCGGCAAGCTGCTGTCGCTGCTGTCGCTGGTGGTCATCTCGCTGGCGGGCGTCCTGGGCTTGCAACAGCAGGGCTGGCTCGGCCAGGGCACCGGCCCGCGCCTGCGCGTCGCCCGGGGCGCCGCCTTGTCGATGCTCACCATCGTCATGCTCGCGCTGAGCGCCTCGCTCGTGCTGCTCGACGAGCAGGAGACGCTGTCGATGTGCCAGGTCACGGGCAGCACCTACGCCAACCTGCTCTCCATCGACGCGCGCTGCTCGCAGCAGACGATGCTGTTGCGCGACACCCAGGCATTGCTCGAACAGAAGAAGGGGGAGCTGGACTCCCGCGCCCGGGAGCTGGAAGACCTCAAGCAGGAGATCGCCTCGCTGGGCGCGATGCGGGACGCGCTGGGCACGTTCAAGACGGAGCTGAAGAGCCAGAGCGAGAGCACCCAGCAGCTCATCATGGCGGTCACCGGCGCCACGCTCGAGAGCATTGGCAAGGCAGTGGATCCGCTCCACAAGGACGTGAAGGGGCTGGATGAATCGGTCGACGCGCTCCAGGGGGATCTGAAGTCCCTGGTGCAGGGGGAGCTGAAGCTGGCGCTCCAGAGCGAGGAGCTCAAGGACGTCATCCGGCGGGAGGTGCGGGCGGCGGTGCGGGAAGAGGTTCGCGGAGTGGTGCGCGGGGAGCTTCAGGAGTCACTCAAGCCGGTGTTGGCCGCGGCCCGGGGCGCGACGAACGCGAGCTTCTCCGTCCCCGCCAGACCCGCCGTGGCCGAGGTGAAGAAGCCCGCCGTGCCCGAGATCAAGAAGCCCACCGTGCCCGAGATCAAGAAGCCCAAGGCTCCGACCCAGGGCAAGCACTGACGCGGCGGGGCCTCCGGGGGATCCCTTCCAGGCTCGATTGAGCAATAAACTGGAGAGGCATGAACGGATCTTCAGGAGTGGACGTGATTCCGGGAGTCAGCAGGCTGCTGCCCATCCTGGTGCTGGTGGGAGCGATGGTGGCGGGCTGTGACACGCTCGATGATGATGACAGCGGTGGTGACGTCACTCCCCAGCCACCTCCGGCGACCACGCCCAGCCAGGGCACCTGCTCCGCCTCCCGCATGGTGCCCTCGGGCGCCCTGCATACGAGCCAGAGCGAGATCAACTACGGGGGCGGCAAGGCCCTCGCGAAGTCCATCCACAAGGTGGACGTGGACATCGTCGAGGACGGGTGCGTGGGAACGCTCGAACTCACCGTGTCGCTGGCGAGCGGGCAGTGCCCCCTGAAGTTGTCCTTCAAGCGGGTGAACGGCACCTACGGAGGCCTCACCGAGGCGCAGTTCTCGGCGGACTCGACGTGCCCGGGCTTCCTGGACTCGGCCGAAGGCGTGTACCTCTCGCAGCCGGGCTTCACGCCCCTGGTGTACATGGGCCCCCGAGAGGTGCCCGTGCGCATGGCCACCAGCGTGTGCATGACACCGGTGCGGCTCGGCTTCCCGGATCAGCCCATCCGCCTGTTCCGCTCGGGCAGCGGCGGCGACCCCCTGGTGCTGACCCTCAACCTCAAGGACCTGGTGCTGGAGGGCGAGCTGTTCAGCAAGGGCGACACCAGCCCCCAGTGCTTCGACGCGACCAGTTGCGGACCCGGCCTGCGTGATGGAGGCGATGGCTGGTGCGTCCAGGAGGGCAAGTGCTCCCAGGGCTACCACAACGGTGGAGACGGACGCTGTGTCCCCTCGTCCGGGTGCGCGGCGGGCTATCACCTGTCCCCCACCGGGAGCTGCACCCTGTGGAAGTCCACCACCCCGCTCCCGAGTGCCCGGGCACGGGCCGGCACCGTGGCCGCCGGTGGGTACCTCTACGTCGTGGGGGGCGCCGACTCCAGCACCTGGTTCGATGAGGTGTGGTTCGCGCCCCTGCGTCCGGAGGGCGGCGTGGGTGAGTGGACGCGGACGACTCCCCTGCCCCTCGCGCGCGTCGGAGCGCGGGTGGTGACCTCGGGGAAGAACCTCTACGTCGTGGGAGGCAATGAGTCCTGTGGCAGGAACTGCACGGTGGGCACCGATCAGGTGCTCGGGGCCGAGCTCCAGGCGGATGGCTCCTTGGGGGCCTGGTCGGTGGTCGGCACCGTGCCTGGCAAGCTCGACGCGCCCGCCGTGCAGGTCCACGGCGGCAACCTCTACGTCGTGGGCACCATCGCCGATCCCGCCAAGGTCCTCTTCGCCCCCCTACAGGCGGATGGAAAATTGGGGACGTGGAGGTCCGGCCCGAGCCTTCCAGAGGGCCGGCAGTACCATGATGCCGTCGTGGCGGGCGACGTCCTCTATGTCGTGGGAGGGCTCCAGGTGTACCAGGTCCGCCCGCAGCCGAGCGTCTATCGGGCCTCGCTCGCGGCCGAGGGCGGCGTGGGTGCCTGGTCCACGAGCCGACTGCTGCCCTACCCCTGCGACTCCCACGCGGTGGGGACCCACGGGGGCCACCTCTACGTCCTGGCGGGCCGGTGTGAGATCGACTACGGCAGCTACCGGTCGGACCTCGTCCAGTACGCCCCCCTTCAGCCCGATGGGAGCCTGGGCACCTGGAGCGTCCAGCAGGTGCTCGAGCCCGGACGCGAGGCTCACGGCGGCGTCATCCACGACGACTTCGTGTACCTGCTGGGAGGCCAGGCCATCAGCCCCACCTACTCCACCGGCAGGGCCGTGGTCCCCCATGTCCAGATGGCCCGTCTACGGCCATCGGGAGGGGTGATGGCGCCCTAGTACGAGACGCCCGCCGACCGGAGTGCCAGCGCGCCGCCGTAGTCCCTCCTCAAGGGGAGAGGATCGCCAGCGCGCGCTGGTAGTAGGCCTCGCGATGCTCCAGCCCGTTGTAGCCACCGTTGATGCGGCGGGTGATCTCCCGGAAGTTCCCCGCATCCGCGAACGCATTGAGGCCCCGGCGGGTCCAGAACCAGCCCGCCACGCGGAAGCCCACGTCGACATCCCCCGCCCGGGTGGGTTGGTCCTCCAGGTCGATGCCCAACGCACGCCCGGCGGCGCGGTAGTTGGCCCGGCCGGTGAGCTGGATGGGGCCTCGGCCCTTGTAACGGCATCCATCCCCCGGCCGGGTGTTGCCCAGGTCCTCACGCCCCTCGTACGCCTCTCCAGAGGCGAGCTCCTCGAAGAAGCGCAGCTCCCCACTCTCGTGCGCGAGCTGCGCGAGGAAGGCCGCCTGACGCTGGGGAGTGGTGATCTCCGCCTCGACCATCGCCGCGCCGAGGTAGCGCAGACACTCATCCGTACGAGCGACCGACAGCCTGGGCATGATGCCGCGGAGCTGCTCCCGGGTGAGCCTCGAAAGCGCGCTCCACGTCCGGGGGCCGACGACTCCATCCGCGGTAAGACCCTGGGAGTGCTGGAAGGCCTTCACGGCCATCTCCGTCCTCGGGCCGAAGTCACCGTCGGTCGAGCTGGGGTCGCAGCCAGCCGCCCTCAGCCCGCGTTGCAGCTCGGCGACCTCCGGGCCGCGAGAACCCAGGCGCAGCACGCTCGGGGTGGTGGGTTGGAGCGGGGACACATCCAGGGTAGCGCGCATCAAGACATCCTCTTTTCTTCCCAGAAGGAGGAGGGACGATGGATTCGTGACGGGGAGCGTCTACCCTGGAGGGCGAGCAGGCGAGCCAAGGCCCCACCGCCAGGCCTCGGCCGCCCAGGGCCATGACGAGACCAGGGGCTCTTCATCGGGGGCCTCGAAAAACACGAGGTGAGGGGGTGGAACCCACGGGCTCCTCTCCCCTCACCCCAACTCGTGACGTCTACTTCTTCTGCGGCTCGGGCTGCTTCGCCCCCGCGTCCTTGCCCGCGTCCGCCTTCGGCTTGCGGATGGGGCACGACACGATCGCCCCGTTCGGATCGATGGCGTCCTTGCCGGACTCCACCTTCAGGACCTTGCGGTCCTCCCCGATGACGAACGTGTAGCGGTTCGCCAGCTTGATCACCGGCGTCTTCACCTCATACAGGTTCGTCAGCTTCGCTTCGGGATCCGGAACGAACGGGAACTGCGCCTTCAACGACTCCTTGAACTTCGCCAACGTTTCCTTGTCATCCGTACTGACGGCCAGGACCTGGCCGTGGAGCTTCTCGATTTCCGCATACCGATCCCGGTACGCCGAGAGCTCACGCGTTCAACCACCTGTGAATGCTTTGGGGAAGAAGGCCAGGATGACCGGGCCGTCCTTCACCATCTGCGACAGGGTGTACGACTTGCCGGAGGTGTCCTCCACCGTGAAGTCCGGCGCCACGTCCCCGACTTGAGGGGAGGCTCCCGCGAAGAAGCCAGCCACGAGCGTTGGAATGAGCATGGCTGCTTGCTTATCACTTCTCGCCCATGCGCGCCCAGACCGCCGCGGCGGCCTCGCGCGCCTGCTCCGCCACCACCGAGGGATTGACCGACAGGGGACGGCGCGCCCACACCCGCCACACGCCCTCCACCATCACCGACTCCACGTGGCGCGAGCCCAGGCCGAACACCACGTGCCAGGCCAGGTTCTCCGCCGTCAGCGGCGTGGCCGGCTGGTAGTCCATGAGGAGCAGGTCCGCCAGCGAGCCCTCGCGCATCAGCCCCACCTGGGCGCCGAACACCTGCGAGGCCAGACGCTGTCCGTTGGCGAGGTAGCGCAGCACGTCGATGGGCTGCCCCGCGTCGCGCGAGCGCAACCAGGCCGCCTGGGCCTCGGCGAACATGTCCGCGCTCACCTGATCCGCGCCCAGGGTGGCCCGGTGGCCGAAC
>NZ_DASVWK010000168.1:0-6407 GCF_036389735.1 Archangium sp. | reverse complement strand
TGCCGGTGTTCACCACCCGGGCGCCCCGGATGCCGAGCTGCTCGAGCACGTACTCGCGCACCTGGGGGGTGGCGGTGGCCGTGAGCGCCAGCACGGGCGGCCCCCCGAGCTGCCGCACGGCATCGCGCAACGAGAGGAAGGCCGGACGGAAGTCGTGCCCCCACTGGGACACGCAATGGGCCTCGTCCACGACGAAGAGCGAGACGCCCGCCTTGCGCAGCGCATCGAGGCGCTCGGGCTTCTCGAGCTGCTCGGGCGTGACGTAGATGAGCTCGTGCTGGCCGCGGCGGACCTCGCGGGCCACCGCGTCCGCCTCGCGCGCGGTGAGCGTGGAGTCCAGCTTCACCACGTCCACCGCCGCGTCCGAGAGCTTCTCGTGCTGGTCCTGCATCAGCGCCAGCAGCGGCGAGACGACGACCACGAGCTTGGGCAGGAAGAGCGCGGGGAGCTGGAAGCACAGCGACTTGCCGGCGCCGGTGGGCATCACCCCCAGCACGTCCTTGCCGTCCAGCAGCGCCTCGATGATCTCCCGCTGGCCGGGTCGGAACTCCTCCACGCCGAAGCGCTCCCGGGCCTCGACTTCGAGGGCCTTCCAGCTGGGACGTCGGAAACTGTCGTCGTTGTTGGCCATGGGCGGTGCCTTCAAGGTAGGGGGCTGCTTCCTCCCTCGGGAGTCGGCTTGGACCGTGGACCAGCGCGGGCCTCAGGCTGGTTGGCTGTCCTCCAGGCAGGCGTTCATCGTCCAGGGGCATCGGCGTCGCGGAGCACCAACGTACCTTCAGGCGCTCGCGGGAGGACGCTCGATGGACACCCTCGCCGATGTGATGGAGACCGGGCAGGACGTGCTCTTCCGGCGGTGGTTGGAGCGGGTCCAGCGCGATCATGCGCCGGGTCCTCTCTCCGAGCCGGAACTGGCGGACCACATCCCGGAGTTCCTCCGGGAGGTCATCGCCGCCCTGCACCGGGAGGAGGAGGGCGCGGCCCCCAAGACGCACCGGGTGGGCCCCCTGGGGTGGGAGCATGGCGAGCAGCGCTTCCACACGGGCTTCGATCTCCCCAGCGTCGTGCGCGAGTACGGCGCCCTTCACGGCTGCATCCTCGACTGGCTGGAGGAGCGGGGGCACACGCTCGTGCATGTGGAGGAGTCGCGGATCCTGGTGCAGTGCTTCAACCGGGCCATCGCGGATGCCGTCGCGCACTACCTGCGCCTGCGGGAGCGCGAGCTGCTGGGAGGGCAGTCTCATCCCCCCACCAGCTAGGCGCTTCAACGGCTTGCGCGGGGGGTGAACGTCCGTTGTGATGTGCCGATGAAGCTCCTCTCGCTCGCCGCGCGCAACCTGCTGCGCAACCGGCGCCGCACCGCCATCTCACTCGTCGCGCTGGTGGTGGGCGTGGGTGCCATGGTGGGGCTGCGCGGCTTCATCAATGGCCAGCAGCGCGCCATGCTGGAGAATCTCGTCTACGGCCAGGTGGGCGCGGTGCAGGTGCACAGGACGGGCTACCTGGCCAACGTGCAGGGCTCGCCACTGACGCTGGACATGGCGGACTCCGAGGAGGTGCGCCGACGCATCGCCTCCGTGCCGGGAGTCACCACGGTGTCGCCGCGCATCGTCTTTGGCGGGATGCTCTCGCTGCCGGACGTGGAGGGCGCCGAGGGCGAGGAGGCCGCCGGCAAGACGGGCTTCCTCCAGCTCACCGCTTATGACCCCGCGCTGGAGCCCCAGGTGACACCCCAGCGCTCGAAGTGGCTGGGCAAGGGCGCGCACCTGTCCGGCGTGGACGCGGCGGAGCTGCTGCTCAACGCGGACATGGCGAGGAGCCTCGCCACGGAGGTGACGGGGGCGCGGGTGCCCTCGGAGCGTTGGCCCGCGCTGCTCTCGGCGGACCGGGACGGGGCGCTCAATGGCGAGGGGGTGCGCATCTCCGGGACGCTGGTGAGCGCCACGCCGGGGGACCGGAGGCTGGGGTACGTGCCGCTGGGCACCGCGCAGCGCCTGCTGCGCATGGAGGGGCGCGTCACCGAGTACGCCCTGGCGGTGTCCCGGCTGGAGGACGCGCCCCGGGTGCGAGACGCGCTGAAGGCCGCGCTCGGGCCCGAGTACGAGGTGCACACCTGGGACGAGGTGCTGCCCTTCCTGAAACAGCTCCTGGGCCACCAGGACTTCATCTTCGGCATCATGACGTCGGTGTTCCTGCTGACGGTGCTGCTGGGCATCGTCAACGTGATGCTGATGAACGTGTTGGAGCGGGTGCGGGAGATTGGCACCATGCTCGCGGTGGGCACCCGGCGCAGGCAGGTGGTGGCCCTCTTCCTGCTGGAGGGCGCGGTGCTCGGGCTGGTGGGGGGCCTCCTGGGGGCACTGGTGGGCGGGGCGGTGACGTTGTGGCTCGGCCACCGGGGCATCCTCCTGCCGGCACCCGGCGCGCAGGCGGACAGCATCATCCGGCCCTTCGTGTCCGTGCTGTACCTCGTGCGTGCGGTGGGCATGGCCACGGTGGGGGCGTCGCTCGCCGCCTTGTGGCCCGCGTACCGTGCCGCGCAACTCCGTCCGGTGGAGGCCCTGGCCCACTCATGAGCTCCCTCACCTCGCTCGCCGTGCGCAACGTCGCGCGCAACCGCCGCCGCAGCCTCGTCACCCTGGCGGCCGTGCTCCTCGGGGTCACCGCCGTGCTCGTGCTGCGCGGCTTCATCGAGGGCTTCATCCACCTCATGGTGGACGACATCGTCCAGGGCAAGACGGGTGCCCTCCAGGTCCATCCCGCCGGCTACGTGGACAACATCGACGCGCTGCCGCTGGAGCCGAGCCTCCCCTATGACGAGTCCCTGCTCGCCCGCGTCCGCGCCGTGTCCGGTGTGACGGGGGTCACCGGCCGCATCCAGTTCTCCGGGCTGGTGAGCAACGGCCTGTCCCAGACGATGTTCGTGGGCCGCGGGCTGGACGTCGCCACGGAGAAGCAGGCCGTGCCCCGCGCGGGCTTCGACGTGCTGGCCGGAGGCCGGGCGCTCGCGGAGGGGGATTACGCCCACGCCATCCTGGGCAACGAGCTGGCGCAATCCTTCCGCGCGATGCCTCCGGCGCAAAAGGCGAAGGCGGCCGACGCGGAGGGCGTGGTGGACCGGGTGACGCTCGCCTCGTCCAGTCCCAAGGGGCGGGCCAACTCGCTGGACGTGTCGGTGGAGGGGCTGAACATGTCCGGCCTTCCCTTCGAGAACAAGCGCGTGGTGGCGGTGCCGCTGAAGCTGGCGCAGGAACTGCTGGGCATGCGGGGCCGCGTCACCGAGCTGGCCGTGGCGGTGGACGACCTGAACGACCTGGACCGCATCGCGGCGGACCTGCGCGAGGAACTCGGCCCCCAGTACGAGGTGCACACGTGGCAGGAACTCCAGCCCTTCGTGCGCGACATCATCAGCCGGCAGCGCTACGTGATGGGACTCATCTCCGTCATCCTCTTCGTCATCATCATCACCGGCATCATCAACACCATGTTGATGAGCGTCTTCGAGCGGGTGCGGGAGATTGGCACCATGCTCGCGGTGGGCATGAAGCGGCGGCAGGTGCTGACGATGTTCCTCCTGGAGGCCACGCTGCTGGGAGTGGTGGGTGGGGTGGGGGGCGTGTTGCTGGGGAGCACGGTTGTCCGGGCCATCGCGGCGCGAGGCATTCCCATGTCGATGGTGGTGACCTCCGGCTCGCAGTCCGTGCTGCGCCCCTCGCTCAGCCCGTCCTTCGTGCTCATCACCCTGGTGGTGGCGGTGGTGGGGGCGCTGGTGGCCTCTGCCTGGCCGGCGTGGCGGGCCAGCCGCCTGGACCCGGTGGAAGCGCTGCGCTCGGTGTAAGTCCCATTCCCTCTTTCCCTTCAAGGAGTTCGCAGATGAGAGCCTTCACCCTCGCCCTGATGACGCTGCTGGCGGCGACCCCGGCGCTGGCCGCTGAGCCCACCGCGGAGGAACTGCTGGCGAAGTACGACGCCGTGATGGGTCCGAAGACGTTCGAGACCGAGTCGGAGATGACGGCGTACCGGGAGGACGGAAGCAGCCGGACGTACGTGATGAAGATGCTGCGCGGCGAGGACGACAAGTTCCGCGTCTGGTTCAAGGGGCCGGCGAGCGTGAAGGGCCAGGAGATGCTGCGCTCGGGCGACAACATGTGGGTGTACCTGCCCAACCTCAAGAGGGCCACGCGCATCGCCAACCGGGACAGCTTCCAGGGGGGGGACTTCAACAACGCGGACGTGATGCGGGTGAACTACACGAAGGATTACACGGGCAAGGTAGTGGCGTCGGAGGTACCGGACACATACGCGCTGGAGCTGAAGGCGAAGAACGCGGAGACGGCGTACGACGCCATCAAGCTGTGGCTGCGCAAGAAGGACGGGATGCCGGTGAAGGGGGAGTACTACGGGACGAGCGGGCAGATGCTGCGCAGCGCGGAGTTCACCGGGTACACGGAGTTCGACAAGGGCTACACGCGGCCGGCGAAGGTGGTGATGCGCAACGAGCTGGTGAAGGCGAGGCGCTCGGAGCTGGTGCTGAAGACGATGAAGCTGAACGTGGAGGCGCCGGCCCAGCGTTTCACCCAGACGGACCTGGGCCGCTAACCCACCATGCGCCTCCTCCTCGCCTCCGTCTTCCTGCTGAGCACGACCCCGTCCCTCGCGGCCGAGGTGACGGGCTACGTGGAGAGCCGCACGCAGTACCAGCGCTCGCGAGTCACGGGCCTGGTGCCGACGGAGGACCAGCCGGAGCTCCAGCAACTGCTGGAGCTGAACGTGCAGCCGCGGCAGGAGTACCGGCCGGGAGGCTTCGTGGCGGCGGACCTGTCGCTCTTCCTCCAGGCGGCGGGGCGGTACCGGGGGCTGGACGCGGACGGACGGGAGGTGTCCGTCCAGGCGCGGGAGGCGAGCGCGGCGCGACCGCTGGTCTCGCTCAACGAGCTGTACGTGAGCCACGAGGTGGTGCCGCAGCTGCACCTGCTGGCGGGGAAGAAGCGGCTCATCTGGGGCTCGGGGATGGCGTACAACCCGACGGACCTCCTCAACCCGCCGAAGGACCCGACGGACCCGAACTTCCAGCGAGCGGGCGCGTACATGCTGCGGGTGGAGGTGCCGCTGGAGAAGTACGCCTTCACGCTGCTGGCGAGCCCGGCGGTGCTGAAGCAACAGAGCGGGCTGCCGCAAGCGGTGCTCGCATATCCCAGGTGGGACAGGAAGGACGAGGAGCCGCACTACCTCGTGGCGGCGCGCGCGTACGCGCTGGTGGCGGACGCGGACGTCAACCTGATGCTGTTCCACTCCAACCTGTACGGGGACGCCTTCGAGGACAAGACGCGGCTGGGCTTCTCCTTCTCGCGCTACTTCTTCACGGACTACGAGCTGCACGTGGAGGGGCTGATGGGCTTCGGCTCGGCGCGGCGCTACCCGGTGGGCGGGTGCCTGGAGGACCGGGCCTCGGTGGCGGGCTGCGTGCTGCGGCGCGAACCCTTCTTCGCCCATACCCGCCTGGACGAGGAGAAGCTCCGTCCGAGGGTGCTGGCCGGCACGCGCTACATGTTCGGCGACGAGTCGCTCCTCTCGCTGGAGTACCTGTACCAGTCGGACGGGCTGAAGCCGGGTGAACTCCAGCACTACGTCAACGGGCTCGCGCTGCTGCGCGTGGCGAGGGACTTCGGGTTGGACCCGGGGCAGGTGAACCCGGGCGAGAGCGCGGACCCGGGGCTGCCGCGGAAGTTCAGCTTCGAGCCGCTCGGGCGGCACTACGCCTTCCTCAGCTACCAGAAGCCGAAGATCCGCGATGACTTCACCTTCAACGTGGTGGTGATGGCCAGCCTCCAGGACCTGTCGGGCCTCATCACCCCGAGCCTCTCGTGGTCGGCCACGGAGTGGATGACGCTCACGCTCTCAGGCTTCGTACCCTGGCAGGGGCCGGAGTCGCTCGCGGCCACGTTGCCCGAGTCCGACACGAAGGTGAGCGAGTTCAGCCTGCTGCCCCTCGAATATCGCGGCCTCTTCCAGGTCCGCCTCTTCTACTGAAGGACGTACACCATGACCTCGCGGAACCTCCTCGAGCTGAAGGCCATCACCAAGGACTACCTCCTGGGGAAGACGAGGGTGAGCGCGCTGCGCGGCGTGGACCTGGAGGTCTCCGCCGGTGAGTTCACCGTGGTGATGGGCCCCTCGGGCAGCGGCAAGACGACGCTGCTCAACATCATCGGGTGCCTGGACCGGGCGACGAGCGGCTCCTACCGGCTGGATGGCGAGGAGGTGGGGGACCGGGACTTCGACGCGCTGGCCGACGTGCGCAACCGGAAGATCGGCTTCATCTTCCAGAGCTTCAACCTCATTCCCGTGTTGAACGTGGCGGAGAACATCGAGTTCCCCTGCATGGTGCGCAAGGACGTCGAGGGCAA
>NZ_DASVWK010000167.1:0-5440 GCF_036389735.1 Archangium sp. | reverse complement strand
CGGCCAGCACTTCCGCGAGGGCACCTTCCCCGCGCACCTCGTGCCGCGCCTGGCGGAGCTGGGCGTGCTCGGCGCCAACCTCCAGGGGTATGGCTGCGCCGGGATGAACGCCGTCAGCCAGGGCCTCATCCTCCAGGAGCTGGAGCGGGGGGACTCGGGGCTGCGCTCGTTCGCGTCGGTGCAGGGCTCGCTGTGCATGTTCCCCATCCACGCCTACGGCAGCGAGGAGCAGAAGCAGCGCTTCCTGCCGGGCATGGCGCGCGGTGAAATCATCGGCTGCTTCGGCCTCACCGAGGCGGACTTCGGCTCCAACCCCGCCGGCATGCGCACCCGCGCCCGCCGCGACGGGGACTCCTGGGTGCTCAACGGCTCCAAGATGTGGATCACCAACGGCACCGTCGCCCACGTGGCGGTGGTGTGGGCCAAGACGGACGAGGGCGGCCCCGAGTCCATCCGCGGCTTCCTCGTGGAGAAGGGGATGCCCGGCTTCTCCGCCCGGGAGATTCCAGGGAAGTTCTCCCTGCGCGCCTCCACCACCAGCGAGCTGTCCTTCCAGGACGTGCGCGTGCCGGAGGCCAACGTCCTGCCCGGCGTCACCGGCCTGCGCGGGCCCCTGTCCTGTCTCAACACCGCGCGCATGACCATCGCCTTCGCCGTCACCGGCGCCGCCATCGCCTGCTTCGAGGGGGCTCGCGAGTACTCCCTCACGCGCGGTCAGTTCGACAAGCCCATCGCCGCCTACCAGCTCACCCAGGAGAAGCTGGCGGACATGCTTCAGGAGATCGTCAAGGCACAGCTGCTCTCCTTGCGACTGGCGCGTCTCAAGGACGAGGGCAAGGTGACGCCGGTGATGGTGAGCCTGGCCAAGCGCAACAACGTGAAGGCCGCGCTGGAGATCGCCCGGGTGGCCCGAGGCATCTACGGCGCCAACGGCGTCACCGATGCCTACCCGCCCATCCGGCACATGCTCAACCTGGAGAGCGTCTACACCTACGAGGGCACCCACGAGGTGCACACGCTGGTGCTCGGCAAGGCCATCACCGGCTACGACGCCTTCAGCTGAAGGTGCTGGCAAGCGACGAGGTGATGCTGGGATGGGTGAGCCCCACGATTGGGACAGGGTACTTGGGCTATATGCCGAACTTGAGCGGAACGAAGCAATAGAGGTAGACGCTGACATGCGCGACCTCTGCCGGCGAGTGGCGCGGGACGTAGCTATTCGCCCTGACGACGCGGAACGCGCATTGCTTACCCCGGCGGGAGCGGAAACTCTCGTGCGAGAGATGCGCCGCCGGATTTTCGAGGGAAGTCGGCGGCTATCCCGGGCTCTTGTTGATTCCGCTCGTCGCAAGAAAGCGGGTGATGTGGCTGGAGCGCGAACGGTGCTGGAGGGCGTGTTGACTGTCGAGGTCGTGCCCCTCTACCGAGAACAGGTCGAAATCGCGCTTGATTACGTGGACGACCCGGAGGACTAGGACGGCTGGAAGTCCCTACCTCCGCGCGGCATGTCCTGATAGGTTGTGCCGCGCCATGCGCAATTTACTACTTCGCCGGTCAACCCTGCTTCTGGTCCTCGTGGCCTCCGTGGCCGTGGCCAAGGTGCGCGAGCCCATCGAGCGGACCCTCATCCTCGCGGAACACCCGAGAGCCGAGGCGCACAACGTGTACGTCGGTGGTCGTGTCGCCACCGTCCTCCGCTTCGAGAAACCCTGTGACCCCGAGCGGACGAAGATGTTGGGTTGGGAAGGCCGCTTCGAGCCCTTGCTCTGTGGCGGCAGGTCGGTGGTGCTGTATCCCCTGCGCGACCTCACGCCAGAAGACCGCTTCATGCTGCTGGTGACGCTCACGGACGGGACGGAGATCCCCTTCACGGTGACCTCACATCAGCAGTCCTACGGTGACCGAGAGATCGACCAGCAGGTGAACGTGTTCGCGGACCGCGAGGGCTACGACGCGGTGCTCTCGTCCCTGTACCGCGCGCTCAAGAGCGAGCGGGAGCTGCGCGAGGAGAACGAGCGGTACCGCAAAGAGGAGGGCTCGGTTGACCATGCCTACGCCACGCTCCTGGCCAACGGAGCCTTGAAAAAGACACCCTTTCGTCCGAAGAAGACCATCGTCCTCAAGGACGGGGGCATGGTCATGACCATCAACCTTTTTTCAGGGAAAGGGAAAGCCGCGGTCGTGGTTCAGATCACCAACAAGAACTTCGACGAGCCCTGGAGATTCGGCGAGGCCCGGCTGTCTTCAGAAAGGACCTCCCCCACCGATAGGCCGTTCGCGCTTCGCATGAACCATGCCGAGATCGTCCCGGGTGCGTCGGGAACGCTCGCGGTGGTGGTGGACCAGAGCGCCTTTGCTTCTCAACAGGGCCTCGTTGATCTGACCCTGAAAATATTCCGGAAGGACGGGCTCCAACAGGTCTCCGTCTCCCTGGATCACCGTCTCGTTCGCGAGTAGGAGCGACTTTCATGCCCAGGACGAAGGCCCTCTTCCTCTTCTCCGCGCTCTTGCTGTGGATGTCTTCCGGCTGCACCCCGACCCTGGGGAACGTGAGGTTGCGTTCGGATGGCACTCCTGGCCCGGAGGCGTGCCCGGAAGAAACGCTGAAGGCGATGCGGTACATGAAGCTGCATGTTGGGGACGCCGCGCTGGTGGAACTCGACGCCAACCAGATGGGGGCGAGTCCCATCACGCTCTATGACGGGCCGGTTGAGAGTGTCTTGGAGCGGGACATCGGTAATCTCGACGGTCCCGCCCGCTTGTACGGACGGGTCTGGACGAGCGGTCCACAAGTCGTCATCCGGTACTACGAGGCCCATCTGTTGGACGGTGGCGAGAAGGTGCCCATCTGCGCGGTGGCCCGGCTTGGCAACGGCCAACTCAGGAAGCGGCCCGAGTCGAAGCCCGGGACCGCCATCCTCGACTTCTCCATCGCCTCCGTCTTCATCGTCGACTCGTTCCGGTGAGTGGGCGCCGCTCGCGTCCAACTCGTCCCGCAGACGAGGGTGAGGGCGTTTCACTCGTAGTCGACTACGATCAAAAGTGCCAGGGTTGAGGACGAGGTGTGATCCAACCCGTCGGATCCGCCCAGCGGCTTCCTACCCGGTGCCTTGACGGGCACGCACGCCGTTCTCTGTAGTGCGGCCATGTCCACGCAGCGCTCCTGGTGGGGGGGTTGGGTCCTCATCCTCCTCTTCCTCCACTCCGCATGCGCCACGGGCGGACCGAGGGGTTCCTCCCAACGTGTCACTCCCTCGCCGGATACCGACGTCACGGGGGCCGTGGTGTACGAGGTGGCGGTGCTGGAGCCGGGCCGCGTCTCCCCCCGGTCAGTGCCCATGGCCAAGGTCGAGTTCCAGAGCGCTGTCCAGCGACTCGCCCGGGACGTGCGGCTGGAGGGCACGCCCCAGGAGGCCGCCCGTGCGCTGTTGAAGGCGCACCCGGAGCTGGAAGGGGAGTGGCTGGCCGAGGTGTCCCGGGGCCGTGTCCTCACCCTGGTGCCCGTGGAGGACAGGGGCCCGCTGACCCCCGAGGCGGACGCCGCCCTGCGCGTCAGGTACCTGCGCTGGTGCGAGGGCCGGGGAGGAGGGGACTGCCTCGGCCTGTTCGAGGACGGGCCCTACCTGCGCACGGACGACCGCCGGACGCTGGCGCTCGCCCTGGCCTTTGGCTCCGTGCTGGACGAGACGCGCGAGGCCCTGGTGCGCGAGGTGCTCGACCCCCGGGCCCTGGTGGCCATGGTGGTGTGGACGGTGGCGCTGTACTGCGCGCTCTGGCTGGTGCCCGAGCCCACCACGAAGGCCGTGGCGGCGAGCCTCACCGTCATTCTGGTGGCCTGGCTGGGCGTGGACACGTTGTGGGGGCTGATGGAGGGGTGGGCGCGGATGGCGAACGCGGCCCACGAGGCCACCACCTTCGCGGAGCTGCGCGAGGCGGGCGAGCAGTATGCCCAGGTGCTGGGGACGGACGCGGCCCGGGCGATGATTCTCGCGGTGGCGACGCTCACGGGGCGCACGCTGGGCGAGGTGGCGGCGCGGGTGCGCTCCCTGCCGGGCTACGGCGTGGCGAGGGCCCGGTGGGAGGCGCAGGGTGGGGCCGCCATGCTGGGGCGTGTGGAGGGGCTGGAGACGGCGGTGGCGCGGGAGGGCGCGCTCGCCGTGGCGGTGGAGACGGTGGTGGCCTCGCCGCAGGGCCCGCTGGCGGTGGTGATGTTCAAGAAGGGGCAGGGGGGGTGGAGCGGGAGCGGGCTCTGGAGACGGCTCACCCACCACCGTTCTGCGCCACCGGGGCGGCAACCAACAGGTGCAGCTCGCCAACGGTCAACGCTGGCACCTGCCGCGCGGCACCTCGCTCCGGGACATCCCCGCGGAGGACAAGGTGGGGGACCAGCTCCAGGAATCCGTCACCCAGGCCGCGAAGCAATGGGGGCCCGACAAGCTCACCCGCAACGAGGAGCTAGCCATCGAAAGGGCCCTGAAACAGGGCGAATACTGGCTGGCGCGGTTGCTGGAGCGCGAGGCCCGGGGGCGCTACGTGCAGGAACGGGTGAAAGCTCAGTACAAGGAACTCTACGACTTCAGCCTGAACAAGGGTGTCGACGTCGTTGACCCAGGGACGGGCCGCCAGTACGAGATTCTCTCCGGGACAGCGTCCAATCTGGCGCGGCATGGCAGGCGCATGGCGGGCGAGTTCTTCCGGATGCTCACCTTCTGAAAGGACGGCGGATGCTCGCCAACAAGGTCTTTTACAAGGACAAGGAACTTGAGAACGAGCGGTTGGAACTGACGGACAAGGGCTCGCTCTACTTTCTCGGCTCCAACCTGACGTTGCGCAACTGCACGCTCGTCCTGAAGGTGTCCGCCAGGAATCTGTTCCTCGACGGTGTCCGGTTCATCGACTGTACCTTCGAGGTGAAGCAGGAGCTGAAGAACCACCAGCAATGGGTGTTTGCCTCGCTCAAGGGCTGCCGGTTCAAGGGGCGCCTGTCGGGGTGCGATTTCGGACGCTGGCCGGGCTATGCGGAGGGATGGGAGCACGGGTCCATCGAGGACTGCGACTTCTCCGAGGCCCGCCTCGACGGGTGCCGCTTCATGGGTTGTGACCCGTCAACCCTGCGCTTTCCCAAGTGGCCCTGCTTCACCTTCCTGGATCCCATCCGCCGAGCCCCCGAGCTCCGCGGCGTCAAATGGCCGGGCATCTTTGGGGACGTCGTCATCGAGAAGCTGCACAAGCAGCCCCCGTCCACCAGGGCCTTGACGTTGTTCGCTCCGGTCGAGGCCAGGCTCCTCGAGACCACTCCGGAAGCGCTCCAGGCCGTCATCGAGCGGTTCGACTGCATCGTCTCTTGACGCACTCCGGCAGGTGCTTCCGGGTCGTCCTCCCGACACCCCGGCCCCTTGGAAGTGGACTTCCGAGGTCTCCCCCGATAGATCGGCGGGAG
>NZ_DASVWK010000166.1:0-4355 GCF_036389735.1 Archangium sp. | reverse complement strand
CACATCATGTTCACCCTGCTCGGCGTCGTGCTCCGGCTGACGAAGAAGGCGGACCAGGCCGCGCAGGGCGTCGCCCTGGTCGAGCCACGCTACGGCGTCCCCGTGTCCCAGCTTCCGAGCTGACGATCATAGTGGGCCAGTTTCGGCGCCCGGGTGTGTCGCCGGTAGAGGAACGTGAAGCCCGGCCAGTTGTTGGTGTTCTTGCCCTCGGCGGTCTTGTACCAACTGGTGCAGCCGCCCTCCCACACCGAGTGGTGCAGGGCCTGCTGGAGCCGCGCGTTGAAATCCCGCTGCGCGTCGGGGCGTACGTCCAGGAAGCGCAGGTGGTGCTCTCGCAGCACCCGCATGCAGGCCAGCACGTAGCGGATCTGGCTCTCCAGCATGAAGACGATGGAGTTGTGGCCGAGGTTGGTGTTCGGCCCGTACAGCATGAAGAAGTTGGGGAAGCCACTGACGGTGACGCCCAGGTAGGCCTCGGCGCCCTCGCGCCATACCTCGTTCAGCTCGCGCCCTCCCCTGCCGAAGACGCGCATCGGGGAGAGGAACTCCGTGGCCGTGAAGCCCGTGCCGAAGATGAGGGCGTCCACCTCGTGCTCGCGACCGTCGGCGGTCACCACGCCTCGGGCCGTCACCTCACGGATGGTCTCGCTCACCACCTCCACGTTCGGACGTGAGAGCGCCGCGTAGTAGTCGTTGGAGATGAGGATGCGCTTGCACCCCATGGGGTAGTCCGGCGTGAGCTTCCGCCGCAGCTCGGGGTGGGCGATCTCCCGCTCCAGGAGCCGGCGGAACCGACGCTCGAGGAGCTTCATCACCACCGGGAAGGTGAAGAAGCCGAGCACCCGCGCCTCGTACTGGAGATAGGTGAAGGTGCGCGAGAGCTTCTGAAGCCAGGGCACCCGCCGCAGGAGCGCGTGCTCCCACGGGCGATAGGCGCGATCGGGCCTGGGGATGACGTACGGCGCCGAGCGCTGGAACAGGAACAGCCGCTGGACGCGGCTGGCCACGGGCGGAACGAACTGGATGGCGCTGGCGCCCGTGCCGATGACCGCCACCCGCTTGCCCTCGAGCACGACGTCGTGCCGCCAGCGAGCCGAGTGGAACCGCGGCCCCTCGAAACGCTCCAGCCCAGTCAGTCGCGGCCAGGCCGGCCGGCTGAGCTGGCCGCAGGCGCTGATGAGCACACGGGTACGCAAGAGCTCGCCCGTCGCCGTGGAGACCTCCCATACGCCGCTCGCCTCGTCGAAGCGCGCGGCGGACACCTCCTGGCCGAAGCGGATGCGCGAGCGCAATCCGTACTTGTCGGCGCAGTGCCGCAGGTAGTCGAGGATCTCCGCCCGCGGCGCGAAGCGGCGGCTCCAGTCGGCCTTGGGCTCGAACGAGAAGGAATACAGGTGCGAGGGCACGTCACAGGCGGCGCCCGGGTAGTGGTTGTCCCGCCAGCATCCGCCCACGTCCTCCGCCTTCTCCAGCAGCAGGAAGTCCTCGAGGCCCGCCTTCCGCAGTTGGATGGCCATGCCGAGGCCGCCAAAGCCGGCCCCGATGATGAGTGCTTGGAGAGGAGCGGAAGTGGGAGGAGGAGTGTTGCGCATGTACCTGATCTCGGGGTGCGCCCAGACGCACGGCGTGACTCTAGCGAGCCCGCTACCTCCTGGATAACGTTCGCCGCGGGCCCACACCTTCGACCCCACTCTGCTCGGCCACCGGCCAGGAGCTTCCTCACATGCAGCACCCGTCCACCGTTCCAGGTCCACCCCCGCCTCCCCTGCTGGGAAGAATCGGCTCGGAGGTGCAGTTCCTGAGGGATCCTCTCGGTCGGATGATGTCCCTCTACCGCGACTACGGCACGCTGGTGCGGACGGGAGGGCCGACCGGCCCCGTGTTCGTCTTCGGCCAGGACTACAACCAGCGCGTCCTGTCGGACACCACCGTGTTCCACAACCCCCACATGACGCGCCTGGCCCCGCCGGGCTCCGCGCTCCATCGCCTGTGGAGCGGGCTGATCAACATGAATGGGGAGCGGCACCGGCAGAACCGCCGGCGGATGATGCCCGCCTTCCAGCGCAAGCGCGTGGAGGGCTACCAGTCCCTGATGGGCGACGTCATCGAGCGCACGACGGCGGATTGGAGGACCGGCGAGGTCCGGGACCTGGCGCACGAGATGATGGTGTTGACGCTGCGGATCGTCACCCGGGCGCTGTTCGGCCTCGACAGCTTCGACGAGATGGACCGGGTGGGCGGGATGCTCAAGCGGTGGCTGGATCTCTACGCGAGCATCCCCGTCCAGCTCTTCCCCCGGGACCTGCCCCTGACTCCCTTCCGTACGCTGCTGCGGCTCTCGGAAGAGGTGGAGACGATGCTCCGCGACCTCGTGGCGCACAAGCGCGCCACGGGCCTGGGCCAGGACGTGCTGTCCGTGCTGATGAGCGCCACCGACGACGAGGCCGGCGCGCTCACGGAGGAGGAGCTGTTCGGCCACGTCACGCTGTTGTACGTCGCCGGCCACGAGACCAGCGCCAACGCGCTCACCTGGACCTTCTTCCTGCTGGAGCAGCACCCCACGGTGCTGGCGGATGTGCTCGACGAGCTCCAGTCCGTCCTCCGGGGAAGCGCGCCCACGATCGAGCTCCTCCCCCAGCTCCCCCTGTTGGAACGGGTCATCAAGGAGAGCCTGCGCATCCTGCCCCCCGTCCCCTTCAGCGGCCGGCGCGGCATGGCTCCCTTCGATCTCTCGGGCAGGGAGTTCCCCGCCGGGACGCAGGTGCGCTACAGCCCCTTCATCACCCACCGGATTCCCGAGGTGTATGACGCGCCCGACCACTTCCGGCCGTCCCGCTGGGAGTCGCTCGATCCGCACCCCTACGCCTACATCCCGTTCGGCGCGGGTCCCCGCATGTGCATCGGCTACAGCTTCGCCCTTCAGGAGATCGCCCTCACCCTGGCCACGCTCCTGCCCCGCTTCCGTTTCGAGCTGGTGCCCGGGCAGCGGGTGGACCGCAAGGCGCTGGCCACCTTCGCTCCGAAGCACGGGTTGCGCATGCGGCTGCACGCGCAGGACCGGAACCTCCAGCGCTCTGCGTTCCAGGGAGATGTCCGGGAGCTTTTCGCCCTTTAACGTCCTCCCGTGGACAGATACAGCGGTGGCTTCGTGCACCCGCATGGGGAAAAGATCCAATCGGCTCGGGGCTCAACAATTGAGAGTGGCACTACGAAGCCACTGATTGGAGCCCCCTCCCCATGCGGATTTCAGCATCTCGTTTCGCATCTTTGTCGCTGGTATGGACCCTCGCCCTGCTCGTGGGTCTGTCGCCCACCACTTCCGAGGCCCAGGTTCTCGATCCAATCCAAGTCACTTTCACCACGAGTCAGAGCAGCTACGCCCGTGGTACCCCCGTGCAGCTGACACTGGATGTGAAGAACAGCGGGCTCGTTCCCGTGACGGTGAGCTTCTCCAACGGGCAGAAGTACGAGTTCACGGCGCAGGACGCCAGCGGCGCCACCGTGTGGAGTTGGTCCTACGGGAAGACCTTCGACTCCAACCCGTCCAGCAGGACGCTGGCCGCGGGTGAGACGTGGCGCATCCAGGAGACCTGGAGCTACACCGCGAACGCGGGCGGCTTGGCGACGGACGGTTCCTACACCGTCCGCGGCACCTTCCTGGGCAACTACACGGGCCGGAGCGGAACCAAGGCCGGGCAGAAGGCCATCTCCCTCTATACGCCGGACTACCTCCAGGTCTCCTTCTCCGCCGACAAGAGCGCCTACCGCCGGGGCGAGCAGGCTGTCCTCTCCCTGACGATGACCAACACCGCCCCGTATGCGCTCGAGGTGAACTTCGCCACCGCGCAGACCCACGACTTCTCCGCCACGGACATCGCGGGCAACCCGGTGTGGGCCTGGTCCGCGGGGCAGACCTTCGACGGCACGCCCCAGGTGCGCACGCTGGCGCCCGGTGAGACGTGGACCGTGCAGGAGGCCTGGAACTTCGTGGATGACTCGGGCGCTGGCCTGCCGGATGGTGACTTCGTCGTGAGCGGCATCTTCCTGGGCGACTACCTGGGCCGAAGCGGGACCAAGGGCGGCTCGCAGACCGTCAACCTGCTCACACCGGATCCGCTCCGGGTGACGTTCTCGACGGACAAGACCAGCTACGTGCGCACCCAGGCGTCGGCCCAGCTGTCCCTGGTGGTGACCAACATCGAGACCTACGCGGTGACCATCCACTTCCAGAATGGGAAGCACTCCGACTTCGCCGTCCGGAACTCGAGCGGGCAGGTGGTGTGGACCTGGTCCAATGGCAAGACCTTCCCGACGCAGCCGAGTCAGGTGGTGCTCGCCCCCGGCCAGTCCCTCCA
>NZ_DASVWK010000165.1:0-4689 GCF_036389735.1 Archangium sp. | reverse complement strand
CCGATGCAGGGATACCCGCTTCGTTCATCGCGGACCAGCACGCATTGCTGCTAACGTCACCCGGGAAGGATGACGCCTCTTGGAGGTGGAGGACCCATGACTCGCGACGAAGCACAGCGCCTGCTGCAAACGTTCATGCAGTCCGTCGGACAGCCGAGCGAAGGACTCAACCCGCAGGGCTTCGGTGGCGCGGTGCTCGGCGAGGCCCAGCTCTATTTCGAGTACCACTCGGACAAGCAGGCGCTGGAGACGAGTGCCCTCATCTACAAGTTCCGCGATGCGCCCAAGCCCGGCGTCATCGAGGGCTTCCGTGACGAGGAGAAGGCCGGCACGAACACCGGCGGTGGTGCGGTGGACTACGAGCCCGAGAACAAGAGCCTCTTCTTGAGCCGCACCTACTCGACGCTCCCGGCGGACGCGGCCTTCCGGGAGGACATGCAGCGCCTCACCCAGGCCAGCCTCGTGTGGGCCGATGAGGTGATGGACCGCGTGGCCTCGCGCGTGTTCAAGCGCTGAGGCCAGCACGAGTCCCCGGCGCTTCAGGGAGCGGCTCTCGTCGCTCCCGCCCGCTCCGCGGTGTCGGCTACACCGAGGCCATCACGTAGAACTTCAGGTAGCGGCCCTCGGGGAACTGAAGGCGGATGGGATGGTCGGGCGGCTGGTAGCGCTCCTCCACCATCGCCAGGTCCACCCCCGCCTTGAAGGCCGCCTCCTTCACCGCACCCAGGAAGGCGTCCGGGGCCACGCGCGCCGAGCACGAGGCCGTCGCCAGCAACCCTCCGGGCCGCAGCAACCCCAGCGCCTGACGGTTCAGCGAGGCATACCCGTCGATCGCCGCCTGCACCGCCTTCTGGCTCTTCGCGAACGCCGGCGGGTCCAGGATGATCAGATCGAACGTCCTCCCCTCCTCGCGGAAGGACGCCAACAGCTTGAACACGTCGGCCGCGAGGAAGTCGTACTTCTCCGCCGGCAGCCCGTTGCGCGTGAAGTTCTCGCGCGCCAGGGCGATCGCGTCCGGATCCAGGTCCACCGAGAACACGCTCCTGGCCCCGCCCAGCGCCGCGTTCACCGAGAAGCCGCCGCTGAAGCAGAAGCAGTTGAGCACGTCCCTGCCCTGCGACAGCCGCCGGATGAGGTAGCGGTTCTCGCGCTGGTCCAGGAAGAAGCCCGTCTTCTGCCCACGCCACGCGTCCACGCCGAACTTCGCGCCCCGCTCGAGGATCTCCAGCAGCTCCGGCGCCTTCTCCCCCCACAGCATCCGCCCCGAACCCCGGCCGCCGTCCTCGTCCTCCGCGTCGTCCCGGCCCACCTCGTCCCGGCCCAGGATGCCCTTGAGCTCCGGCACCGCCGCCTTCAGCGCCTCCACGATGAGCCCGCGGTACGGCGTGAGTCCCGCCGAGTACAGCTTCATCACCGCGTAGTGGCCATAGAGGTCCACCACCACGCCCGGCAGCCCGTCCCCCTCTCCGTGGATGAGGCGGAAGCTGTCCGTGTCCTTCAGGTCGATCAGCGAGCGCCGCTCGGCCAGCGCCTGCTTCACCCGCTGCGCGAAGAAGGCCGCGTCGATGGTCTGCCGGGGATTGCGCGTCAGCACGCGCACCGCGATGGCCGAGTACGGATCGAAATACCCGCGCGCCACGAACTTCCCGTTCTCGGCCAGGTCCACCACGCTGCCGGGAGGAATCTTCGGCACCTTGTCCAGCGCCTTGCGGAAGACCCACGGGTGCCCCGCGCGCAGGTGACGGCCCAACCCTGGGGCCAGCTCCAGCTTGACGACGTTCACGGTCCGACTCCTCGAGGGGCCTTGCGGCCCCGTTGGGCGAGAATGGCGCGGGCGAGCTCCTCGAAGCCCCGCCCCTCCTCCGCCCGGGTGATGAAGGCCGGCGGCGTGTCGATGCGATCCAGCACCCGCCGCACGTTGGCCACCCCGACACTCAGGGCGAACTCTCCAAACATCGGGGCATCGTTGAAACTATCCCCGGCGTACACGAAGCGCGGATCCCCCGGCTCCAGCCGCAGGCCCCAGGCGAGCTTCAGGAAGCGGCGCACCGCGGAGCGCTTGTCGAAGCGGCCCAGCCAGCAGTTGACGTGCACCGAGGAGCGCACCGCCGTCACCCCGCGCGCCCGCAGCAGGGCTTCGATGCGCCCGGCTGCTTCCTCGCCCAGCCGGGCCTCCTCGTTGTAGTCCACGGCCAAGTCCACCTCGGTGTAGGCGCTGTCCGTGGACAGGCGCGCCCCCGGCACCTGGCGCAGCACGTCCGCCACCTCGGCCTCCAGCCGCTGTCGGTTCGACACCCGGACGCGCGGGGACTCCGCGTACACCTTGCGCAGCTTGCCCTTGGGGCCGCGCAGGAAGAACAGGCCCCCGTTCTCCGCGATGACGCCATCCACCGGCAGCGTGCGTGCCCAGGCCTCGCCCCAACCCGCGGGGCGGCCCGTCACCAGCACCAGCTTGAGCCCGGCCTCGGACAGGCGCTCGAGCGCCCGCACGGTGGTGGAGCGCAGCTGGTGCGAGGTGGTGAGCGTACCATCGACGTCGGTGAAGACCCCTTCCACCCAGAAGAGGTCCGCGTCGCGCAGGGGGCGAGGGGCGGGCATACGGGCAGCCGCACTACACCCTTCCCGGCCAGACGGGAAGGGCTCGGTGGGCCCGAGGCCCCGCAAAGACGAAGCCCCCGGGAGGCATGCCTCCCAGGGGCCGTTCAGCTCAAGTCTGTCTCAGCGCGATCAGGGGGTGTAGCTGCCCTTGAGCGAGACGCTGGAGTAGGAGCTGTAGCCGTTGAGCATCACGTGGAAGCGACCCGTGGTGGTCTTCGCGGCGATGTTGCAGGTCTCGGCGTTGCCGGAGAGGTACGGACGGCAGTCGTACGAGGAGGTGGTGGGCTGCGCGCCGAACTTCACGTACATGTCCGCGTCGCCCGTGCCGCCGCTCATCGCGAAGGTCACCGCCTTACCGGCCGGCACGTCCAGGTAGTAGAACTTCTGCGAGCCCGAGGCGCCCGAGATGCCCGTGGTGGCCACGCCGTTGGTCAGCGCGGTGGAAGGAGCGGGCGGAACCGCCACGCCCACACCCACGGCCTCCCAGGCCTTGGTCACCGCGGCCTGCTGAGCCGAGCCAGCGCCGTAGAGCGTGCCGGCGGCCTGCTCCGTGTAGGTCTTCGCCTGGGCGAAGGTGGTGCTGGAGGTCATCAGGTCCACGTTGGCCTTGTAGAAGATGGCGCCAGCCGCCTGCACGCCGATCGCCGGGACGACGGTGGTGGTCACGGCGCGCGGGTGCGTGCCGCCCGTGGACAGGAGCTTGAAGGCCAGGTTGGCGATGCCCGAGTTCCAGTGCACGCCGCCGTTGTCGGAGGTGCCCGTGTAGCGCGTGGGGTAGTAGTCCTTCGACGAGCCGTCCTGGGTGGGGTTGCCCATGTAGCGCAGCGCGTCACCCGCGGTGGCCGGCGTCCACACGTCGTCGCCGATCATCCACACCGCCGGGTCCGTCGCCCAGCCCTTGGTCCACGACTCGCAGTAGGCCGAGAAGATGTCGCTCATGCCCTCGTTGAGGGCGCCGGACTCGTTGGAGTACACGAGGTTGGACTCGGAGCTGGTCACCGCGTGGGTCAGCTCGTGCACCGTCACGTCCAGCGACTTGCCCAGCGGCGCGGACTGCACGCCATCGCTGTCGCCGTACACCATCTGGCTGCCGTTCCAGAAGGCGTTGGTGTAGTTGGTGCTGTGGTGCACCGTGCTCTTCAGCTGCGCGCCCAGGCCGTTGAACGAGTCGCGGTTGAAGTTGGTCTTGTAGCAGTTGTAGGTGGTGCCCAGGTGGTTGTAGTTGTCGTCCACGTGGGTGTCACCGGTGGCCGCGCCACCCTCGCTGCGCTTGAGGGTACCGGGCAGCGTGGTGGTGTTGTTGCCCGAGTACACCGCGCGGTTGAGCGCGGTGTGGATGTCCGTGGCGCGATCCAGGATGGAGCCATCCTGCGCGCTGACGAAGACGTGGTCACGGATGGGCAGGTCGCGGCCCTCGCCCGTCACCACCACCTCGTAGGCCAGCTTCAGGCTGCCGTTGTCCTTGCGCACGTACACCAGGCGGGGCTCGCCGTCGGCGGCGATGCGGATGCCCGAGGTGCTGTCCAGGGCGGCGGCCTTGGCGGCCTCCGCGGAAACGCGCGCCTTGGCGGGGGCGATCTCGCCGTCACGCGCCGAGCCGTTGGCCGACACGATGCGGCCGCTCGAGTCCTGGGTCACGATCAGCTCGCCGCCGACGACCGGCAGGCCGTTCTTCGTCTGGCCGAAGCGAACGCGGGTGTTGCCCTGCTCATCCAGGCGAGTGCTCTTCACCACCAGGTCGGTGGCATCAAGGCGGAACGCCGAGGCGACGCCCTGCAGAGAAGAGCCCAGGTTGCCCTTGACCATGAAGGGAACGCCGTCGTCGTGCTGACCGACAACTTGAGCGGAGGGCAGCGCGGCGAGGGCCGAGCGAACATCGCCCAGCTCGTCGACCTTCTCGGCGCCAGCGGCAACCTGGGAGTTGTCGACCTCGCACGCGGCGAGGGGGAGGGCGAGCAACGCGGCAGCAAGGAAGCGAGTGCGAACCAAGGGGGATCTCTCCTGGCCGACGGCGGGGTGCCGTCAGACAGTTCTTCCCTAAGCACGTATCGGGCCAACCGTTAAATCGGCGGATTCCCTGCGAAGTCGACT
>NZ_DASVWK010000164.1:0-3489 GCF_036389735.1 Archangium sp. | reverse complement strand
CAAGGCATCTCTCTGGCTCTCCGCGCTGCTGGTGCTCGGAGGGTGTCCCGACCCCATCACCCCCCCTCCCCCTCCCGAAGCGCCCAAGCTGAGCTCGGTCACCGTGACCTGTGACCCCGCTTCCATTCCGGCGACCAGGCCCGTGCAATGCACGGCCCTCGCCAAGGACCAGTACGGCGAGCGCTTCGACGTCTCCTATACCTGGACGTCCAGCGACGAGTCCGTGGCGAAGGTGGGCTCGACTGGCAAGGTCTCCACCATCAAGCCAGGGACGGCGACCATCAGCGCGAGTGCCACCGCGGGGAGCAGCACCCAACAAGGACAGGCCTCCGTCACGGTCACCCCGGTCCAGGCCACCCTTCACACCAACGCCATCACCACCAACGAGACATGGCGCGAGGCCGACAACCCGCACGTGGTACGCGGAATCATCGAGGTGAACGGCTCCAGTGCGCCCACGCTCACCCTCGAAGCCGGGGTGGAGCTCCGCTTCGAGTTCGACGCCGAGCTCCGCGTCACCAATGGGGTGCTGCGGGCGCCAGGCACCCAGGAGTCTCCGATCCGCCTGGTGGCCAACCAGAGCGAGCCCACCAAGGGCTACTGGCGCGGCGTGGTGTTCACCACGGCGGGGAGTGCATCGGAGTTCAGCTACGTCACTCTGAGCAACTGTGGGCGTGGCGTGGTGGTGGCAGAGGAGGCCTGCATCACCATCAAGAACCAGGCGGCGCCGGTGCTCCGCAATGTGACGATACGCAATAGCGGCGGCGTAGGAGTGTGGGTAAACAATGACGGCAGCGCTTTCGGGGCCGGGTCGACCATGCTCAGCATCTCCGGCAGCGCGGACCTCACCATGCTCATCGGCGCCGACCAGGCCGGCACGTTGCCGACCGGCGGCAGCTTCACGGACAATGCGATCAATGGAGTCGACCTCAGTGGCGGTGTCTCCCGCTCGCAGACCTGGCCGAACCTGGGCATCCCCTACATCGTGAATGATGTCATCCGCGTGCAGGGGGCCAGCAACCCGACGCTCACCATCTCCGCCGGTACGGTGTTTCGCTTCGGGCCCGGTTACTGGTTTTCCGTCGGCGATACGGCTCCGGGAGGTCTGATCGTGGACGGCACCGCGGCTTCGCCCGTCCTCTTCACCGTGAACTCGGCCAATCCCCAACCCGGGTACTGGGATGGCGTGCACCTGCGGAGCCAGACGTCCAGCACCACTCGCCTCTCCTATACGACGATTGAGTACGCGGGCAGGGGAACTGGAGCCGCCATCGGGTCGGGCAACCTGAACGTGTACGGGAACAAAGCAGGTGGCGGTGCGCGTCCCGTCATCAACAACGTCACCGTGCGCAAGAGCGCTGACTATGGTGTCCAGCTGCTGGATGGTGGGGCCTTCGGCCCAGGTTCGAGCGTACTGTCAGTGTACGACAGCGGCGTCTACGCCATCACGACGCAGGCCAACTACGCCGGCACGCTGCCCATGGGTGGCACCATCAGCGGCAATGCCCTCAACGCCGTGGAGATCTCCGGGGGTGACGTGCTCACGACCCAGACATGGCCAAAGCTCGAAGTTCATTATGAGGTCAACGACCTCGTCAACGTGGGCTCCGCATCCAATCCGACGCTCACCCTACCCGCGGGGACACAGCTGCGGTTCGGCGTTTCCGGTGCGATGCAGATCGGTAAGGGACAGCCCGGAGCGCTGATCGCGGCAGGAACAGCGGCGGCACCGATCCTCTTCGATGCGCTCACGCGCACTCCCGTCAAGGGAAGCTGGCGTGGGCTGCACTTCTGGCAGGCCGGTGGGAGCAAGCTCGACCATGTGACCGTCACCCACGCTGGAGCGGGGGGGCTCATCGGCACGGGCAACGTGAACGTGTACAACGAGATTGGCGCGTTCGTGACCAACAGCACGTTCAGTGAATCATCCGGCTGTGGCATCACCAGGAGCGATGGCAGCGACACTGGCAGCACCGCCGTGACGACGGACTTCACCCTGCCCGCGTACAACAACACCTTCGCCAACAACGACGGCGGAGCGCAGTGCACGAACTGATGGCGCCGGGCTGAAGGAGAGCCCCTGTCCTCAAGACCCCTGCCGCTCTATAGAGCGGCAGGGGTCTTCATTACTGAAGCAGCCCGAACCCGTCCTCCTCCCCTGCCCCCTTCACCGGGTGGCAGGGGTTTTCATTTCCGGCACGCGGGGCTCACGGCGAGCACCCCTGTGACGGTCCTCACCTCCTTTGAGTGAGGCGCTTCACAGTGCCGGCCTGAATCCGCTGGTACGTACCCCCGCGAAATCCGTTCACGAGGGGAAATGAACCATGTGGAAGCCGTATGTCATGGCGGTGCTGGCGGTGGGACTGTGGGCGTGTGGGCCTGGGAAGATGGGAGAAGAGAGCGAGGGGGAGCAGTCCGGGCCGGAACTGGGCACCAACTCGGCGGCGCTGACGGCGACGGCCAGCTATGATTCGACGTTGAAGGTGCCCCGGTGCCTCGGGGTGGCCTCCGGCTGTGACACGGGCAACCTCGTCAACGGTCGTGGTCCGGTGGGGCCCGAGTCCAACGCGCCCAACACCCTGGGCAGCACCTGCGCGGACGGCACCGGTGGCGGCTACCACTCCGACGAGTCACTGGACCGGGTGAAGGTGTACACCCTCGATGGTACCGACCTGGCTCCCGGTAAGCAGGTGAGCGTCGAAGTCGATGTGTGGGCCTATTCCGGGTACTCGTCGGATGCGCTGGACCTGTATTACGCGGTGGACGCGAACAACCCGAGTTGGACCTTCATCACCACCCTGGTGCCCACCGGGGCCGGTGTGCAGACGCTGCGGGCGAGCTACACGCTGCCGCAGGGTGGCAGCACCCAGGCCTTGCGCGCGGTCTTCCGTTATGGGGGGACCGCAGGCACTTGCACGGGTGGTGCCTATGATGACCGGGACGACCTGGTCTTCGCGGTGGCGGGTGCCTCCCCGCCAAAGCCCTCAAAGGTGGCGGCTGGGTATTCCCACAACCTGAAGCTGAGTCTGGATGGGAGTGTCTGGGCGTGGGGACTGAATCAGTCGGGACAGCTCGGCAATGGGACGACCACCCAGAGCACCACGCCGGTGCGGGTGGTGGGGCTCGACAACGTGCAGTCCATCGCCTCGGGTGATCACCACTCCCTGGCGTTGAAGAAGGACGGCACCGTGTGGACCTGGGGCTACAACTCGCACGGGCAGCTTGGCGATGGCACCACCACGAACAGGACCACGCCGGTGCAGGTGGTGGGGCTCACGAACGTGGTGGCCCTCTCCGCGAAGAAGGAGCATTCGCTGGCCGTGAAGTCGGATGGGACCGTATGGGCCTGGGGCAACAACGACAAGGGCCAACTCGGCGACGGCACCTCCACGAACAGGACCACGCCGGTGCAGGTCCCGGGGCTCTCGGGCGCGATGAGCGTCGCAGCGGGCTGGTACTCTTCGCTGGCGCTGAAGCAGGATGGAACCG
>NZ_DASVWK010000163.1:0-7703 GCF_036389735.1 Archangium sp. | reverse complement strand
GAGGATCGCTTCCTCTTGCTGGTGACGCTCGCGGACGGGAAAGAACTGCCCTTCACCGTGACGGCACGTGAAGGGCGGTTTGATCATCAGGTGAGCGTGTTCCTGGACGTTGAGACCCCGGAGGCAGCTCGCAGGCGACTGGCAGATGCCTACGTTAGGGAGCGCACGCTTGAAGAGGAGAACGAACGACTCCGAAAAGAGCAAGCCTCTACTGGTCACGCCTACGCATCACTATTGGCCAGCGGCGAAGTGAAAAACACGCCATTTCGTCGCGAGAGCAAGTGGCGAGTCGATCTTGGGGGCGCCGTAGTTGATATTTATATCTATTCGGCCAGGAAGACGCAGAAAGCGGCAGTCCTGTTTCATGTGACTAATAGTCAATTGGACGTGCCTTGGAGGCTGAAGGAAGTCCAGCTATCGGCCATGCTCAGCAGAAAATCCTACGAAGAGCCTGTGCGAACAGGCGAGAAAAAGGAATTTGCTCTACGCACCAGTCGCGACGAAATTCAGCCCGGGGAGTCAGGCTATATTGCTGTCGTTGCGGACAAGAGTGCTTTTACTTCAAAGGATGGGCCGGTTCATCTTGTTCTCGAGTTGTTCCGGCATGATGGCCTTCAGCAAGCCGTTGTTCTCCTGGATCATCGGATTGTAGAGGAGAAGGGGACGCATTAACCATGCCTGTGAAAAAGCCCCTTGTGCTCTCCGCTGTTTTCTTGCTGCCTTTAATCGCTGCCTGCCCGCCTGCTGGCGTGTCTCTGCGTTCTGATGGCAGTCCCGGTCCGGAGAAATGCTCCGAAAAGGCGTTGGAGGTCATGCGCATTCTGCGGATGCGTGTGGGTGATGCCGCTGACGCGCACCTTGACGCAAATCAGATAGATGCAAGTCCCGTCATCGTTTACGACGGTCCGCTTGAAAGCTACCTGACCGAATCGCTTGGTACGCTCGAGCCCGGAACTCGCCTTTACGGGCAGGCGTGGACCGGAGGGTTTCAGGTCGTAGTCCGGTATTATGAGGCGCACCCTCCAGATGGCGACAAGGTGCCAATCTGTGCGGTCGCTCGGCTCGGGCGCGGCCAGATGCGGAAGAAGCCCGAGTCCAAGCCGGGGAGCGCCCTCCTCGAACATGGCGCGGTGTCGGTTTTCGTGGTCGATTCGTTCCGGTGAGAGCCACCCGAGCGCCCCGGTAGTCGGTTCACCTCGGGTGCGGGTCCCGTGTAGTGGAGTTGGGGAACCGTTTTTTTCTCCCACCAAGAGAGGGGCAAAGGAAGTCCGCGAGCGGCTCGTTCCCGTGCTCGGCGGCCCCTCCCAGCACCCCTGAACCTCACTCCGAGGGGGTGAGCGAGTCGCTCCGTATACCCCAACGGAGGGTAGACTCGGCGCATGGACTTCCAGCCGGGTTGCCCCTGGTGGGACATGCGGGCCACCTGGGGGGCGCCGAACATCAAGTGGTGCGAGGCCACCCTGTGCGCCTGGGTGAACGAGCCCGCCAACGCCTGGTCCAACCTCGCCTACCTCGCCGTGGGGCTGTGGTGCGCGTGGCGCTGGCACGTCACCGGCATCCGCGCCCTGGGGCGCTTCGCCTGGACGACGTCCCTCGTGGGCCTCTTCTCCTTCGCCTTCCACGCGACGAACAACTTCGCCACCCAGCTCCTGGACTTCATCGGCATGTACGTGCTGGCCTTCCTGCTGCTCGCGCTCAACCTCCAGCGGGTGGGCTGGCTGACGCGCGAGCAGGTGGGGCGCGTCCATGTGGGCCTCACCGTGGCCTGTACCCTGGCCGTGCCGGTGATGCGGTTCGCCCGGATTCCCTACCAGCTCGTGGTGCTGGCCGCGGTGCTGGTGATTGTCGGCACCGAGGTGTACCTGTCCCGCCGGGCCGGCCCTCGCGAGTCCTACCGGGACTTCTGGTGGGCGGTGGGGTTCATGGCGCTGGCCACGGCGTGCTCGGTCGCCGATGTGACGCGCATGTGGTGCCAGCCCGACAACCACTGGCTGCAAGGGCACGCCGTCTGGCATGTCTCGAGCGCACTCGCCCTGCTGTTCGCCGCTCGCCACCATGCCGGGCTGGAGGGCGGGAGTCTACACCGTTGGTGACCCAAGGACCGGGGACCCTCACCTGCTGGGGGGCGGTGGGGATGGGTGGTTGAGAAGTGGGCGGTGACCCGGGTCGCGCTATGGTGCCGGTCGCGCAGGAGGCCTCGCCCAAGCCACCCCATGAACGTCGTCTTCATCTCGCCCCACTTCCCTCCCCAGTTCTTCCACTTCATCACCGCCCTGCGCGAGCGCGGTATCAACGTCCTGGGCATCGGCGACACCCCCTACGACTCCCTGCGCCCCGAGCTGCGCGAGTCCCTCGCCGAGTACTTCTTCACCCCCAACCTCAACGACTACGACGCCCTCGTGCGCGCCACCGGCTACCTCACCTGGCGCCACGGTCGCATCGATCGCATCGACTCGCTCAACGAGAGCTGGCTCGAGGTGGAGGCCCGTCTGCGTCAGGACTTCCACGTCCCCGGCCTCCAGCCCGACGACATCGCCCGCCTGCGCACCAAGCTCGGCATGCACGATGTCTTCAAGAAGGCCGGCGTCCCCCACCCGGATAGCATCCCCGTCAAGGACGCCGCCGGCGTGAAGGCCCTGGCCGGGCGCGTCGGCTACCCGCTCGTCCTCAAGCCCGACGTGGGCGTCGGCGCCGCTCGCACCTTCAAGGTGTCCTCCGAGGCCGAGGTCGACGAGGCCCTCAAGGAGTCCCTCTCCGGCTACGTGGCCCAGACCTTCGTGCGCGGCACCATCGTCACCTATGACGGCCTGGTGGACCGCGACGGCCACATCGTCTTCCGCCTCAGCCACGAGTACAGCGACGGCGTCATGGAGGTGGTGCTCGAGCAGCGCGACATCTCCTTCTGGAGCCTCACCGAGATTCCTCCCGCGCTGGAGGCCATGGGCCGCAAGGCCGTGGCCGCGCTCGGCCTGCGCGAGCGCTGGTTCCACCTGGAGTTCTTCCGCCTGTCCGATGGCAGCTTCGTCGCGCTGGAGGCCAACCTCCGCCCGCCCGGCGCCTTCATGACGGACATGATGAACTACGCGTGCGACATCGACGTGTACAAGCTCTGGACCCGCGTCCTCACCGGCGAGGACCTGCGCGACTTCCGCTACACGCCCAAGCACCACGTGTGTCACACCGCCCGGCGCGCCAACCGAAGCTACCGCTACACCCACTCGGAGCTGGTGGCGAAGCTCGGCGCCTCGCTCCTCATGCATCGCGAGATGCCCGGCGTCTACCACAGCGCCATGGGCAACGAGATGTACCTCACCCGCCACGACAGCCTCGGCGCCATGCACGACGCCGTGCGCCTCATCCAGACCCTGGGCTGAGGCGCCTCGGCGCTCCGTTCAGGCGGGGCGCTCGCTCACCCCAGCAGCCAGCGCATCGCCAGGGGCAGGCGCCGCTGCCAGTCCCGCTCGTGGTGCAGCCCGCCGGGCTCCAGCACGAGGAACAGCTCGTGGTCGGCGTACCCGAGCCCCTTGAGGTGCGCGTGGAAGTCGCGCGTGGCCTCGCCGTAGGGCATGGGGTAGCCGCCCGGGTTGATCCACTCCTCCGTGCCGGCGTCCAGGTAGATGCGCGACCAGCTGCGGGTGTGGGTCGTCCACTCCTGGAAGAGCTTGTACTCGCTCCACATCACCGAGGGCGACAGCGCCCCGATGCGGCCGAACAGCTCGGGGTACTTCCAGCCGAGGTAGAGCGACATCAGCCCGCCCAGCGACGAGCCCATGATGCCCGTCCACTCGGGGCCCTGACGCGTGCGGTAGGTGCTGTCCACGTAGGGCTTGAGCGTCTCGACGATGAAGCGGGCATAGGCCTCGCCCCGGCCACGCACGTTGCCGAGGGGCTCGTCCCAGGGCGTGTACTCCTCCATGCGCCCGGGGCCCGAGTCGACGGCCACGATGATCCACGGCTCCGCGTGGCCCTCGCCCACCATGCTCTCCATCACGAGGTTGGCGCACCAGGTGTCGAAGACGAGCGACTCGGGATGCGCGAAGACGTTCTGCCCGTCGTGCATGTAGAGGACGGGGAACTGGTGGTGGGGGGAGGCGGAGTCATACCCGGCCGGCGTGTAGATGCGCACGGTGCGGGTGAAGCCCTCCTGCGGGGAGGCGAAGTCTCGGATGATGTGCACGTGGCCCATGGGGGTGGGGGTGCCGAAGGACGGCGAAGCTGAACGATAGTTGGCCCGGCGCTCCGGGCCAACCTTCTCAGAGATACCCCCCACTACGCTCGGAGTGTGGGTGGGCGGGGGGGACGTCCGGGGCCTGGATGGGGAGTCCCCTCCCGGGACACCTCGCAGGTGGGGTCCCCGAGGTGTCCTCGTTGGTCTCCTTCGTGCAGAGCGCCGGCCGCGTGCGACCTGCCTGCCTGCCTGCCCTTCTGACCGTGTGGACCCTCCTGGCCGTGCCCGAGGCGCGGGCCGAGTCCTACGGAACCGAACTCACCATCGATGACGAGGCGGACCTCCGCGCGCTGCACGAGGACGGGGTGCTCTCGCGAGAGGAACTCGAGACCCTGTGGGAGCTGCTGCGCACGGGGGTGGACCTGGGCACGGCCACGCGCGAGGCGCTGTACATGCTGCCGGGCCTCACCTGGGCGCAGGTGGATGCGCTCCTCGCGTACCGTGCGAGTGCGGGGGGCGCGGTGGCGCCGGCGGACTTCGTCGAGGCCGGGGTGCTCACCGCGGCGCGGCTTCGCCGGTTGAGGCCCTTCCTCGTCCAGGAGGAGCGCGAGGCGTGGGGGCTGTCCGGACGCCTGCGCCTGCTGACGGCATACGCGGCGGCGGATGCCCTGGTGCCTCCGGTGCTCCTCCAGGCCCAGGTGGACGGGCCCCTGGGCTTTCGGGGTGGGGGCGTGGCCACGCTCACCCGGCGACGACTGGGTCCCGTGCACCATGACTCGCGACGCCGTGCGCTGGTGGCCGAGCTCCCCACGGTGGCGCCCCGGCTGCCGAAGCTCCATGTGGAGTGGGAGGGCGAACACGCCTCGCTGCTGGTGGGCACGTACCGCCTGGGCTTCGGACAGCGGCTCACGTTGGACACCACGGGGCGCCCGACGCCGGAGGGGTTCGTGCCCGATGAAGGCTTCCTCGTGCCCGGCGCCCCCGAGCGGCGCTGTGTGCTGTCCGGCGCGGGAGCCTGCTCGGGCGAGGAGGCCCAGGGACGCGTGACGCCCGACTTCGGGGCGATGGAGGGCTTTCGCGGCGTGGTGGGCACCGTGCGCGGGCAGGTGGAGGGCGTGGCGCTGGCCCTCACCGGCTTCGGCTCGTACCAGTCGAGGGATCTCTCCCAGTACGAGCTGCTCGACGCGAAGACCCACAAGGCGCCGGAGGTGCTCGCCGTGCCGACCGGGCAGCGGGTGCCCGGGGCCGCGCGCTTCGTGTCGCGCACCCTGCCGGATGTCTTCGATGAGCTGGCCGGGGGCGGGCATGTCTCCGTGGGGCTCTCGCCGCGCACGAGGCTGGGGATGACGACCTGGGGCGCCTGGCCGGTGTGGGCCGTGGAGGGCGCGGTGCTCGACTTCCGGGAGAGTGCCCGCTACCCCCAGGGAGGTGGCTTCGGCGCGGTGGGTGTGGACGCCGCGTGGGGCGCCGGGCCGGTGAACCTCTTCTTCGAGGGCGCGCGGAGTTTCGCGGGTGGAGCGGGTCGGGGTTTCGGGGCCCTTCAGCGCACCGTGCTCGGCGACCGGGCGCGGGAGCTGGAGCTGACGCTCCGCCATTACGGGCGCGACTTCGCCAACCCCTACAGCCGGGCCGTCTCCGCCTCCGACGAGTTCGAGGGTCTGCGCGCGAGCAACGAGCTGGGTGCCCGGTTGCGCTACCTCCACCGGACGGCCGACGGCGCGTGGCGGCTGACGGGACTGGTGGATGTATGGACACAGCCCCCGGGGGGAGAGGTGTCCGGTGTCGCCCAACTGCGGACCTCCGCCCGGGTGGATTACTCGGGCGTGCCGGAACTCCAGCCCTCGGTGTGGGTGGAGCATCGCAACAAGGACGTGGGCCGCAACGGGCCCGGGCTGTGCTTCGAGGGCACCGACTGTGGTGGAGAGCAGTACCGTGTCGCCGGCCGCGTGCGACTCGAGGCCACCGAGAGCCTGACGCTCGCGGTGCAGTACCAGCACACCGTGGCGGGGAGCGGTCGGCACCCCAGCGGGTTCCAGGTGGATGGTCGCGCCGTGCTGGACGTCCTCTTCCGGCCGCTGCCCTCGCTGCGGCTGCACGGGCGCGCGAGCTGGCAGGACGAGGATCTCTCCGAGAACACCCGGCTCACGCAGTCCTTGCGCCAATCGCTGGAGGTGGCCTGGGAGGTCCTCCCTTCGCTGAGCGCACGTGCGCGGTACGAGCTCGCACTGGACCTGAAGTCCCCGGAGGGCTCGCGCACGCCTTCCGAGTCACCGCAACACCTCTTCCGGCTGGAGCTGGAGGGCCGTTTCTAATGGAGTCGACCGTGGAGAAAGCCGTTCCCGATGTCTGTCGTGTCATGGCCCTGGCGCTGGTGAGCAGCGCCTGTGGCGCTCCCTTCGGTGAGGTGGCGCCGGCCTGCGAGGGTTGGAGGTCCGGAGAGGTCGTCATCACCGAGCTGCTGCCCGACCCGGGAGGGACGGACACGGGGCAGGAGTGGATGGAGGTGCACAACCCCGGGCGCTCGGCGGTGGACCTGCGGGGGCTCCTGCTCTACGCGGCGCGCACCGATGGCTCGCAGGAGCGGGCCTACCTCTTCGAGGCGTCCGTTCCCCTGGAGGCGAGGGCCTATGGGGTGCTCGGGGACGTGCGCTCCGGAACGCCGCCCGCCCATGTGAGCCATTCATACGGTGATGCCCTGGGCTCCCTGGGCAACTCGGGTGGGATTGTCGGGCTGCGCTGTGGAGACGTCGTCGTGGACGAGGTGCGCTACACCGGGTCGAGCCGCTCCGGCGTGTCGCGCATCTATGATGGGACGCTCGTCCCGGACGCGCTCGACAACGACGAGCCGGGCCGCTGGTGTGATGCTCCCGTGCCCGCTTCCGATGGGGGCTCGCGCTCGAGCCCCGGTGCCGCGAACCCGGCTTGTGCACCCGACGCGGGGGTGAGCGGCGATGGAGGTGTGCCCTCGGACACGTGCTTCTCGCAGCGCACGGGCCTGGTTCGGAGCGTGTCGCGCCCGAGCCCGGGCGAGCTGGTCATCACGGAGATGATGGCCGATCCGAAGGCCGTCTCCGATGCGCTCGGCGAGTGGGTGGAGGTGTATGCCGTGCGCGACGTGGACCTCAACGGGGTGAGCCTCACGAACGAGGCGAATGGTCGGGCCTTGCTCGATACCTCGCGCAACTGTCTGGAGCTGCGGGCCGGTACGTTTGGAGTGCTCGCGCGCAGCGCCGAGCCCAGGGACAACGGGGGGCTGCCCCCGGTCCTGGGAACCTTCTCCTTCGGGCTGAGCAACAGCGCCGAGACGCATGCGCTCCGGCTGTCGCTGAATGGGACGCTGCTCGATGAGGTGGTGTGGACGGGGGCTCCGATGGCCGGGGTGTCCAGGCAGCTCGATTCCTCGCGGCAGGACTCCCTCCGCAACGACGCGGCGGAGAGCTTCTGTCCGACGCCGGAGGGGTTGGGCTACAGCTCGGGGGATCGGGGCACTCCCGGCGCGGAGAATCGTCCATGCACCCCGTGAGCGGTGGGCGGA
>NZ_DASVWK010000162.1:0-9222 GCF_036389735.1 Archangium sp. | reverse complement strand
CCGTTTAACCGGTTTTCAAATTTCCAGCAGGAGCCGAGTGGGGTCCTCGATGCAGTCCTTGATGCGCACGAGGAACTGCACCGCCTCGCGACCGTCGATGAGGCGGTGGTCGTAGGAGAGGGCGAGGTACATGATGGGCCGGATGACGACCTGGCCGTTGCGGGCCACCGGGCGCTCCACGATGTTGTGCATCCCCAGGATGCCCGTCTGGGGCGGGTTGAGGATGGGGGTGGAGAGCATCGAGCCGAAGGTGCCCCCGTTGGAGATGGTGAAGGTGCCGCCCTGGAGCTCGGTGAGCGTCAGCTTGTCGTTGCGCGCGCGCAGGCCGTAGTCGCCAATCTTCTTCTCCAGGTCCGCGAGCGACAGGGTGTCGGCGTCACGCACCACGGGCACCACGAGGCCGCGCGAGCCGCTCACCGCCACGCCGATGTCGTAGTACTTCTTGAAGACGACCTCCTCGCCCTCGATCTCCGCGTTGACCTGCGGGAAGGCCTTGAGGGCGTCGACGGCCGCGCGCACGAAGAAGCTCATGAAGCCGAGCTTGATGCCGTGCTTGGCCTGGAACTTCTCGTTGTACTGCTTGCGCAGGTCCATCACCGCGCCCATGTCCACCTCGTTGAAGGTGGTGAGGATGGCGGCGTTGGACTGGGCCTGGAGGAGGCGCTCGGCCACGCGGCGGCGCAGCGGCGTCATCTTCACGCGCTCCTCGCGGTCGGCGCGCGGGCGCGGACCGGAGGGGACGGCGGGGGCCGGAGCGCGCTGCGGGGCGGCGGGCGTCTCGGCCGGACGGTTGATATGCCCGAGCACGTCCTCCTTGGTGATGCGGCCGCCGGTGCCGGAGCCCTTGAGCTGGTCGATGTCCAGCTTGTTCTCCTCGGCGATCCTCCGGGCGGTGGGCGTCATGCGCGCATCGCTGGAGGTCTCGACGGGAGCGGCGGCCACGGGGGCGGCGGCCACGGGAGCCGGAGCGGGAGCGGCCGCCTTGGGGGCGGAGGCGCCAGCGCCGGCCTCGATGGTGCCCAGCACGTCGCCCACGCGCACCTTGTCGCCCTCGTTGAAGGCGATGGTGGCGATGGCGCCGGCGGCGGGAGCGGGCACGTCGATGGTGACCTTGTCGGTCTCCAGCACGACGAGGGGCTCGTCCGCGCTGACGGCGTCGCCCTTCTTCTTGTTCCACTTCCCGACGACGGCTTCAGTGATGGACTCGCCCAGGGGCGGGACTTTCAAATCAACGGCCATTCTTGGTTCCTCGGAGGATGGCTTCCTCGACGATGAGCTGCTGCTCCAGGTTGTGCGTCTGCGTGAAGCCGGTGGCGGGGCTCGCGGCTTCAGCGCGCCCGATGTAGCCGAGCTTCACCGGGTTCTGGGCCCGAGCGGCGGCCAGGTCGTGCAGGCGGGGGAAGACGAAGTGCCAGGCGCCCGAGTTGCGAGGCTCTTCCTGGACCCAGAAGATCTCGGTGAGCTTGGGCATGTTCGAGACGAGCCCCGCCAGCTCGTCGAAGGGGAAGGGGTAGAGCTGCTCCACGCGCACGATGGCGATGGAGTGGTCCTTGCGCTCGTCCCGGGCCTTGACGAGGTCGTAGTAGACCTTGCCCGAGCACAGCAGCAGCCGCGTCACGCCCGCCAGGTCCACCTTGTCGGCGATGACCTCCTGGAAGGTGCCGCTGGCCAGCTCGTCCAGCTTGCTCGTCGCCTCGGGGCGGCGCAGCAGGCTCTTGGGCGACATGATGACGAGCGGCTTGCGCAGCGGGCGCAGCACCTGACGGCGCAGCAGGTGGAAGATCTGCGCGGGCGTGGTGGGGTAGACGACCTGGATGTTGTCCTCGGCGCTCAAGTTGAGGAAGCGCTCCAGCCGGGCGCTGGAGTGCTCCGGACCCTGGCCCTCGTAGCCGTGCGGCAGGAGCATGGTGAGGCCGCTGAGCCGCCGCCACTTGCTCTCCGCCGCGGCGATGAACTGGTCGATGATGATCTGCGCGCCGTTGGCGAAGTCACCGAACTGGGCCTCCCAGAGGACGAGCCCGTCGGGCACGTCGAGGCTGTAGCCGTACTCGAAGCCCAGCACGCCCATCTCGGACAGGGGGCTGTTGAAGACGTCGAAGTGGCTCTTGTCGGTGTGGAACTGCCGCAGGGGCACGAACTTCTCGCCCGTCTTCACGTCGTGCAGCACGGCGTGGCGATGGGTGAAGGTGCCGCGCTCGCTGTCCTGGCCGCTCAAGCGGATGCTGTAGCCCTCGGAGAGCACCGTGGCGTAGGCCAGCGCCTCGCCCTCGCTCCACTGGATCTCCTCCGTCTGGAGCATGGCCTGACGCTTCTTGAGCACCGTGCGCTCCACGTCGCGGTGGACGTTGAAGCCCTCGGGGGCCTCGGACAGCTTCTTCAGGGCGCCGCGCAGCGTCTCCTTGTCCACGGCGGTGACCACCGGGGGGACGCCGTTATGCTGCCCGCCCTTGTAGGGGGCCCACAGGCCCTCCAGCGCGCTCGGCTCCTTGAACTGGCTCTGCGCGCGGGCACGGGTGAGCGCCGCGTCGAAGTCCTGCATGCAGCGCTGCTTGATGGCCTCGGACTCCTCGGCGGGGATGCGCCCCTTCTCCGCGAGCTGCTGGGCGTAGCGCGTGCGCACCGAGGGGTGCTTGCGGATGATGTCGTACATCTCCGGCTGGGTGAACGAGGGATCATCGCCCTCGTTGTGGCCGAAGCGCCGGTAGCAGACGAGGTCGATGACCACGTCGCTCTTGAAGGTCTGCCGGTACTCGGCGGCCAGGCGCGCCACGTGGACGCAGGCCTCGGGGTCATCCCCGTTCACGTGGAAGATGGGGATGTCCAGCATCTGCGCCAGCGCGGTGGAGTAGATGGAGCTGCGCGAGTCGGACGGGTCGGTGGTGAAGCCCACCTGGTTGTTGATGACGACGTGCAGCGTACCGCCCGTCTCGTAGCCCTTGAGGCCCGCCATGTTGAGCGTCTCGGCCACCACGCCCTGGCCGATGAAGGCCGCGTCGCCGTGGATGAGCAGCGGCATCACCTTGGAGCGGTCGGTGTCCCCGCTGCGATCCTGCTTGGCGCGCACGCGCCCCTCCACCACCGGATCCACCGCCTCCAGGTGGCTGGGGTTGAAGGCCAGCGACAGGTGGATGCCCTTGCCGCCGCGCGTGGTGTGATCCGAGCTGAAGCCCATGTGGTACTTCACGTCGCCCCGGCCCATGTGCTGCTTGGGATCGATGGGGCCCTCGAACTCGCTGAAGATCTGGTCCGGCTTCTTGCCCAGGGTGTTCGTCAGCACGTTGAGGCGGCCGCGGTGGGCCATGCCGACGACGACCTCCTTGAGGCCCAGGTCACCGCCCATCTCGAGCACGGCGTCCAGCATGGGCACCAGGGCCTCGCCGCCATCGAGCGCGAAGCGCTTGGCGCCGATGAACTTGGTGTGCAGGAAGTTCTCGAAGCCCTCGGCATAGGACAGCTTGGTGAGGATGTGGCGCTGCTCGTCCACCGTGAACTGGGTGCGGTTCTCGGTGAACTCCATGCGCCGCATCAGCCAGCGCCGCCGCTCGCTGTCGAGCATCTGCATGTACTCGACGCCGATGGAGCCGGTGTACGTGCGGTGCAGGCGGGCCAGCAGATCCTTGAGCTTCACCCGCGTCTGCACGAAGACGTTGGAGCTCTCCACCATCTGCTCCAGCTCGGCGGTGGAGAAGTGCTGGTCGTCCACCATGCCCATGTCCGCCACGTGCTCCAGGGGCGGGCGCGGCCGGCCGAGCGGATCCAGCGTCGCGCGCAGGTGTCCGCGCAGACGGAAGGCCGAGATGGCCTGATCCACCTGGGACTGGAGCCTCATGTCCTGCTGGAAGGCCACCGTGGGGGCCGTCTGCGGGGCCGTCGCCACCGCGCCGCCATTGGGCACGGGTGGCTTGGCGCCCTTGCCCTCCTTGCCCGGGACGACGGGGGCGGGCGGCTCGATGAGGGTCTTGTTGTAGATGGGACGGCCGGCGCCGTCGTTGCGCTCGAACACCTCGCGCCAGCTCGGGTCCACGTTGGACGGATCCTCGAGGTAGCGCGCGTAGAGCCCCTCGATGAAGTCGATGTTTCCACCGGAGAGGTACGAGTCCTGGAATTTCGCCATGGCGTGCTGTCTTTTACTGGCTTGTGGGGGGGGTGGGGAATTTATGTCAAACCGTCGTCGGAAACCGTCATGCACCACGTGAGCGCATCTTCTGCCCGGGGTGCTCGGAGAACCCTCGCTCGAGCAGCTTCCGACCTCTTCCGTCCGAGGCCGAGCGGAGCGCTCCTCGACGGGCAGATGGGAGGGTGGCTAACGCCCTGCTTTCCTTTGGAAAAGGGCCCTGGCGATGCTCCCTTGCCCTGCTTCCAGTCGACTGGAAGCGATGTGTGTTGGTGTGGGAGGCTTCCAGTCGACTGGAAGTGGAGTCCGCCGAGCGCCCTGTTCGCGCGCATGGCCAACGGCCCGTGTCATGCTACGCTGCCCCACCTGGGAGGTAGCGCGCATGCGGCAGGCCGAAGCGGGGGGAAAGGGGGACGCGCGGTGGGCTCTTGAGGCATGGCGGCGGCAACGGCACCGACGGCTCATGAGGAAGGGGGCGCGGGAGGACTTCCTTCCGCGGGAGGGCATGGGGGTGGGGGGCTGGGTGCTGGAGGCGCGTCTGGGGGCGGGCGGTTACGGCACCGTGTTCCGGGCCCAACGCGGCGGGCGGCTGTTCGCGATGAAGTTCATCTTCCTCCCGCAGGTGGGGAGCCTGGCCTGGCGCGAGCTGGAGGTGACGCTGCGGCTGAGCCGCGTGGGCATGCTGGAGGTGGAAGGCCATGGCTACTGGCCGCCCGAGGAGAAGCTCTTCCTCTTCATCGTCACGCCGTTCGTGCCCGGGCTGCCACTGGACGAGTGGGCCGAGCGCTCCAACCTCAATGCCCGGCAGGTGGTGCACCTCGGGGGGGCGCTGGGCGAGCAGTTGGGGCTGGCCCATGCGGCCGGAGTCGTGCACCGGGACCTCAAGGGTGCCAACGTGGTGGTGAGGGAAGGAGACGAGTACCCGGTGCTGGTGGACTTCGGCATGGGGACGTGTCCTGGCTCGCTGGAGGTGACGGGGGGCCTGCTGCCGTGCTCGGCGCGCCTGCGCGCTCCGGAGGTCTGGCGCTTCCGCCGCGAGCGGGGGCGCAACGAGGGGTACGAGGCGAGCGCCCGGGACGACTTGTGGGCGTTGGGCGTGCTGCTCTACTGGCTGCTGACGGGCACCTGGCCTTTCGACGGCAAGGGGGAAGAGGAGGTGGAGGACGCGGTGCTGCACACCGCGCCCGTGGCGGCCCACGTGCGCAACCCGCGTGTGCCCCCGGCGCTGTCGGCCGTGTGCCTGCGCATGCTGGAGAAGGCACCGGAGGCGCGCTACCCGGACACGGACGCGGTGTGCGAGGCGCTGGAGGTGGCGCTGGCCGGGGCGGACGCGAGCTGGGAGGTGCCGCTGTGCGAGGCGTGGGCCCCGGACAACGCCACCACCCAGCGGGAAGGGGCGTTGGACCTGGAGCGGAGTCTGGCGCGCGATCGGCGGTTGGTGGCGTACGCGCGTACGCACCCCCGGCGCGGGCCGGTGCCCGGGGCCCCTGCCGTGGGGACTGTCGTCGGGGAGTCGGTGGTGCTCGCGCCCGGGCCGGGCGGAGCGGGCCCGGCGGTGGCCTCCCGGTACACGCGCGCGGCGTGGGGCCGAGCGCTGGTATGGGGGGCGATGGGGCTGCTCGCCGCCTTGCAGGTGCACGCCGGGCCCGCTCTGTCCTGGGAGGCCGCGACGTCCGGCCAGGAAGTGGCGCCCCCGTGGGAGGCACTGGAAGGTGAGGGGGGCGCGGCGCCCGCGTGGGCGACAACCCCCACGCCCGTCGCCAGCGCGACGCTTCCCGAGGACACGTCCGTGAAGACTCGACGCGAGGACTCCGGTCCCCAGCAGAAGCAGCCACAGAAGCAGCGCCAGGGACGCAACGCCGTCGCCAGCGCCCTGTGCACCGCCGCCGTGGGGGCCGTCGCCGCCGGTTGCCCCGGCGCCCAGGTGCGCGACCCCCCCAAGCCCGAGGCGTGCCCGGCCGGCTCCCTGGAGGCCATGAAGCAGTTGGGCATCCGTACCGGGGACATTGCCATGGGCAAGCTCCCGGGTGGGCCATGGGAGAATTTCGTCCCCGTGCACGAGGGGTCGGGCGCCCGGCTCACATTGAGAGAGCGGTTGGGGCAACTGGAGGTGGACACGGTGCTGGCGGGCCATCTCATTTTCGGCAAGGAGCGCGTGTACGGCCGCTTCACCGAGGCGCACACTCCGGGGGGGGACACCTACTCCGTCTGTCTGGAGGCATGGGGCATCTGGCAGTATGCCCTTGTGCGGGGGCTTCCCCGGAAGCCGGACAAGGGCGGACCGGGCACCGCGACGGTCACCGCCGTCCCGGAGGTGAAGGCCGTGGAGCGCTTCGAGTAGGACGGCACGAGCGGTCAGTGGCGAGAGGCCGGGAAAAGGCAGGGGTCGACTTCCTGGGTCCCTGCTACCCTGCTCCACTCCGGAGGTTTCATCCCCTTGCCCGCTCCGCACTCCGCCGCGCTCCCTCTGCTGCTGCTCCTCGTGGGGGCTCCCGCTGCCGGGGAGCCCTCCACTCCCCCCGGGGAGATGGCGGACGCGCCCCGCCTCGTCACGCTGTCGGCGACAGCGCCGAAGCAGGTGGCCGAGTTGCCCATCAAGCCGGGACGCCTCACCACGTTTCTCCTGGGGGCGCCCCTGAAGCTTTCCGGAGTGGAACTGGAGGCGCGGGAGGCCTTCTCCCGCGTCACCGTGTTGGAGGACATGCTCACGGTGTTGCCGTCCAGCGCCCTGGAGGTGGGGCGGCGGCTGAAGCTGCGGCTGCGTTTCGTGGAGGGGACGGTGCCGGCGAGCGCGGACTTCCTCTTGGTGGTGAGCCCCTCGCACGCGCAGCCGCAGGTGGAGGTGAACCTCCAGCCGGGCCCGCCATGCTCCTCCTGGCAGGAGGCCGAGGCGGAGCGCATCAAGCTGCGGCAGGTGCAGGCGGAGTTGGAGCGGGAGCGCAAGAAACCGGACGGGCTCACCGGCCTGCTCGCCAACGGGCAGGTGGACGAGACGGGCCTCACCGCCCGGCGCCTGGAGCTGGAAGAGGGCTTCACCCAACCGCCCGGACAGCCTCTCAAGGTATGGAAGGCCAGGAGCTACCGCGCCCGGGGCGTGGTGGCGCTGGTGCTGTGGGTGGACAACCGCTCCTCACGGCCCTGGACGGTGGCGGGAGCGGCGCTGGTGGGCGAGGGCGGTGTGCGGCTGAAGGTGACGCGGGTGTGGCCGACAGAGCCTCTTCCTTCCGGCGCGGAACAGCAGCGCGTGGTGGCGGAGGCCGAGGTGACGGAAGCCCAGGCCCGGGACCGCTTCACCCTCTCGCTCTGGCAGGAGGGAGAGCCTCCCAGCGTTTCGCTGGATGGAGTGACGTTCCCGTGAGCGCCGGGTGCAGTTCAGTTCTACTCGAGTAGAAGTGAAACGCACCCGACCCGAAGAGCACCTGCTCGCGTCACTCGCCGGGCTCGGGCCGTTCGATGAGACCGGCCCGGTCCAGCAACTCGCGCACGCGAGTGGTGAAGGACACATGCTCGGGGTTGTTCGCCGTCATGCGCTCGGGGGAGAGGACGAGGAGCCAGCCCAGGGTGCCCACGGGGGTGATGCGCACGGGCGCGGGCAGCGGGGGCAGCTTGCCCAAGCGGTGCGACAGGTACGTCAGCCAGCCCACCCGTACCTCCCTCTTCCGTTTCTGGACGAGGTCCACCATCTCGGTCGAACTGACAATGGCGAAATCGGGGTCCCACGCCGTGGCCACGCTGGTGAGCACCTCGGTCAGCACCGGGGTGCTCAAGATCCTCTCCGCTGCCGGCCCCTCATCGGGTGGGTCGATAATGCAGGTGTTTCCCGCCCCCCAAGGTGAGTATTCACCGCAGTGAAGTTCGATGCGGGTCCGTTCCTTCTTCGCATTCCACACGTGCACCATGAAGCCCAGGTGTTCGATGACCTCCTTGCCAACGTCCGTGCGGTTCCTCCCGCGCAGGAACAACTGCTCCCACTCTTCGACTTCCGGGCGAACCGGGTAGCCTGGCAATTCTCGGGGGAACCCGCGCCCTCCCCGGTACCATTGGGCGAACATCGGGTCACACCGCGCCAGCATGTGGAAGAAGAGCTCCGCGCGCCGGGCACATTCCCTCGCCGTCTCCTTCCGAGGTCCCCAGTACGCCCCCACGTAGTACCACTCGAACATGCCTGCTCCTCACCGCGCCGCCGGCGTATGGCGGACTTCGATGTTGGTCCATCCTCTATTCTTGAAAAGAGCGCGAAGAAAGTTGGCGAACTCCACTTCGGCCACGTGCCAGACCAGCGGCAGCTTCAGGGCCTCGGCGAGTTCCGACTGTCGCCTCGCCTGCTCCAGCAGACCCGTGAACCCCTCCTTGGTTTCGAACCAGGACTGGGCCTTCCCGCCCTTCGTGAGGAAGCTCTTGTAGCCGCGTCCCTTGGCCTCGAGCAGTGCCAGACCATTGAAGCCGTCGAACTCCACCTTGCCCACCATGTACACGTACCAGGCGGGCCGGCCCGTTATCTGCTCCTGATACTCCAGGGAGCGCTTGGACTCGGTGGTGGACGTCTTGTACGTCCACTTGCCGGGCCCCTGGGCCGAGGCTGTCTGGGAGGACTGCCCTGCCGTGCCGCTCGGGCCGCCGCTGCTCCCCTGACCCCTGCCCGCCATGTGGAGGATGGAGAGGGCTCCGAGGTCCACGGTCACCGTGCTCGCCGTCGTCCCCGCCGCCACCACGGCTCCGCCCAGCACCAGCTCGCCCCGGACCGTGAGCGACAGCACTGGCAGTTCCGCCCCCAGCCCGCCCATGCGCCCCACCGTGGCCTCCGCCCCTCCGAGCAGCATGAGGACGTGCGTGGACAGGCGTGCGGCCTCGCGTATCTGGTCCTCCCGGGACATGGCGCCGTAGCGCGCGAAGTATTCGGGCGAGGAGGCAATCAGGTGCGCCAGCGTGGTGGGCAGCTGCCCCAGGTCCTCCAGCGTGCGGATGGGGTGGCGGATGGAGTGCGCCAGCGCCAGCGCCATCTCCGCCAGGGCCTGCTGGCCTCCGTCGAGCGCGGCGTTGAGCACGTCCCGCCCCAGCCCCAGCTCCGCCAGGGGCGGGCCATCCGCGCGCCGCAGCGCCTCGGTGGC
>NZ_DASVWK010000161.1:0-15981 GCF_036389735.1 Archangium sp. | reverse complement strand
CTCTCGGCGATGTTCCGCATCTCCTGGACCTGATCCTCCAGGTCGGTGAGGATGCCGTTGACGTAGAGGACCGTCGTCTCCGGGTTGGTGTTGTAGCTGGGGGTGATACCGGGCATCTGGTTGAGAGGGGTGCCGGGCGGGAAGGTGATTCCGCCGACGCCCACGAACTGCCCGTCGTGCCGGAGGTCGCTCTTCTTGGTCAGGCCGATGGCGCCCAGCACGTCCACGCTCCCGCCGACCACCCCGCCCACCACGGTGGCGGCGGCATCGCCCACCGCATCCACGGCGTCACCCAGGGCATCGCCCACCGCATCCACGGCATCGCCCACGGCGTCGCCGATGCGCTGGAAGATGTTCCTCCTGCGGAACTCGACGTCCACGGACTGGCCATCGAGCTGGATGGTCCCCTTGTCGTTCTCCGCGCGGATGTCAGCGACCTGGGCCCCGGTCAGCTTCTCGCCGCCGAGGATGCGCCGGAACAGCTCGCCCTCGTCGCCTTGCGAGTCCACCGTGTTGAGCCGGGCGTCGAGGTGGTGACCCGCCTCCTCCACATAGGTGGACGCCGCGAGCGCGGGGTTGCCCTGGAGGTCGCGGTTGAGCAGCACCTTGCCGGACCGGGAGTCATACGCTCCGTGGCCGCCCTGGAGGGTCTGGGAGTCCACCCACTGCACGGGCGGCATCCAGCCGAAGTCCCCGGCGAGCGCCTGCTGGCGGTACTGCTCGGCCTTGGCGGTGTCGTACCCCCCGCCGAAGATGCCGCGCATCGTCTCGTGGAAGCGCTGCTTGTCCCCGGCGAGCGCGCCGAACTGCCGCTGGAACAGCGACTGGACGTTGCGCGTGTTCCGGGCGGAGACCGTGCTCTCGAAGCCGTCCCGAGGGGCCGGGCGGACGGACAGGGTCTCCCGCCGGGGGGCAGGGGTGAAGAGGGCAGGGGAGTTGGCGAGCCGAGGGGAGAGGCGGGCCGAGGTCAGGGAGTTGTTGGCGAGCTTCATGCCCGGATTATCCAGGCCGGTGTCTCCGTGTTTCCTCTCCTCGGCACCAGACGGCATAAAATATGCCGACGAATGAAATAGGGCCGCGAATGTTCTCGACGCAAGAGAGCCCAGCCACCCGCCGAGGGGTGACCAGGCTCTTTGCTTTCAGGGGGACCGAGGCTCCGGACGACTAGGAATCGGCCATCACCAGGCCCTCGATGGTGTGCGCCTGCACGATGGGCTCGAGCTTGTTGACCAGGCGGTAGTTGAGGTGGCGGCGCACCTCCTCCGGCAGGGTCTCGAAGTAGCCGCGGGTGACCTGCAGGTCGTGCCGCTCGCCGTTGCGCGCATCCGGCGCGTCGAAGCCGAGAACGAGCGTGGGCCGGGACTTCTGCGAGCGGTTGGCCGTGCCCCGGTGGATGGTGAGGGCCGAGCGCGCCGAGATGTCGCCCATCTTCGGCATCCGCCGCTGCGCGCGCTGCTCGTAGCGCGAATAGAAGGACTTGGGCGGGAACATCCCGTGTGAGAACTCGGGCGAGTCGTCCCACTGCGTGCCGGGGGCGACCTCGAAGGGCCCCATGTTCTCCTCGACATCCACGGTGGTCATGTTGAAGGCGAGCGAGTTGAGACGCCGGCCCTCGAGCGTTTCCGGGGGGGAGGGGAAGTCGCGGTGCCAGGGCTGGTTCTCGGCCCCCGGGCCCGGCACGTCAAAGCCGATCTCCACGAGCTTGTAGTTCGGGCCGAGCACCGACTCGCACACCGCCCGCACCCAGGGATGGCTGACGAGCTCGACGAAGCAGCGGATGCGCTCGGCGTGGACCTCGACGTAATAGCGATTGGGACCTCGCCCGAGCGCGCCGCCCGGCTGCTTCAGGGCCTCCTGGAAGAGGAACTCGATGTCCTCGCCAAGCTCCTGCACCATGGAGCGAGAGAAGGCGCCCTTGAGCGCGGTGATGCCTTCCCCGTAGAGCGCGCCCATGATGGCCGCGGTGTCGTACTTGGGGGTAACCAGTTGGGGCTCGACTCCGACGCTGTGCATCGGGAGACTGCCCATCGAGACCTCATGAAGATTCTGTCCGTCCTGTCGCATGCGGACTCCAACCTCCGAGTGCAATTTTCTTCTTCTGCCTAATTCGTGGCCCGCCGGGCTCGCCTGCTGTCGGGACGGGCGAAGTGGCCCGTGCTGGTCTGGATACCCCTCCTTCACCGAGGCCCGGCCCCGGTACTCCGCGCGGGGCATCAAGCAACTCGGGCAGTAGGGTTGAGAGGCCAACTTTTCAGGTGCGTCCTCGAACTTGGGGGCGGACTCAATCTGGAGCAGGGACACTTTTGTTCCCTATGATTCCGGCATGTCCAATCAGTCAAAGGTCATTGATGCCGCCGCGCAGGAGATCGTGCGGTACATCGAGGAGACCGGCTTCAAGTTCGAACGCGGCAATGCGCTGAAGTACTTCACCCACATCAGCCGGGTGAACGCCGGGCTCACCCTTTCGATCGTGCCGGAGGAGATGTTCGGCACCGTCCTCACGCTCAAGAACTACTACGCCTTGTGGAACTTCACGGTGGATGACGAGATCGACCGGGAGGGGACGTGCGTCCACCTGGACGCGAGCCTGCAGGTGCTGATGCATCGCACGGGGCGACAGCCGGGAATGCCCCAGGTCCAGGGGTCGAGCGCGACCAGGGCGCTCATTCATGGCTTGCTGACGAAGCTGGACGCACTCCCCCTCGACCGGGACTCGTACAAGGGCCGTCTGCGCGAGATGTTCTACTTCGACCTGCTGGGCCTGATGTGCGGGTTCAAGTACGAGTACACCATCGGGCAGATCTCCCAGGCGGCCCCCTCGAACGAGTACTTCAAGTACGCGACCATGGTCGGCTCCATCGGCAGCTACCTCGACCTGGACTGCCTCTTCTCCAACCGCGAGCTGCAGCCGGCCTCGTACAGGAATCTGCGCAAGGCCTACGAGCACTTCGCCCATGCGTTCCGGTATGCCTCGGACGTCGGGTCGTTGGGGCGGGAGTTGATGGAGGCCAACAGCGCCAACCTCATCCGCCTGCTGGCCCTGGAAAGTGGCGTCGAGAAAGTCGCCCACAAGGTGACCCAGGAGCAGTTCAAGGACGTGGCTCCCTCCCTGGCCCCCTTCCTCCAGCACGCGCATGATCAGGCCACGAAGTCGCTCAAGGAGGGCCGCGAGGCGCTGAGCGACATCACGGACATCCACAACGTCAAGGTGGATACCGAGTCGGTGGCGAGCACGGCCCACGACATCGTCCACGGCTACTTCGAGCGCGACCTGTTCTTCTGGGGGAAGTGAACGAATTTCCCCACATCGAACTTGCGGTGCCCCTCTGGTGCGGATGATCCTCGGCTCCGGATGAACGTGCTCGACAAGGTGCTGACGCTGAGGCCGACGAGCGTGGTGGCTCGGCTGGGGAATGCCTCGCGGCTCCCCGTGCTGAACCCGCGCGAGTTGCTCAAGGCCCTCGAAGGGGTGCCGGCGGCACTGCCATGCCTGCCCATGCCGGTGCGGCCGATGCTGCCCGGACTGCTCGCGGCGGCCCGCGGCGAGGACGCGGTGGTGGGGGTCATGTGCCCGCATCCCCTGGCGGATCGCGGAGCGGCCGCGCGCTTCGTGGTGGCCGTGCAGCAGGCCGCGGAAGCGGACGGCCATGCGCGGCCCGTCTTCCTCCAGGCCGGCCCGGTGCGGGTGTCCAAGGCCGAGCCCGAGACGCTGTCCCAGCTCCAGGATGGCGTCTTCCGGCTGGTGGACGCGGGCTTCTCGCTGGTGTCGCTGGACGTGTCCCGGCTGCCGGTGGACGCGGCCGTGGAGGCCGTGCGGCGGCTGTCCGGGGCCGTGGTGGAGCGGGAGCTCTCCCTCGAGGTGTCGTTGCCCGCGACCGACGAGGGCGCCGAGCTGGACGGCGCGCGGGCGCTGCTGGCGGGACTCCGGGGCCTGGGCATGCACTTCCTCCGGGTGCCCGCGGCGACCCTGGGTGAGGAAGAGCCGGACGTGCAGTTCCTCCGGAGCCTCGTGGAGCTGGCCGGGCAGTACGGGACGGGCGTGGCGGTGGGGGAGGCCGGGCGGCGCTCGGTACGGGCACTGCCGACGTATGTGGCGGCGGGGGTGCGCAAGGTGGACTGCTCGACCCCGTTCGAGCGGCTCGCGCTGGCCGCGTACCCGGAAGCGGTGCGCGCCAGCCTGGAGCAGAAGGCGGAGAAGGCGGGGCTGGGGGCGGGGGAGCTGCTGAGCGTGCTGGGCGAGCAGCTCGCGCCGCTCGGGGCCCCGGAGGCCTCGCGGCTGGAGGCGCTGACGTTCACCGAGGCCTCCGAGGTGCTGGCCTCGCTGGGCGCGACGCGGACGGGGTGGAAATCGATGCTGTTCCTGGCGAAGCACCGGGGCGACTAGATGCGAATCGTGGCAGGGACGGCGAAAGGCCGGGCGCTGGCGGGCCCCAAACCCACGTCGAAGCACATCCGCCCCACGGCGGACCGGGTGCGGGAGACGATCTTCAACGTGCTCGGCCAGTGGCTGGAGGGCCAGGCCGTGCTGGACCTGTACGCGGGGACGGGGGCCCTGGGCCTGGAGTCCCTCTCGCGTGGAGCGAGCAAGCTGGTGCTGGTGGACTCGGACCGGGAGGCCCTGGCGCTCTGCCGGACGAACACCGACACGCTGGGCTTCACGAAGCAGGTGGAGATCCTCTCACAGCCGGTGGAGCGCTCGCTGGCGACGCTGGGCCGCCGGGGAGACAAGTTCGAGCTCGTCTTCGCGGACCCGCCGTACGCGGCGCGGGTGGTGGAGACGGTGCTGGAGAGCCTGGCGCACCACAAGGTGGTGGCACCCGGGGGCACCGTGGTCGTCGAGCACGACAAGCGCGAGGCGGCCCCCCAGGCCCACGCGGGCTTCGAGCAGGTGGATCAGCGGCGGTTCGGGGACACACTGGTGACGCTGTTCCGCATTCCTTGACCGGTTGCCGGGGGGCGTCGAGACTGGGGCGGCATGCGCATCGCCATCTACCCCGGCTCGTTCGATCCGCTCACCAATGGGCACTTGAGCATCATCCATCGCGCGCTGGGGATGTTCGATCGCGTGATCGTGGCGGTGGCGGTGAACCCCAAGAAGGTGCCCCTCTTCTCCGAGGAGGAGCGCAAGGAGCTCATCCGCCAGTCCTGTCCGGATCCCCGGGTGGAGGTGGATGCCTTCCAGGGGCTGCTGGTGGAGTACGCCAAGTCGCGCGGGGTGAACGTGCTGCTGCGCGGGCTCCGGGCCGTGTCCGACTTCGAGTACGAGTTCCAACTCGCCAACATGAACCGCAAGCTGGCCCCCGGCATCGAGACCGTCTTCATGATGACGGGCGAGGACTACTTCTACGTGTCGTCGCAGCTCGTGCGCGAGGTGGCCTCGTTCGGCGGCGACGTGAAGGAGCTGGTGCCTCCCGGCGTGCTCCAGAGCCTCCGGGCGAAGTACTCGAAGGCGCCGTGACTCAGCGGGCGCTGGCGCAGAAGCGCTCGTAGTCGATCAGCTCCACCTTCGCTCCGGGCGCGCACACGGGGCACTTGGGATCCTTGCGCAGCTTGAGCTCCTGGAAGCGGGTGCCGAGCGCGTCGAAGGTGAGCAGCCGCCCCATCAGGGGCTGGCCCACGCCCAGCAGCAGCTTGAGGGCCTCGTTGGCCTGGAGCAGGCCGATGATGCCGGGCAGCACGCCCAGCACCCCCGCCTCGGCGCACGAGGGCGCGAGCTCGGGAGGCGGCGGAGCGGGGTAGAGGCAGCGGTAGCAGGGGCCCTGGCCGGGGACGAACGTCGTCACCTGGCCCTCGAAGCGGAAGATGGAGCCGTGGATGTTGGGCTTGCCCTGCATCACGCACGCGTCGTTGAGCAGGTAGCGCGTGGGGAAGTTGTCCCCGCCGTCGAGCACCAGGTCGAAGCCCTCCAGGATGCGCAGCACGTTGTCCGAGGTGAGGCGCTCGGCGAAGGGCACCACCTTCACGTCCGGGTTGAGGGCCTCGATGGCGGCGCGGGCGCTCCGCACCTTGGGCTGGCCGGTGCGCTCCTGGGTGTGGATCACCTGGCGCTGGAGGTTGCTCAAGTCCACCACGTCCGCGTCGACGATGCCCAGGGTGCCCACGCCCGCGGCCGCGAGGTAGAGCGCCGCCGGAGAGCCCAGCCCGCCCGCGCCCAGCAGCAGCACCTTGCCCTTCAGCAGCTTCGCCTGTCCTTCCTCGCCCACCTCGGGGAGGATGAGGTGGCGGCGGTAGCGCTCCTTCTGCGAGGGGGTGAGCACCACCGGCTTTTCCACCGGGTAGTGCGCGTCGCTCCAGCGGTTGAAGCCCCCGGCCATGGAGGCCACGCGCGTATAACCCAGTTGCTGGAGCGTGCTGGCCGCCAGCGCCGAGCGGGTGCCTCCGGCGCAGTAGAGGACGAGCTCCTCGTCGCGCCCGGCCTTGTCCTCGATGCGCAGCTCCAGGAAGCCCCGGGGGATGTGGAGCGCGCCCGGCAGCCGGCCGCCCGCGTACTCATCGCCCTCGCGCACGTCGATCAGCCTCACGGGCGCACCCGCGTCGAGCTGGCGCTTCACGTCCTCGACGGAGACCTCGCGGATCTCCTTCTTCACGTCGGACAGCAGCTCTCGGAAGGTGGGGGCCATGGTGTGCTCTCCTGTCAGGCGTATACGTGGCGGAGGGTGGGCTCTACAATCGAGGGGACATGGCGACGATACGCATTCCCACTCCGCTGCGGAGCTTCACGCGTAACCAGGACGAGGTCCGCATCTCGGGGGCCACCGTGGGCGAGGTGCTGCGCAACCTGGACAAGGACTTCCCCGGCATCGGCACCCGGCTGCTGGACGAGAGCGGGGCCGTGCGGCGCTACGTCAACATCTTCCATAACGACGAGGACATCCGCTTCCTCCGGGAGCTGGCCACGCCGGTGGCGGAGACGGATCGCCTCACCATCATCCCCGCCATCGCCGGGGGGTAGGGCGCACACCCCTCGTAGTCGACCCCGAGGTGTGTGTGTGGTTGTCGCACATCACTCGTGGTCGACGACGAGTGTCCAGCGGAGCCCTCTCGTGGGAGCGCCCGCTCTGTTCACTTCCGACCTGGGATTTCTTGTCCGCCCGGGGGGCACGCTGCTAGGCACCGACCATGAATCTCGCGAACCGGCTCAAGCCGATCAAGCCGTCCCCCACGCTCGCACTCAACGCGAAGGCGAAGGCGCTGGCGGCCCAAGGGGTAGACGTGGTGAGTCTCGCGGCGGGCGAGCCCGACTTCGACACCCCGGAGTTCATCAAGCAGGCGGCCATCGAGGCCCTGCGCCAGGGCTTCACCAAGTACACGCCCACGGCCGGCATCCAGGAGCTGCGTGAGGCCATCTGCGCGAAGCTGGCGCGGGACAACCAGCTCACGTACGCGCCGGATCAGGTCGTGGTGACGGTGGGCGCCAAGCACGCCATCTACAACCTCTTCCAGGCGCTGCTCAACGAGGGCGACGAGGTCATCATCCCGGCGCCCTACTGGGTGAGCTACCCGGACATGGTGCAGCTCGCGGGCGGCAAGCCCGTCATCGTGGAGACGCGCGAGGAGAACGGCTTCGCGCCGGATCCGGACGCCATCCGCCGGGCGCTCTCGCCGCGCACCAAGGCGGTGGTGCTCAACAGCCCGAGCAACCCCTCGGGAGCGGTGTTCTCGCGGGCCGCGCTGGAGGGCATCGCCCAGGCCGTGCGCGGGCACGACTGCCTGGTGGTGAGCGACGACATCTACGAGAAGCTCCTCTACGAGGGCCAGTTCCTCAACATCGGCAACGTGGCGCCGGACCTGGTGTCGCGGATGGTGGTCATCAACGGCATGAGCAAGTCCTTCTCCATGACGGGCTGGCGCATGGGCTACGCGGCGGGGCCCAAGTGGCTCGTGTCCGGCATGCAGATGATCCAGGACCAGTCCACGTCCAACGCGGCGTCCTTCGTGCAGAAGGCGGCCCTGGCGGCGCTCAAGGGCCCCCAGGACTTCTTCGTGCCCATGGTGGAGGAGTACCGGGGGCGGCGGGACATGGTGGTGGACGCGCTCAACGCGCTCGACGGCGTGCGCTGCCGCCGCCCCGAGGGCGCCTTCTACGTGCTGCCCAACGTGAGCGGCCTCTTCGGGCGCACCTACAAGGGCACGCCGGTGACGGGCTCCCTGCAGCTCTCCGAGATCCTCCTGAACGACTTCCGGGTCGCGGCGATGCCGGGTGCCCCCTTCGGCGCCGAGGGCTACATCCGCATGAGCTTCGCGACCTCGCGCGAGCAGCTCCGCAAGGGGCTGGACCGCTTCAAGGAGTTCGTCACCTCGCTGCGCTGAGCGCCCCGCTCCAGCAGGGCCTCAGTCCGTGTAGGCGAACGCCTGCCAGCCCTCGTCCGTCTTGCGGTACAGGAAGACGGCCGCACGCCCCGAGAGGTTGGCCACGGCGGCGTACACCTCGGTGCCGCGCGGGACGATGCCGCCGAGGCGCGCGGGGGGCTTGCCGTACTTCTTCTCCAGCTCGGCGTAGGGCAGGACCTCGACGTCGTAGAGGGTGATGAGGTCCGTCCGCTTCTGCCGGAGCTGCTTGACCCAGGCCACCACCAGGGACTCGGGCGTCTCCAGCTGTCGCTCCTCGAGCTGGAAGGGGTAGGCGAGCATCGGGGCGATGCTGCGCACGTCGCTGTTGAGCAGGTAGGTGAGCAGGTAGCGGGTATCGTCGCGCACGACGTCCCGGATCTCGCTGTCGGCCGTCGAGGCCGAGGCGGAGGCCCTCGCGGCGGGCATGGGCGCCTGGGGAGCCGCGGGTGCCGGGGCAGCGGGCGCTGGGGCGGGGCTCTCCACGACCGCGTTCTGCTTCGGGGCGCGGGGAGGGAGGGCCGGCTGGTCGGTGGGAGCGGCTTCGGCGGCGGGAGCGGGAGCGGGAGCGGCCTCGGCGGCGGGAGCGGGAGCGGCGGCGGGTGTCGGCTCGGCCGCCTTGGGCGCGGGCTCGGCGGCGGGAGCGGCGGGGGCTTCCTGGGCGAGGACGGGAGACGCGGTGGAGAGGAGCAGGACCAGGGACAGCCGACGCATGATGCCTCCGGGAGACGGAGCGAACACTAGCAGAGGGTCCGGCAGCCTGGGGCCGACCTCCCTGCCTCCGGGTGGACGCTCCCTCCCTGTCCTCAGGTATCCCGACACACACGATTCGTGCAAGCGGGGGCGAAGGTTGGTATTGGCCCCCGGCGATGCCCAAGCGAAACGACATCCGGAAGGTTCTGCTCATTGGCTCCGGCCCGATCGTCATCGGCCAGGCAGTCGAGTTCGACTACTCGGGGACGCAGGCCACCAAGGCCCTGCGAGAAGAGGGCGTCGAGGTCGTCCTCTTGAACAGCAACCCGGCGACCGTGATGACGGATCCGGAGTTCGCCCACCGCACCTACATCGAGCCCATCACCGTCGAGGTGGCCGAGCGCATCATCGCCGCCGAGCGTCCGGACTCGGTGCTGCCCACCATGGGTGGCCAGACGGCCCTCAACCTGGCCAAGGAGCTCGCCGAGCAGGGCATCCTCGAGAAGTACGGCGTGAAGCTCATCGGTGCCTCGCTGGAGGCCATCAACAAGGCCGAGGACCGGCTGCTCTTCAAGGAGGCCATGCAGCGCATCGGCGTGGCCCTGCCCAAGAGCGGCTACGCCACCACCATGGCCCAGGCCCTCGCGCTGGTGGATGAGATCGGCTTCCCGGCCATCATCCGGCCCTCCTTCACCCTGGGCGGCACGGGCGGCGGTATCGCCTACAACCGGGACGAGTACGAAGCCATCTGCCGCTCCGGCCTCAAGGCCAGCCCCAACTCCACCATCCTCATCGAGGAGAGCGTGCTCGGCTGGAAGGAGTACGAGCTGGAGGTGGTCCGCGACTCGGCGGACAACGTCATCATCGTCTGCTCCATCGAGAACCTGGACCCGATGGGCGTGCACACGGGCGACTCCATCACCGTGGCCCCGGCACAGACGCTCACGGACCGCGAGTACCAGCGGCTGCGCGAGGCGTCCATGCGCATCATCCGGGAGATTGGCGTCGACACGGGCGGCTCCAACATCCAGTTCGGCGTCAACCCGCGCGACGGGCGCATCGTGGTCATCGAGATGAATCCGCGTGTGTCGCGCTCCAGCGCGCTGGCCTCGAAGGCCACGGGCTACCCCATCGCGAAGATCGCCGCGAAGCTGGCCCTGGGCTACACGCTGGACGAGCTGCGCAACGACATCACCCGCGACACCCCGGCCTCCTTCGAGCCCACGCTGGACTACGTGGTGGTGAAGGTGCCGCGCTTCAACTTCGAGAAGTTCCCCCACGCCAACCGCACCCTCACCACCAGCATGCGAGCGGTGGGCGAGGTGATGGCCATTGGTCGCACCTTCCGCGAGGCCTACCTCAAGGCGATGCGCTCCATGGAGTCCGGCCGCACGGGCCTGGAGGTCCCCGAATTGCCCGAGGGCAAGGAGGAGCGGCGCAAGGTGCTGCGCGACTACGTGCGCGTGCCCCGGCCCGAGCGGCCCGGCTACGTGGCCCAGGCCTTCCGCGAGGGCATGTCCGTGGAGGAGGTGCACGAGCTGTCGTCGATCGATCCGTGGTTCCTCCGCCACATCCAGGCGCTGGTGCACGAGGCGCGGCGGATCCAGGAGTTCGGTACGCTGGAGAAGCTGCCGGACGAGGTGCTGCGCGCGGCGAAGCAGGATGGCTTCGCGGACAAGTACCTGGCGCAGTTGCTGGGCTGCACCGAGACCGAGGTGCGGGCACGCCGGCACGCCCGGGGCATCCGGCCCGTATACAAGCGGGTGGACACCTGCGCCGCCGAGTTCGAGGCCTACACGCCCTACCTCTACTCCACCTACGAGGAGGAGGACGAGGCGCCGCCCACCGCGCGCCAGAAGGTGCTCATCCTGGGCAGCGGCCCCATCCGGATCGGCCAGGGCATCGAGTTCGACTACTGCTGCGTGCACGCGGCCTTCGCGCTGCGCGAGGCCGGGTACGAGACGGTGATGGTCAACTGCAACCCGGAGACGGTGTCCACGGACTACGACACGTCGGATCGCCTGTATTTCGAGCCGCTCACCATCGAGGACGTGCTGGAGGTGTCGCAGCGCGAGAAGCCGGTGGGCGCCATCGTCCAGTTCGGCGGCCAGACGCCGCTGCGCCTGTCCGTGCCGCTGGAGAAGGCGGGGCTGCCCATCCTCGGCACGCCGCCGGACGCCATCGACCGGGCCGAGGACCGCGAGCGCTTCTCGCAGCTCATCGAGAAGCTGGGGCTGATGCAGCCGGAGAACGGCGTGGCGCGCAGCCACCAGGAGGCCTACCTCGTGGCCGAGCGCATCGGCTACCCGGTGATGGTGCGGCCCTCGTACGTGCTGGGCGGCCGGGCCATGGAAGTTGTGTACGACCAGCAGAGCCTGGAGCGCTACATGCGCGAGGCGGTGAGCGCGTCGCCGGAGCACCCGGTGCTGATCGACCGCTTCCTCAAGGACGCCATCGAGGTGGACCTGGACCTGGTGGCGGACAAGACGGGCGCGGTGCTGGTGGGCGGCGTGCTGGAGCACGTGGAGGAGGCGGGCGTGCACTCGGGTGACGCGGCGTGCACGCTGCCGCCGCACTCGCTGTCGCCGGACCTGGTGGAGCGGATGAAGGATCAGGCCATGGCCCTGGCGAAGGAGCTGGGCGTGGTGGGCCTGATGAACGTCCAGTTCGCCATCCAGGGGAAGACCATCTACGTGCTGGAGGTGAACCCGCGCGCGAGCCGCACGGTGCCGTTCATCTCGAAGGCCACGGGCCGGGCGCTGGCGAAGCTGGCGTCGCTGTGCATGGTGGGCAAGACGCTTGAGGAGCTGGGCGCCACCGAGGAGCCCGAGTTCAAGCACGTGGCGGTGAAGGAGTCCGTGTTTCCGTTCGCGCGCTTCGCCGGGGTGGACGTCATCCTCGGACCGGAGATGAAGTCCACGGGCGAGGTGATGGGCATCGCGGACGACTACGCGTCGGCCTTCGCCAAGAGCCAGCAGGCCGCGGGCGTGAAGCTGCCGAGGAGCGGCAAGGTCTTCATCTCGGTGAAGAACGACGACAAGCCGGCGGTGGTGGACCTGGCGCGGCGGCTGCGCTCACTGGGCTTCAAGCTGGTGACCACGAGCGGCACTCACCAGTACCTGGCCACCAAGGGCATCGAGACGGAGAAGGTGCTGAAGGTCACCGAGGGTCGTCCGCACATCGTGGACAAGATCGTCGATGGCCAGATCGTGATCGTCATCAACACGACCTTCGGCAAGCAGGAGATCGCCGACAGCTTCTCCATCCGCCGCGAGGCGCTGATGCACAGCGTGCCGTACTACACGACGGTGCAGGCGGCCCGCATGGCCGTGGGGGCCCTGGAGGCCCTGCTGCGCAAGGAGCTGACGGTGCGTCCGCTCCAGGATTACCTGAACGCCAAGAAGTAGGAGTCCGCGCGCCGCAGCTCGCCACGGATGGCCGCCACCCGTGGCAGCAACGTGCTGGCCTTCGCGGCCGTGAAGGCCCGCTCCGCCGCCTCGATGGCCTCGACGGCGCGGGCGGGCGCCCGCCCCAACCACCGCTCCGCGAGGGCCAGGTTCACCAGCCCCACCTGCAACACGTTGCCCGTCACCTCGGCCAGCGAGAGCGCGCGGGCCAGGTGTGCATCCCTCTCATCCTCCGGCACCAGCGGCGCCAGCGCCCGGCGGGAGAGGATCTCGTCGAAGGGATTGGCGAGCAGGGGGTCCGTCGCGCGTCCCAGCGCCGCCTCCGCGGCCTCGCGTGCGGCCTCCGGGCGACCCTGGGCCAGCTCGAAGCGGGACTGGTAGACGCGCACCAGCGTCTCCATCCGGAAGTTCCCCGCGCCCGCGGCCTCCAGCGCCCTGGGCAGCGACTGGCGCGCGGCGGCCGCGTCCTCGAAGAGGACATCCCGGCACGCCGAGTACACCAGCACGTACAGCTTCAGCCAGCGGTCCCCGGGCAGCACCTGGGTGAGCTGCTCGCCCTTGGCCACCACCGCGGCCACCAGCTCGTGCTCGCCGCGCTCCAGGTAGTAGGGCGGGGTGTAGATGGCGAGGTTGCGCTCCGGCAGGCGCGGGTGCCCCAGCCGCCGCAACAGCTCCTGCTTCTCGGTGAAGGGCGGGACGAAGGCCGAGGCATCGCCGATGAAGGAGGCGCGGACGATCTGCGAGAACAGGTGGTAGATGCGGATGGGCGCGTAGCCATAGGTGTCCGCCACGGCGAACCCGTCCCGCGTGGCCTCCGGATCGAGCGGCTCCCCGCGCAGGCCCAGGTTCATGTTCAGGAAGTAGCAGCCCATGCCCAGCGCCCACGCCAGCCGTCGAGGCGTGTGCCCCACGGTGTCGCGGAAGGCGCGCAGCCGGTCCACCTCCGCGCGCTGCGCCTCCAGCACCCCCGCGAAGTGGCCCGTGTGCGAGCTGAGCCCTCCCCGAGCGATCAGCGTGCCCGCCCGGTAGGGGGACTCCACCGGGTGCTCGGCCCGCACGCGATCGATCAACGTGTGGAACTCCTCCGTGCGCCCCATGATGGCCAGCGCGGTGCTCTGGAGGATCTGCAGCTCCGACTGCTTCCAGAAGACGTCCGTGGGCGTCATCCGCGTGTCGATCGGAATCTCCCGGATGACACGCCGGAGCTGCTCGGGGCGCTCGGCCTCCGGAGCCGCGCAGGCCTCCGCCAGCCGCGCCAGGGCCTCCCGCCGGCCCGCGCCGACGTCCACCGTGGCCGCCCAGTGGGCGAAGAGCTTCTCCGCGTAGAGGAGCGAGGTGGGCGTGTCGCTCGTGTAGCCGATCTCGATCAGTGTCCCCCAGGTGCGGATGAGCTGCTCCTCACGCTCGGGCGTGCGGGGACCGGCCTCCAGCAGGGTGGCGGCTTCCTTCAACAGCAGCGTCGCGTCCAGCACGGCCTTGGCCTCGATGGCGGCCTGCCCGGCGCGCAGCAGGGGGAGGACGGCGCGCTGGGGATCGTCCGAGCGGGCGAAGTGGTAGCCCACCGCCCGCGCCACGCCCGGCCGGTTGCCACCGAGGCGCTGGAGGAGCTCGGCGATGCGGCCGTGGTGGGCCCTCCGCTCCGCCTCTGGCGTGCTGTCGTGGAGCGCCTCGTGGACGGTGTCGTGGGTGAAGACGTAGCGGCCCTCCACCCAATGGAGGAACTGCCGCTCCACCAGCTCGTCGAGCGCCTGGAACAACTCCGCTTCGGGTAGCTCCGCCAGGGCGCGCACCAGCGGCAGCTCCAGGCTGCGTCCCGCCGGGGCCATCAGCCGCAGCAGCGCCACCCGCTCCTCGGGCAGGGTGGCCAGGCGCGCCAGCACCGCCTCCCGGATGCTTCCTGGCAGCGCCCGTGTCTCCAGATCCTCCCTCACGCTCCAGCGGCCACCGACGCGCAGCAGGGCACCTTCCTCCACCAGTGTGCGCAGGCATTCGGTGGCGAAGAAGGCGTTGCCTCCGGTGAGGGCATGCAGCCGGGTCACGAAGCCCGCGGGCACCTCCAGGCCAGGCAGCACCAGATGCACCAGCACGTCCAGGTGCTCGGCCGTCAGGGGGGCGAGCTCCATGCGCGAGGTGAGCCCCTCGTCCACCGTCGCGAAGGCGAGGCTCAGCCGGTTCAGCTCATTCGAGCGGAAGGCCGCCACCACCACCCCGCGCGTGCCATGCAGCGCGCGGATGATGACGTTGAGCACCTCCAGCGAAGCGGAGTCCGCCCAGTGCAGGTCCTCCACGCAGAGGACGAAGGTGAACTGCCGCCCCAGCGCCTGGAGCCACTCGGTGAGGGCGCCGAAGACGGCCATGTTCTCCGCGCTCGCGTCCCGGAAGACGGGGGCGGGTCCATTGGCGAGCGTCGGCACCACCTTGCCCAGCAGCGGGCCCAGCCGCGTGAGCAGCTCGGCCGGGGTGTGAGGCACCAGCACCCGTAGCGCCTGGGCGATGGGGGCCAGCGGCGCCAGCCCCTCCGCGCGGCACTGGCCCACCCCGAAGGGAATCTCCCCGAGCTTGGCCTGGAGCTCGAACTCCTGGAGCAGCCGCGTCTTGCCCACGCCCGCGGGCGCCCCCAGCAGCACCGCGCGAGACTGGCCCTTGTCGGCCTCCAGGAGCGCCCCGAGGAGTCGCTCCAGCTCCTCCTGCCGTCCCACCACCTCGGGGACGTGCAGGTAGCTGGCGCGCGCCGCCAGCGGCTCCTGCGGCAGGGGCTCGCCGCTGGCGTGGCACAGGGCCTCCAGCAACTCGGAGGCGTCCTGGAAGCGCTCGCGCGGATCCTTCGCCAGCAGCAGGAGGATGATCTCCTCCAACTGCGGGTCCACCGGGCAGATGCTGGAGGGCCTCGGCGGAGGCTGGGAGAGGTGGCTCGCCAGGAGGGCCGCCGGGGTGTTGCCCTTGAAGGGAAGCTGGCGGGTGGCCAGGAGGAAGGCCATCACCCCGAGCGAGTAGAGATCCGCGCGCCCGTCGATGCTGGCGCCGCGCTGCCACTCGGGGGCGAGGTACTCCAGGGTGCCCTTGAGCCGGCCGGCGCTCGGGGTGCCCAACTGGTGCATCACCCCGAAGTCCATCAGCTTCACCGTGCCGTACTCGGTGACGCGCACGTTGCTGGCCTTGATGTCGCAGTGCACGTAGAGGCGCGAGTGGATGAAGGCCAGCACCTGCGCCATCTGGATGAGGACGCGGTAGAGGGTGCCGGTGTCGAGCACCTGCTCGCGCACGTGCGTGCTGAGGTCCTGGCCGCCCACCACCTCCATGGTGATGAAGCGGTTGCCGGACTCCGTCATCCCGCAGTCGAAGACCTTGAGGGTGCCCGGGTGCTGGAGCCGCTTCATCGCGAAGAACTCGTGGCGGAACATCAGCACGAGCTCCTCGACCTTGCTGGGCGGCAGGCCGGCGGACACCTGCATCTCCTTCAGGGCGACGCGGCGGTGCTCCTGCACGTCCTCGGCGAGCCAGATGCGGCCCATGCCACCTTCGCCGAGCTGCTCCTGGATGTGGTAGCGGCCCG
>NZ_DASVWK010000160.1:0-1600 GCF_036389735.1 Archangium sp. | reverse complement strand
TCGTCCGGCCGGAGACTCCGTCCGGCTCGTCCGAGCCGCCCGTGTTGACCCCGTCGCGGCCCTCCACGTCGCATTCCGTCGTGACGGCCCCGGCCCGGCCCTCGCTGCCTCACCCGGAGCCCATGGTTCATGAGGAGCCCGAGGCCGAGGAGGTGGAGCAGCGGACCACCGCCTCCCCTGGCAGGGCCCAGCGCTCCGCCCCCGCGCGGCAGCAGCCGCCCGCGGCGTCTGGCAACAACCGCCTGGCGCTCATCGCGGCGCTCGCCGCCCTGGCGGTGGTGCTCGTGGGTGTGGTCGGGGTCTTCCTCAAGATGCGGCCGGAGCCCACCGGCTTCATCCTGGTGCGGCTGGCCTCCGAGGTGCGCGGCCCCATCCAGGTGAACGTCAACGGGAACGTGCTGGACGTGAAGTCCTGGCCCCTGCTGCACCAGGTGAAGGCCGGCCCGGGCCTGGTGCTGATCAGCGCCGATGGTTACAAGGACTTCACCCAGCAGGTGGTGATCGAGCAGGGGACGACGCCCACCTCGCTGGAGGTGAAGCTGGAGCGCAAGGTCCAGGTGGGGCGCGTGGTCATCGTCACCCAGCCGCCGGACGCGGAGCTCCAGGTGGGGGGCAAGGTGGTACGCCCGAGGGGTGACAGCTCGACGTACATCGGCGAGCTGGAGGCCGGTACCCCGGTGGTGGTGGCCGCCAGTGCCCCGGGCTTCAAACCCGCCCAGCAGAACATCGAGCCGGCCGCGGGTGAAAAGCCGATGAACGTGCAGCTCAAGCTCGAGCCGGATGGCTACGAGGTGGAGGTGCTGTCCGTGCCCTCGGGGGCCACCATCCTCGCGGGGGGCAAGGAGCTGGGCACCACGCCGGCCCGGCTGAAGCTGCCGCTCACCGTGAAGCAGATGAGCCTCAAGCTGCGCTGCCATGACGACGTCGAGGTGGACGTGACTCCCGCCTCCGGTGGCTCTCCCGCCACGGTGAGGGAGCGGCTGAAGAAGCAGCGCGGCTGCCGTTAGTTGATCAGACACAGGCGCCCCCCCGGCCCAGGTCGGGGTGGGCGGGAGGGGTGTGCCCATGACCAAGTCGCGCAAGGCCAATCCGGCGGATCCACTCGCGGGGTTGCCCGCCTGGGCCCGGAAGCTGGCCCAGAAGTACTACACGAAGACCGTCAGCACCTTCCTCCTGTACGGAGCGGTGCGGGACCTGCAGCCCACCACCGGGGAGGACGGCGGCCGGAGCTTCGGGCCCCTGCGCACCTTCCTCTCCGAGGAGCTGTTCGGCGGGCGCGACCACGTCCTCTTCTATGACCGCTCGTCCGGCATCCGCTCCTCCTCTCCGGAGACGCAGAAGGAGATGCAGCGGACGATGGTCGGCTACGACGCGCTCTATGGCACCGACTACGCCAAGAGCCTGCCGAGGGATCCGGCCCGGGCGCTCCAGATTCTGGAGAACTTCCTGCGGATGCGCGTGAGCGAGGGCAAGTCGCTGGCGCTCGTCATCGACTTCGCCGAGACGCTGGTGCCGGGCGGGGAGATGAGCCACCTGTCGGCCGAGGACCGCTTCGTGCTGGCCACGCTGGAGAAGTGGGCGCACGACCCGCAGTTCCTCG
>NZ_DASVWK010000159.1:0-11511 GCF_036389735.1 Archangium sp. | reverse complement strand
CGGAACCCCTCCCCGAACGCGCCGCCTCTACTTTTTGTGGGCTCCGCCGCCGGCTAGTGGACGCATCCGCCAATGGCCGCCTTGCAACCTTTCAGGGGTTGGGGCGTGATGGTGTGGGGGGAAGTCCGCACAGGATGCCTGATTCCAATACTCCCGGTGCTCCGGAGGTCGCGGCGCTGCTGGCCGAGCGAGAGCACCTGCGCGCGGTGCTGCGGATGATGCCGGTGGGCGTCTCCATCGTCGACGCGCGGGGGCAGCTCGTGGAGGCCAACCCGACGGCCGAGTCCATCTGGGGCCCTCGAGCCCCTCGGGTGGAACTGGAGGACTACGGCTTCTTCGAGGGCTACTGGCCGGGGAGCGACCGGAGGCTGGAGCCGCACGAGTGGGCGCTGGCACGCACGCTGCGCGACGGGCAGCCGGTGGCGAACGAGGAGGTGGACGTCATCGCCTTCGACGGGACACGGCGCACGCTGCTCAACTCCACCACCCCGCTGCGAGATGCCCAGGGCGCCATCCTCGGAGCGGTGGCCGTGCACGTGGACATCACCACCCGCCGACAGGCCGAGCACGCCGAGGCCTTCCTCGCCGAGGCCTTCCTCGCCGAGGCCACGCGCCTGCTGGTGGAGTCATTGGACTGGGAGAGCACGTTGCAGGCGGTGGCGCGGCTGGCCACGCGCCACCTCGCCGAGGGCTGCATCATCGACGTGCTGGGGGATGACGGGGAGCTGCACCGGCTGGCGGTGGCCGCCCGGGAGCCCTCGCGCGACGCGCTGCTGCGCGAGGCCCTGCGCTACCCCCCGAAGGTGGGCGGCACGAGCCCCGTGGCCCGCGTGTTCACCGAGGGGCGCTCGCTGCTCCTCCAGGACATCACCCCCGAGCATCTGGACGTGCACGCGCGCGACCCGGAGCACCGACGACTGCTGGAGGCGCTGGCGGCGCGCGCGTGCATGGCGGTGCCGCTGGCGCTGGGAGAGCGGCGGCTGGGCGTCATCAACTTCGTCCTCTACACCCCGGGCCGCCGCTACACGGAGCGGGAGCTGGGCTACGCGGAGGAGCTCGCCCGGCGCGCGGCCTTCGTGGTGGAGCATGCCCGGCTCTACCGGGAGGCACAGGGGGCGCTGAGGGCGCGCGACACCTCGCTGGCACTGCTGGAGGCCTTCCTCTCCGCCTCGCCGGTGGGCATGGGCTTCATCGACCGCGAGCTGCGCTACGTCCACGTCAACCCGGTGTTGGCCACCATCAATGGCAAGCCGCGCGAGGCGCACCTGGGACGCCGCGTGAACGAGGTGCTGCCGGAGCTGGAGGAGTCCGAGCGCATCGCTCACCTGCTGCGCGGGGTGATGGAGAGCGGCGAGCCGCGGTTGAGCTGGGAGGGCGTGGTGCCCCCGCGCGCTGGCCTGCCGCCGCGCCCGGTGCGCGCCTCCTTCTTCCCGGTGAAGGTGGAGGGGGAGACGCTGGGCCTGGGCGGCATCGTGCTGGACGAGACCGAGCGCAAGCGGGTGGAGGCTGACCTGCGCTTCCTCGCCGAGGCCACCACGCGGATGTCCACCTCGCTGGACCTGGGCACCACGCTGGAGAGCACCGCGCGGATGGTGGCCGAGCACCTGGCGGACTACTGCCTGGTGGACCTGCGCACGGAGGACGGCCAGGGCCTGACGCGGGTGGTGGCGGTGGCGCGCGAGCCGGGCTCCCAGCCGCTGCTCGAGGAGGCCCTGCGCGCCTCGCCCGTCTCCCACCCCCAGTCCCCCATCCTCCAGGTGCTGGAGTCGGGCCGGGCCCTGCTCGTGCCCGAGGTGACCGAGGTCATGCTGGACGAGGTCTCCATCGACGCGAGGCACCAGCGGGTGCTGGAGCACCTGAGGCCACGCTCGGTGATGGTGGTGCCGCTCATCGCCCGCGAGCGCTCGCTGGGGGTGCTGACGGTGGTGAGCCAGGACCCGCTGCGCCGCTACACCAAGCACGACCTGACCCTGCTGGAGGACCTGGCCCGGCGCGCGGCACTGGCGGTGGACAACGCGCGCCTCTTCCGGCGGGCGGAGCAGGCGGTGCGCGAACGGGACGACTTCGTGGCCATGGCCACGCACGAGCTGCGCACGCCGCTGTCCGCGCTGAGCCTGCAACTGGCGGCGCTCCAGCGCTCGGTGGACACGGGACACCCGCCCACGCCCGAGCGGTTGCACCAGTCCCTGGTGACGGCGCAGCGACAGACGGAGCGGCTGGAGCGGCTCGTCAACGACCTGCTGGACGTGTCGCGCATCTCCACCGGGCAGCTCCATCTGGAGCCGGAGGAGGTGGAGCTGTCGGCGATGGTGCACTGGCTGGTGACGCGCTTCGAGGACAAGCTGGCGGAGGCCGGAGTCGTCGCGGAGGTGCACACGGCCGGACCGGTGGTGGCGCGAGTGGACCGGCTGCGGGTGGAGCAGGTGCTGATGAACCTGCTGTCCAACGCGGCGAAGTACGCCCCGGGCCTGCCGGTGGAGCTGCGCCTGGAGCGAGAGGAGCGGTGGGTGGCGCTCTCGGTGATGGACCACGGGCCGGGCATCTCCCCGGAGGCGCAGGCGCGCATCTTCGAGCCCTACCAGCGGGCCTCGGGCAAGCACTCGCGCCACAGCCTGGGGCTGGGCCTGTATGTGGCGCGACAGATAGCGCGCGCCCATGGCGGTGAGCTGACGGTGGCGAGCACACCGGGCCAGGGCTGCCGCTTCACCCTGCGCCTCCCCCTCGACACAGTGCCCGGCAGTGAGCCTCCGCGCTGAACAGTGCACGCACACCCCATCCGTTCCTCCTTGAGACCTACCCACGCGCCCTGACTACCCTCGGAACTCCAACGAGGTGAGCGCTGGGAGGCCGGGATGGAGCGCCGAGGTGCGCGGTTGCCGTGGTGGCTGCTCGCGGGGGCGGTGGGGGTGTTGCTGGGCGGAGGGTGGCTGGCCGGGCGCTCCATCTCCTCGCTGCTGGCGCGGGTGGAGCAACTGGAGCGGGAGGCCAGCGAGTCCGAGGCGCGTGTGGCGGAGCTCCAGGTGCTGCGGGACAGCATGGCGCGACGGCTGCGCCAGTTGGAGCAACGGCTCCAGGGCATGAGCGCGGCCCCCGGCAAACGGACCGGGGAGCAGACCGCGCGGCGCGAGGCGGTGCGCGCGGAGTTGGAGCAAGTGCTGAAGGAGGAGTTGGCGAAGGGCGAGGCCTTCCTGGAGGAAGCGGACGGCCGGCTGCGGGTGGAGCTGGCGGAGCGTCTCCTCTTCGAGCCGCGCAAGGCGACGCTGACGCCCGGAGGCGAGGAGCTGCTGGCGCGGGTGGGAGGAAAGCTGACGGGGGCGGAGGGACACCTGGTGCAGGTGGCGGCGTACACGGACGCGGTGGCGGAGACACCGGAGACGACGCCCGCGCCGACGAGCTGGGAGCTGTCGGCGGCGCGCGCGGTGACGGCGGTGCGCCTGTTGGGGGAGAAGGTGAAGCTGTCCCCGGACAGACTGGTGGCGGCGGGATATGGGCCCTACCACCCGGTGGTGCTGGACGATGGACCGCTGGCGCGTGAGCGCAACCGCGGACTGGAGCTCCAGCTCATGCCCGCGGACAAGCGCCTGGAGAAGAAACAGCCCGCGTCGAGGTGACGGGAGATACCTTGAATAAACAGGGCAGACGACCGTCCGAGCGCTGCGTCACCTACCCCTGCGCTGCTCCTTCCCCAGGAGGACTCCGTCGTGCCCACTCCCAGGCCTCTGCTGTGCGCGGCCCTGACGTTCAGCCTGCTCCTCACCTCCGGCACGGCCGAGGCGCGCTTCGGCAAGCGCTCCAACTCCGACTCCAGCAGCGAGGAGAAGGAAGAGAAGAAGGAGCGTCGGCACGAAGCCACGCCGGTGGACTCCAGCGGCGACGACGACAGCGACAGCGGGTCGGACAGCCACTCCGGCTCCTCGTACAGCGGCGGCTCCCACGGCGTGGTGGTCGTCTCCGACGACACGCCGACGTACCCCTACGCCTACAGGCCCTCCGTCGAGCAGCGGGCCGAGCCGAGGGAGCGGGGCCCGCTCATGGTGCGGCTCGGCCTCGAGGGGCAGTCGATGGGGGGCGGCTCCGCGCTCGCGGTGAACCTGGGCCTGGAGGGCAAGAGGTGGGGCGTGGGCGGGGCGCGGACGGCGCTCACGCTGCCGACGGATGACGGGACGGAGGGGTCGGACCAGATCCAGCTCTACACGGGACACCTGACGTACGCGCTGTATTCGAGCGACCAGGGCCGACTGAGGGCCGAGGCGGGCTTCGCGGTGGCGTACGCGCCGGACGTGACCTTCGTGGGCCCGAGCCTCGGCATGTCCTTCGAGCGCTGCCTGTTCGGCGGACTGGACCTGGAGGGCCGGGCGCAGGTCGTCCCGGTGCCCTACGCGCAGCTCGACGCACAGGCGGGCCTCGGGCTGCACCTGGGCCTGCTGACGCTGCGCGGTGGCTGGCGCTGGCTGTTGCTGAACGACCGGGGCCTCGTGGACGGAGAGACGCACGAGGACGTCTTCGCCGGGCCCTACGCGGGCATCGGCCTGGCCTTCTAGACGGCGCCCCTCACCCCTCCCCCCCTGACGGAGGGACGGGGTGAGGGTCTCGCGCCGCTCCGGAACTCAAGACCCGGAGAGCCCCTCGGAAGCCGCCTCCATGGGAGCCGCGTCCATGGAAGCCGAGGTGGTGCCCTCGGACTTCTTGCCCCGACGCTTGGGCGGAGGCGCGAGCTTCGGAGCCGAGCCGAACAGGCGCTCGTAGGTCTCCGGGGTGTTGATGTTCACCACGACGCCCGGGTCCTTCACGGGGATGCGGCGCAGCTGAAGGCCGCGGATGGCGCCCTCGAGCATCGTCTCGCCACCGTCCTTGTCCCGCAGCCGCTCGGCGCTGGCGCGCGAGAGGACGATGGGGAAGCCGGGAGCCCCCTCGAACTCGGGACGCAGCCCCTCCAGCGAGTCACCCATCGACTTGATGAGGGACTTGAGGGTGGTGGCCCGCAGGGCGGGCATGTCCACGGGGTGGATGAGCACCACGTCCGCGCCGTCCTCGAACGCCGCCTCCACGCCCGCCTTCACCGAGCTGAGCTGCCCATCCTGCCACCCATCGTTCTCCACCAGGTGGATGGCGGGGTGCTGCTCGCGCACGGCGTTGGCGTCCTTGCCGATGACGCCGATGATCGAGCAGCCCGCCTTGCCGAACGTCGAAGCGAGCGATTGGAGGAAACTTTTTCCTCCCTCGTGCTCGAGAAGTGCCTTGGGGTGACCCATTCGCCTGGCCTCGCCCGCAGCGAGGATGATTGCCACTGCCTTCATGCCACGCCTCCTCAGCCCCCATCTGGTTGGCGCGGGGGCGACCGGGTACAGGCTGGCAAGCGTGGAGCGATCTGGCCGCGTACCCGAGGGCAGGCCGTCGAGAAGACGGCACTTGCGGGGGCGCGGATGTTCACCACGGGCGGAAGTGCTACGCCATTCGCCCATGAGCGAACTTCCGGCCTACATCGCCCGCCTCCATCCCCACCGCTCACACTTCGCCGCCACCCGCTTCGGGCGGATGCACGACGTGGAGGAGGGCACGGGACGGCCGGTATTGCCGCTGCACGGCAACCCCACCTGGTCCTTCCTTTATAGGAAGGTGTTGTCGGGCCTGGCGGGAGGGCCGTACCGGGTGGTGGACGTGGCTGGGACGGCACGCAGGGAGACCCCTCGTCCAGCTCAAGAGACGTGGCGGGGGCCTACGCGTGGGCTTTGAGGAGGGTGGTGGACCGGGCGGCGCCGCTCGCGCTGGCGCGCATGGTACCCAACCACCCGGAGCTTCCGGGGACCCGTGGAGCTGGTATGGGAGTGAAGGACCCCATCCTGGGCCGGGGGCTGCGCCATCACCGGGAACTCTTCCCGGGCGCGCGCGTCACCGAGACTTCCGCGGGCCACTTCCTCGAGGAGGTTCCCGAGGACATCGTCGCCGCCATCCGTCGGGTGGCGGACGCGCGCTAGTGAACCCAGTTGGAGCGGGAGCCCTGCCCGTTCGGGACGAAGACGAGGCGCGAGGGGCGCTCGTCCGCAATTCCTTCCGAAGCCATGGCGGCGCGGGCAGTCAGAATTTCAGACATGCGGGCCAGCGGGAGCGTGTACCAGATGCGGACCAACTCCTCCTCGGTGACATGCCCGAGCACCTCGCCGTGTCGCTCATCCACCACTGGCAACAGGTGCACGCCGTAACGGTGCATCACCTCAAGAGCGCGCAGCACCGTGTCGCGGGGATAGAGGATGATCTCGGGCATCTCAGCGACTTGGGTCTCGACCGTGCGGCGCATCAGGCAACCTCCAAAAGGGGAGCCGACCGGGCTCCTCCTTGAGCCTTAGCAATCCCCTTGCCGCCCTCCGGGGGCCCCCCCCACACAACTTTTGGACGAATGTGGGGATAATGGAGCGAAGGAGTCCCACCATGTCCGTGAAGCCGCCCAGCCCGTCCACCGCGTCCCTCACCCGGCGTGCACCGGACGCGCTCGCTCCGTCCAAGCCCGCGACGTCCTCCAGCCCCCTGGAGAAGCTCGGCCACGCGCTCCAGAGCGCGGCGAAGAACGTCACCCAGCACGTCAACCGCGCGGTGGACACCTTCGAGGCGAAGCTGCCGAACCTGGGCCGGGCCCCCGGCGCCAGACCGTGGGAGGGCATCACCCTCAACGGCAAGCCGCTGAAGATTCCGCTCGACGCCCTGAAGAAGGTGGACCTGGGCGACCTGCGCAAGGTGCTCGAGCACGTCATCCCGCCGAAGATTCGCGACGAGCAGGGCAAGAAGCTCGTGGCCCAGACACAGGACTTCCGCGAGACACTGGGCAAGGTGCGCGCGCTGTCGGCGGAGCTGGACCTGCTGCCCGCCAGCCACCCTCGCCGCGCCGAGGTGCAGAAGGCGCTGGACGCCGCCGAGGGCAAGCTGAAGGCGGACACGGGCTACACGCGCACCACCGCGCCCAAGCCGGGCGCCCTGTGGATAGATCCGCAGTTCGCCGGCAAGGAACTGCCGGGCGGCAAGCTGCACGCGAGCCACTTCCCCACGGGCACCCCGGTGACGAAGCCGCCGGCGCCCCTGGACTTCGTCTTCGGCAAGGGCCCGCGCACGCTGACGCTGGGCGAGGGCCCCACGGCGCGCACGGTGAGCACCCCCGCGGAGTACAAGGCCGCGGTGGCGGCCCGGCGCGCCGAGCTGGGCATGCCGGTGCAGGACGGAGAGCCCCAGGGTGTGCACTTGAGCCTCCAGGGTGGCGGCGGCAAGGGCAAGCGCTACGGGGCGATGCTCGCGGAGATGTATGACGTGGGCGTGGTGCCCACGAGCTTGAGCGGCACCTCGGCGGGCTCCATCGCGGCGGCGTTCGCGGCCACGGGCGCGGGCCCCGCGGAGATCCAGGCCCTGGCCAAGGACCCCCGGCTGAGCAAGCTCTACGACCCCGACCTGGACATGAAGGACGGAGGCGTCCTCAACGGACAGAAGGCCTTCGACCTCGTGGACCAGGAGCTGCGCCGGCTGTCGGGGATTACCGCCCGGCCGGTGACGATCGCGGACCTGAAGGTGCCGCTGCAGATCCTGGCGGCCAAGGCGTACGACAGCGGAGCGGGGCCGGAGGGGATGACGTCGGCGAAGGACCGCATCTTCGTCTTCAGCCAGGAGACGACGCCGGACACGCCGGTGGCGCTGGCGGTGCGGGCCTCGATGGCGATTCCGGGCGTCTTCGAGCCGGTGCAGGTGGTGGACCCGACGACGGGCCGGCAGATGCACCTGACGGACGGAGGCGCGCTGGACAACCTGCCCATGGGCTACAACAAGAACGGCCTGCCGGCGATTGGCGCCTCGCTCTACTCGCGCGCCACGGGGCACCCGGCGGCACACAAGGACACGACGAAGCCGCTGCCCGGGGGCAATCTGGACACGACGAACGTGCTCTGGAGCGCGCTCAACGGCTACACGATGATGAAGGACTCGGCATCGGACTTCAACGACTACATGGACCGGACGCAGCCCAAGGCGAACCAGTTCATGCTGACGCTGCCCACGTGGGACCTGAACGACCCGAGCAAGGGCGACAGCACGCTGAAGTTCGGCTACGACCCGAAGGTGGACCCGGCGCTGGACGGGCAGTCGCGGCAGGTGACGCGCGACTTCCTGCGCAACTTCCTGGACGACCTGCGGGTGCCGGGCTCCAAGGGGACGAACTTCTCGTCGCAGGTGCCGGCCAACCTCCAGTTCGACGTGCCGGTGGAGGCCAAGGGCAAGCAGTACCAGGTGAGCTACGCGGGCGGTGACAACCTGCTCGTCACCCCGAAGGACGGGGGCAAGCGCATCGAGCTGCCGGTGGGCAAGCAGCGCATCGAGGCGATGTACCTGGACCACCAGGCCTTCGGAGACCTCCAGGCGCAGCTGGCCTACACGCTGACGAACCCGAAGGCCAACAAGCCGAGCTGGCTGCCCTTCTGAGCCGCACGAGGGCCTGAAAAAGGAAGAGGGCCGCCCGGTGTGAACCGGACGGCCCCCTGGAACCTCAGCCCTTCAGTGCCGGACTAGCGCTGGGCGCTCTTCGAGGACGGGTTGCGGCGGAAGTCCTCGTGCCAGGCGCCGTGCAGCCTGGTGAGCACCTCGCGAACATCCAGCGAGCGCTGCTTCTCCAGCTCGGACTGGAGGTGGCTGTCACCCACCAGGTAGCCGTTGGCGTACAGCGTCCGGGCCTGGGGGCCCGCCTTGGCCAGCTCCTCCGGGGTGCCCAGCGCGAAGTTGAACACGTCACCGGAGTAGGCCACGCGCTCCACGCCCACCAGCGTCGCGGTGCCGGTGCGGGTCAGCAGGGTGTCGCCCGCCTTCAGCTCGCCGGCCTGCACCGCGCCGCGCTTCGCCGTCAGCATGGGGTGGGTGTCCGTCACCATCACCTCGCCGCCCTGGTCGTCGCGCAGCTTCACCAGCGGCTTGCTCTCCCCGCCGCGCGACACCGTCGTCACCGTCAGCGCCAGCCCCTTGCCGTTGGCCAGCAGCTTGTCACCCACCTTCACCTGGTCCACCGTCACCGACTGGCCGTCCGCCCTGGTCACCTTCGTGCCCTCCGCCAGACAGGCATTGCGGAAGTCCAGGGTCTGGATGGAGTGGAAGCGCGTGCGGGTGTAGGGCGTCCCATTGGTGAGGTCGCCGTTGAGGCCGATGTTGTAGCAGGAGCCCTTGAGCGTGGCGCGCATGTAGAGCTTCACGTTCTGCATGTGGTCCAGGCAGTCACGCCCGAAGTCCACCAGGCCGTTGTACGGCACCACCTGGTGCGTGGGGTAGGTGCCGTCCGGACGCGGCGCCTGGAAGGGCAGGCTGCCGTTGAGCACCTGGGAGCCGGAGGCGTTGCCCGCGGTGCAACGCCCGCCCTTCTCCAGCAGGATGATGCTCGCGTCGCTCTCGATGGAGTTCACGATGCAGTTCTGGGGCACCTTGACCCGGTACTCGCCGCGCATGGGAAGGTAGAGGCGGGTGATGTCGTAGGTGCCGCCCGGGGCCGGCCAGTAGTTCTCCGGCCTGCCCACCCACTCGCTGTAGGGCGACTTGACGGCATCGGGGTCCACCGCGGACACGCCCGTGAAGGGCTTGGCGAACGGCTTGAAGAGCCCCGTGCTCGGGTCCACGCTGCCCGAGGCGTAGTCGCAGTCCAGGTAGCCGGTGATGCCACCGCGCTCCAGGCAGGAGCGGATGGGGTTGTCCTGGTAGTACGAGCCGATCAGCTCCCGCGGGTGCTGGCTGTTGATGGTGTTGATGTCGGGGTCCTCCGGGTGCATGCCCAGCGACGTCAGGGAGGACTCGGACACGGCGTAGGACAGGTGCGACTCGCCCGTGGTCTCGTTGAAGGCCAGGGCCACCGAATCCACGATGAGCGTCTCGCCGGGGTTGGCCTTCAGGTTGAGGTCGAGCTTCGGCGTCTCCAGCACCGCCCCCGCGTAGTCCTCGAAGGACTGGGTGCCGATCACCCGGAACTGCGTGCGCGTGGCGTCGGTGGCGAAGGCGGTGACGTCGGCGTAGGCGTAGTCCGAGCCGTTGAAGCAGGTGACGATGCCGAAGGTCTCGAAGCGCGCCTTGTCGCTCTCGGAGCTCTGCACGTCCGCGAGCGGCAGCAGGTGGCCGCACCACGGGTTGCCCTCACCACCGGACGCGACCGTGGTGGTGGAGGAGATCATGTCCTTGCGAGCCATCTTGCCCGGGATGGCGGCCTTCTTCTCCTTGCGCAGCTTCTCGATGCGATTGAAGAGGTGCGGCGAGTTGTCCGGGGTGTTGCCGGCGGCGAGCAGGCGGTTCTTCAGGAAGCGGTACTGCGCGTCATCGGCGAGGTCGATGGGCATTTCCCGGTTCTTGCCGGCGCGGGAAGAGCCCCCCTGCGCGCGGACCTCCTGGTTCCACCGCGCGTAGAGCCCGGCCATGTGGAGCGAGTCCGCCTCCAGGGCCTGCTTGTCCGCGGCCTGGAGCTGCGACGGGGCCTTCTGCTGACCACACCCGGTGCCCAACAGGGTCAGGCACGCGAGGGCCGTGAAGAGACGGGAGCGCAGCCGGGGCGAAGCGGTCGACGACACAATCATGGGGCTCACCTCTACTTGGGGATGAAGACGATGGACGACTCTCCCGAGGCACCGGGAGGAGGACCTTCAGGAGCGCGACCGGGTCGCGCTCCTTGCTGGCTCGAAACACAAACTGGGGATGCCCAGCCAGAAGTGAAGACATGCCAAGAAAAGCTTTTCCCTACCTGTCCAAACACAGACACCTCCAGGGAAAACCCCACGCCCTCGCCGCGAACGCCGGACAATCCCCTGTCCCGCACGGGTCGGGCGCGCACCCAGGCGAGCGAATGTCTCTCCATGCCTGCTCTCCCAGGAGCGCCTTTCCTTTCTCCAGCCTCCGTCATGAGAGGCTTTCCTTTCTCCAGCTTTCCGCATGAGAGGCTTTCCTTTCTCCAGGAAAGGAATTGCCCACGCGGAGAAGGGAATTACCCACGCGGCGTCCCCACTCCGGCCCCGCAAAGCGGAAGGGCCGCCCCGCTGCCACGGGACGGCCCTTCGAGAACCACGGCGACTCGGGCCAGGCCCGCTAGCGGCGGGACACCTCGCGCCGCTCCAGGGACAGGCGATAGTCCTGGTGCCAGGCGCCGTGCAGCTTCGTCAGCACCGCGCGAGCGTCCACCCGGTGGGCCTTGTCCAGCGCCTGCTGCGACAGGCTGTCACCCACCAGGAAGCCGTTGGCGAACATCGTCCGGGCCTCGGGGCCCGCCTTGGCCAGCTCCTCCGGGGTGCCCAGCGCGAAGTTGTAGACAGAGCCCTGGTAGGGGACGCGCGCCACGGCCACCAGCTTCGCCGGGCCGGAATTCGTCAGCACGGCCTCGCCCACCTTCAGCTCGCCGGCCTGCACCAGGCCACGCTTCGCCGTCACCATGGGGTGGGTGTCCGTCACCATCACCTCGTGGCCCCGCTCGTCGCGCAGCTTCATCAGCGGCTTGCTCTCCCCGCCGCGCGACACCGTCGTCACCGT
>NZ_DASVWK010000158.1:0-2683 GCF_036389735.1 Archangium sp. | reverse complement strand
AATCCAAACGCACGCTGCACCTCATACGACTGAGTGCTCAACCACTCACGCACCGTCAAACCATTCGAGAAGCCCTGTTTAGATGAATAGTAGCCGCTGATTGCCCTGTGAGTTCCTTCATCAACGGGTATGACGTTCTCGGTATTGTGAATGGCCTCGGGTCCAAACCGCGCGACATTGCCGGGTGTCTGCTCGACGATGTGATGCCACTGCTTGCCCTTGCCCGCGGAGCCCAGGGCCTTCGTCAACCCCCGGTGTGACCGCCATACCCTGTACGCTGAGACCGAGCCACGGGCAGCCATGGTCATCACATGGGCCGGCAGGACGACGCGGAGGGTGCCCTCGTTCACCGAGACGATGACCGTCTCAGCATCCGCTGCGGCCGCCAGCACGCGCACGCCGCCTTGCCGCACCCCCCTGTGTGAAGCCTGTGCGAACCCCGGCAGCTTCGGCGCCTTGGACAGGAGCGCCGCCGTCTCACCGATCGCCGCCGTACCCACCAGAACGAGAATCCGTACGCTGTTGGGTCCGATGCGCTGACCGAACCGCTCACCCGCATCCCGCAGCTCCGCGAAGGTGGTGGCTCGCGCCGATTCCTCCGAGAGTTCCCTCCAGCCCTCGAGGAGTCCCCACAGTTCCGTCCCCAGGTAACCCCACATGAGGACCGCGAAGGCAGCGGCAACCCCCTTGGACACCGGTTCCGGAGCCACCAACAGCGCCATGTAGGCCGTGATGGTGAGGCTCGCCATGGCCGCCACACGCGCGGGGCTGAGCATGGCCCTCACCTCCGCGTCCACGCCCTCCAGGGCTGGTCCCACGGCCAGGGCCAACGCGATGCGGCGCTTGTCGTCATTCTGGAACCGGGCGCCATCCTCGAACAATGAAAGGCAGTCTCCCGGGGTGCCACGCCGTTCGCAGAAGTACCCATAGGACCGTGCCAATTCCAGCCCCCCTGCCCCATTCGCGAGGGGTCCGGAGACCAGCGCGTACCTGCGGCCAGGCCGCATGGGGACATGAGAAGGAGCTACCCGCAGCGGCAGGTCCAACACCAGGCTCGTGACGGCGGCCGTGAACTCCGCCTCCCTCACCTGTACGGGTGCGAAGTCCGTGGGGAGGGTCACGAGGACCCGTTCGCCCTCACCGGCTGCGGCCTCCCTCCTGGACGGCACCGTGGCACATCCGGCCAGCAGCACGAGCCCCGCCAGGGCCAGCGCCCCCATGCGAGAAACCCATCGCACGGAGGTTGGGGACGAGCCGACGACACACATGGACATGCCGCATTGTGCATCCCACTTCTAGTCGGCTAGAAGCATCATACATTCCCCCACATCACTTCCCGTCGACTAGAAGTGAGGCTCATTCCTCGCCTCCCAGGCCCTCCCCGCGCCTTGCTCCGTGGCTGCCCGCCCGGGGCCCAATCGTGCTAGATGCGCGCCCCATGGACGGAACCACGGAAAAGGACCCCCTTCGCGCCCGCCTCCAGCACATGGAGAAGCAGGCCGAGCTGGGCGGTGGCGCTGACCGCATCGCCAAGCAGCACGAGGCCGGCAAGCTGACGGCCCGTGAGCGCATCGACCTGCTGCTGGACCCCGGCTCCTTCACGGAGCTCGACAAGTTCGTCACCCACCGCAGCAGCGACTTCGGCATGGGGGACAAGAAGATCCTCGGCGACGGCGTCGTCACCGGCTACGGCACCGTCGAGGGCCGGCAGATCTTCGTCTTCGCCCAGGACTTCACCGTCTTCGGCGGCTCGCTCTCCGGCGCCTATGCCCAGAAGATCTGCAAGATCATGGACATGGCCATGCGCGTGGGCGCTCCCGTCATCGGCCTGAACGACTCGGGCGGCGCGCGCATCCAGGAGGGCGTCGAGAGCCTCGCCGGCTACGCCGACATCTTCCTGCGCAACACCCTGGCCTCGGGCGTGGTGCCCCAGATCTCCCTCATCCTGGGCCCGTGCGCGGGCGGCGCGGTGTACTCGCCGGCCATCACCGACTTCATCATGATGGTGAAGGACACCTCCTACATGTTCATCACCGGCCCGGACGTCATCAAGACGGTGACGCACGAGGAGGTGACGAAGGAGGACCTGGGCGGCGCGCTGGCGCACAACCAGAAGTCGGGCGTGGCGCACTTCGCCGCGGAGAACGAGCAGGCCGCCATCCTCATGACGCGCGAGCTGCTCTCGTTCCTGCCCTCCAACAACCAGGAGGATCCGCCCGCCCAGCCTGGCGAGGACGACCCGTTCCGCGCCGACGAGGGCCTGAAGTCCATCGTCCCCAGCAACCCGAACAAGCCCTACGACATCAAGGAGATCGTCCGGGCGGTCGTGGACAACAAGCACTTCTTCGAGGTGCAGGAGCACTTCGCCAAGAACATCGTGGTGGGCTTCGCGCGCATGAACGGGCGCCCGGTGGGCATCGTCGCCAACCAGCCGGCGGTGCTGGCCGGCTGCCTGGACATCGACGCCAGCGTGAAGGCGGCGCGCTTCGTGCGCTTCTGCGACTGCTTCAACATCCCGCTCATCACCTTCGTGGACGTGCCCGGCTTCCTGCCCGGCACCGACCAGGAGTGGGGCGGCATCATCACCCACGGGGCCAAGCTGCTGTACGCGTTCGCCGAGGCCACGGTGCCCAAGGTGACGGTGATTACGCGCAAGGCCTACGGCGGGGCGTATGACGTGATG
>NZ_DASVWK010000157.1:0-4066 GCF_036389735.1 Archangium sp. | reverse complement strand
CGCTCATCGTGGAGCGCTCCAAGGCGTACACCATCAACCCGCTGTACATGCTGGCGCGCATCCAGACGGAGTCGAGCCTCATCACCAGCGGCACCTCGACCAACCTGTCCAAGGCCACCGGCTGTGGCTGCCCGGACAGCGGCGGCTGCACCGTCTCCTACGCGGGCTTCGGCAATCAGATCGAGTGCTCGGCGAAGAAGCTGCGCGGCTACCTCATCGACCTGGACGCGGGCCGGGCCACCATCTCCGGGTGGAAGCCGGGCGTGACGAAGAGCACCTCGGATCCGTGCTCGGTGAAGCCCGTCAACAAGGCCACCGCGGCGCTCTATACGTACACGCCCTGGGTGGGCGCGTACGCGATCCAGTGCGGTCGCACCGACGTCGGAGGCTCGTCGCTGGTGGCGGTGAAGTACCACCAGTTCAAGGGTGAGTACGCCTGGGGCACGGGCAGCACCGTCACCTGCTACACGGGCACGGTGGAGGCCAACGTGGCCGTGGGCGTGTGCGTGCAGAGCTCCTCGGACGCCATCTGGCGGCAGTGCCAGGGCGATGGCACCTTCACGGCGGGCACCACCACCAAGCCGACCAACTGCACGGCCTCGTGGCCGTGGTGCAGCTCGGCCACGCTGGGCAAGTCGGTGCCGACGCGCACCTGTGTCCAGTCCAGCTCGGACGGGCTGTGGCACCAGTGCGGCGCCGAGGGCGCGTGGCAGTCCGCTCCCAACGCGGGGAGCACCGGCAGCGGCCCGGTGGGCACCTGCTACGCCACCTACGCCCTCTGAGGCCCCGGAAGACCGGGCAGCCGGGCGAGCACCGCCGGGCGCCCGGGGACGCATTGCACGCTCCGGGGTGATGGCGGAAGGATGCGGCCACCGCCGTGACACCCTTCCTCTTCACCGTCGTGGTCTTCGTCGTGTCCCTCGGGGCCGGGCTGCTGGGCTCCCTGCTGGGGCTCGGCGGAGGCCTCATCCTCGTGCCGGTGCTCACCCTGCTGCTCGGGGTGGACATCCGCTACGCGGTGGGGGCCTCGCTCGTCTCCGTCATCGCCACCTCCAGCGGTGCGGCGGCGGCCTACGTCCGCGAGCGCCTCACCAACCTGCGCGTGGCCATGTTCCTCGAGCTGGCCACCACCGCCGGGGCCCTCACGGGCGCCTCGCTCGCGGGCTTCCTCCACGGGCGCTGGCTGTACGTCGTCTTTGGCACGGTGATGGCGTGCTCGGCGCTCGTCATGCTGCGCAAGCTGAGCGGCGGCGCGTGCGTGCCGGGGGCGCCGGTCCCCGACGCGCTCGCCGACCGGCTGGGGCTGCACGGCAGCTACTGGGACGAGGAGGCGGGACGCGAGGTGCCCTACCGCGTCACCCGTCCACTGACGGGCCTGGGCCTCATGTATGGCGCGGGGACGGTGAGCGGGTTGCTGGGCATCGGCTCCGGGGCGCTGAAGGTGCCGGCGATGGACCTGGCCATGGGCCTGCCCCTCAAGGTGTCCACCGCCACCAGCAACTTCATGATGGGCGTCACCGCCGCGGCCAGCGCTGGCATCTACTTCGCTCGGGGGGACATCGACCCCTTCATCGCCGGCCCGGTGTGCGCCGGCGTGGTGCTGGGCGCCTTCATCGGCTCGCAGTACCTGACGCGGGTGAAGAGTTCCTGGCTGCGCGGCCTCTTCGTCGCGGTGCTGTTGGGGGTGGCCTTCCAGATGCTGCGCAAGGGAGTTGGCCCGTGAGCCTGGACACCGCCCCTTCCCCGGCCAGCTCCACCTCGGAGGCGCTGGAGCAGGACGCCGCCAGTCCCGAGCTGCTCATCAGCCACCTGCTGCGCTCCGGCGTGGTGCTCAGCCTCACGCTGGTGACGTTCGGCATGTCGCTGACCTTCTTCCACCACCCGGACTACTTCTCCTCGGAGCAGGCGCTCCAGCGCCTCACCGCTCCCGAGCGCGGGCCCCATGCCCTGTCGGACGTGCTGGCGGGGGTGATGAACGCGAGGGGGCAGGCCTTCGTGATGGCGGGGCTGCTGGTGCTGATGGCCACCCCGGTGCTGCGGGTGGCCCTGTCCCTGCTCGTCTTCAGCAGGCAGCGGGACCGGACCTTCGTCGCGGTGACGTCCGTGGTCCTCTGCCTGCTGCTGCTGTCCTTCCTGGTGGGCGGCGTGGAGTAGGGCCTCAGTAGTCCTTGCTCCAGATGACGTCCGCGCCTCCCTGCTGGGCATCGCCGTACTCCACCTGGACGCCCCAGCGCGGGGTGAACTGGTACTCCAGCCGCACGGCGTTGGCGTTCTCCCGCCGGGTGCTGGACTGGTTCTGCGCGGTGCCCAGGCGGCCGCTGTAGCCCAGGTACAGCTCGTCCGTGAGGTACTTGCCCACCTCCAGCCGCGCGTCCGCGAGGCCCTCCTCACCGGCCTCGATGGAGAACACGTCCAGCGGCAGCTTCGCCGCCAGCGCCTTGCGCGCCTGCGAGGCCAGCAGCGAGCCCAGCACCGACGCCACCTGCCCCTGGTTCATCGACGCGCCCGAGCCCGCCCTCAGCGTGCGCCGGCCCGTGGCCAGCAGCGTGTAGATTTCCGTCTCCGGCAGCGGCGGCTCGCTGGTGGGCTTGATGGTGAACTCCTTGCCCTGGCCGCGAATGGTGACGAACACCTTCACCCCGGCGCCCTCGTTGGTGTGCTCGGCGACGGCGTTGATGTAGGGCGTGCGTGCCGGGCCGGTGAAGCGCACGAAGCTGGAGTCCTGCACGTTGAAGCGCCGGCCCATCACCTCCAACTCGCCGCGCAGCACCTTCACCGTGCCGTTGATGGACGTCTCGTCCTCGTACTCGATGCGGAAGTTCTCCGACAGGCCGAGCTCCGTGTTGACGTCCGCGCCGTGCACCCAGAGGTTCTTCGGGGCATTCACCGTCACCCAGTACTGGCGCTGCGCCTCCTCCTCGGACGCGGCCAGGGTCCCCGCGCCGCCCGTGGCGGTGCCCGCTTCCCCCGCGGTGGCGGGCGCGGCGCCCTTCTTGCGCTTGCGCTTCTCCAACGGCACCCCGTTGCGCACCAGGACGATGCCCTCGGGCCGGTCCAGGGACTGGATGTCCTTGCGCTTCTCCTCGGGCAGGTTGATGTGGGCCTCGGGGATGGTGAGGTTGCGCAGGTTGACGAGCTGGTTGGAGATCTCCCCCTCGAGGGTGGTGCGCAGGGTGACCTCGGCGATGAGCTGGTCATCGGTGACGAGCGGGAAGTCCCGCATCTCCCCCTGGCCGGTGAGGGCGAGGTGGCCCGCCTTGGTGCGGTCCGCCTGGGCGGTGAGGCTCAGCGAGCCGTTGCCGCTGCGCATGGCGAACTGGGAGAGCTCCAGGTGCTGGTCGTTGACGTTGAGCGCCACCTGGATGTCCCGGTACTCGCCGTAGCTCTCCAGGGCGAGCCGGCCGTCCTTCCACCGGAAGTCGCCTTGGAAGGTGGGGGCGCCGACGGTGCCGCCCACGTGGGCGTCGGCCTGGAGCATGCCGCCGATGGTGCGCACCATGGGGAGCTGCGAGCCGGACAGGAAGGACAGGTCGAACTGCTGTGCGTCCACGTCCGCCTCCACGGGCGCGCGGGAGAAGTCCAAGCCCCGCTGCATCGCGGGCAGGGACAGCTCCTGCTGGGCCTGGCCACGCACCAGCAGCGTGCCGCCGTTGGGCGAGGTGAGGAGCGCGTCCAGTTGGGAGCGTGCGTCGCCATAGGCGTAGTGCATGCGCGCCTGGCCGAGCGCGAACTGGCGCACGCCGAGCTGCTGAAGGCCGGCGGCGACCTCCAGCTTGGGGTCGTCCAGCGTGCCCCGCGCCGCCAGCTCCAGGGAGAAGAGGCCCTGGAGGTTCTGCTGGTCCGTGGCCGGAGTGCCCGGCTGGGGGGGGCTGGCCATGGCCATGAGCTGCCGCAGCGGCACGGGGCCACTGCGCGCCTTGAGGACGAAGGGCAACCGGCCCGCCACCTCCTGGTCCTGAAGCGCGGCGAGGGGGGCATCGATGGTGGCGTCCATCTCCGCCAGCAGCGCGTCCTCGCGCCGCACGGCGAGCTGGAGCCTCACGTCCGAGGCCGTGGTGTGCAAGGC
>NZ_DASVWK010000156.1:0-13477 GCF_036389735.1 Archangium sp. | reverse complement strand
GTGCGCCGGCATGTCGTCCGGGCCCTCGGCATCGTGGCGGAAGAGCGGGTCCCCATCCTTCACCAGCCGCCCGAAGAACGCCTCCAGGTCCTTGCGCACGTCCGGATCCGCGTTCTCGCACAGCAGCAGCGAGGCGCTGGTGTGGTGCAGGAAGATGGTGCACAGGCCCTCCCGTGCACCGCTCTCCGAGACCGCTCGCTGCACCTCGTCCGTGATGTCCTGGAAGCCCCGGCCCCGCGTCGCCACCGTCAGCTCCTTCGCGTGATACATGGCTCGCCTCCTCGGGGTCGACGGGTGGGACTCAACGACTCGTGAGACGGGTGTGCAGGAACTCCGCCAGCCGCTCCAGCACTTCCGGGGCGATGGTGTGCGGGCCGTTGAAGGGGATGAACTCCACCGGCAGCCCCGCGTCCGTCAGCAGCTTCTGGAGCCGCTCCGCCTGGGAGAACGCCAGGATGTCGTCGTAGCGACCATGGCTCTGGAGCACCGGCAGGCCCTTGCGCTTCTCCGCCCGCTGCTTCCACTCGTCCTGGGAGAGCAGCGTCCCCGACAGGATGCACAACCCCGCCGGCGCCTCCTCCAGCCGCAGCGCCACGTCCGTCGTCACCATCCCGCCCTGGCTGAACCCGCCCAGGACGATCCGCCCATAGGGCAGCTTCGTCGCCGCCGACAGCGCCGCCAGCAGGCTCATCAACCCGCGCCGCGCCTGCACCAGCCCCTCCGGCGTCGAGGCCGCGTACTCGTCCCAGTTCCGCTCCCGCCCCATCATCACCTCCTGGGGCAGGTGGAACCACGCCCGGGCGTACGGCATCCCCATCGCCGACAGCGACAGCGGTGCCGCCGGGAACACGAAACGCACCTTCGCGCCCAGCTCCGGCTTCAGCTCCACCAGCTCCTGGGCCAGGGGCACCAGGTCCGTCGCGGGCGCCCCGAAGCCGTGGCACAGCACCACCGCCAGCTCCGGGCTCGCTCCCTCGGCCATCGCCTCCAGCACCTGGCAGTCCAGCTCGCCCAGGCGCGTGCTCACCCTCTTCATCGCGCGCTCCACTACTGCGGCTGCTCGTCGCCGAGCGTCACCTTCTTCAGAACCACGTCCTTGAGAGGCTTGTCGCGCTCGTTGGCCTGTGCCTTCGAGATGCGCTCCACCACGTCGTAGCCCTTCACCACCTCGCCGAAGATGGTGTGCCGGTTGTTGAGGTGCTGCGGCGAGGACGTCGTGATGAAGAACTGGCTCCCGTTCGTCTCCGGGCCCCGGTTGGCCATCGCCAGCAGGCCCGGCTTGTCGAACGTCCGACGGCTCTGGAACTCATCCTCGAAGTTGTAGCCGGGGGTGCCCGTTCCCATTCCGAGCGGATCTCCTCCCTGGATCATGAAGTTCGGGATGACGCGGTGGAAGAGGATGTCCTGGTACAGCGGCTTGCCCTTCACCACCTCGTTCGTGCGCGGGTCGCGCCACGCCTGCTCACCCGTCGCGAGCCCCACGAAGTTCGCCACCGTGAGCGGCGCGTCCTTCGAGAGCAGCTTCACCACGACGTTGCCCTCGCTCGTCTCCAGGGTGGCGTAGAGGTCCTGCCCCTTGAGCGCCTTCTGCTGCCAGGGTCCCGGGTTCTCCGCCGGAGGACGCGTGCGGGGCTGGTTGCCCGCCGGGCCCGCGCTGCCGGTCTGGGTTGCCTGGGGGGTGGTGCCGGTGGGGGCCTTGCCCTCGGCCTGCTTGTCCTTGTCCTTGGAGCAGGAGGTCAGGGCCAGGAGGAGTACTGCCGTCAGGATTCGCGTGCGCATGGGCCGGGCATCCTACAGAGCGAGCGAGGCCTCGCAACCCGACTCTCCGTGGAATGTGTCCGCCTGAACCGGTGTTCAGAAGCCCGCAGGCCGGGCCGGAGCGTTCACTCCCGTACCCTTGTCCTTTTCCGATGGGTCGGAAGGGAACCGTAGAATCCCAGGCATCGTCAGGTCTTCGGGCCCTGGCTCGTACGCGAGTCCGGGTCGCTCCTTCTGGAGGAAGCAATGGCCGCAAGCGTCACCAAGGATGTCGTCGTTCTCCTGCCGGGCCTGCTCGGCAGCGTGCTGGTGCGGAAGGATGGGAAGGAGCTCTGGGGGCTCTCCGGCGGCGCGCTCCTGCGTGCACTGACGAGCTTTGGTGGGAGCGTGGAGTCGCTCACCCTGAAGTCCGACAGCGGCGGCGAGCTCGCCGACGACGGCGTGCGCGCCTCGAAGCTCCTCCCGGACACCCAGCTCCTGCCTGGCTTCTGGAAGGTCGACGGCTACACCCACGTGGCCCGGACGTTGGAGAGCCGGCTCAACCTCATCCCCGGCGCCAACTTCTTCACCTTCCCGTACGACTGGCGGCGCGACGTCCGCATCACCGCGAAGCGGTTCGCCCGCGAGTCCGAGGAATGGCTCTACCAGTGGCGCAAGAAGCACGGCGGCTCGCCCGACTCGAAGCTCATCCTCGTGGCCCACTCCATGGGCGGCATCGTCTCGCGCTATTTCCTCGAGTGCCTCGGTGGCTGGAAGAACACCCGCGCCCTCATCACCTTCGGCACGCCCCACCGTGGCTCCTTCATGGCGCTCCAGGCGCTCTCGCTGGGCTTCCGCAAGAGCCTCGGGCCGGTGAAGCTCGTCGACCTGTCGGCGATGGTGCGCTCGCTGCCGTCGGCGTACCAGCTCCTGCCCACCTATCCCTGCGTGCAGATGCCGGATGGCGCGCTCGTGCGGCCGGGAGAGGCCCAGGGCATTCCCAACCTCGACGCCACCAAGGCCGCCGCGGGCCTCGCCTTCCAGCGGGAGATCCTCGACGCGGTGGAGTCCAACTCCCGGAGCGCCGAGTACCTCGAGCGCGGCTACCACCTGCACCCCGTGGTGGGCACCTTCCAGCCCACGCTCCAGGGCGCGCGCCTGGGCGCCTCCGGGCTGGAGATGCTCCACACGCTGCCGGATGGCCGGGACATGGGCGGTGACGGCACCGTGCCCCGGGTGTCCGCCATCCCGGTGGAGGAGCGGGACCACGCGCGAGCCATGTTCAGCGCCACGTCCCACGCCTCGCTGCAGAATGCCTTCGAGGTGCTCGCCCACGTGGAGGGCGTGCTCGCCGGCCAGCAGATCAATCTCAACGAGTTCCGTGACACGCGGGGCGTCTCGCCCCGCAACCTCTCGCTGCACCTCGACGATGCGTACGCGCACGACGAGCCCGTGACGCTGCGCGTGCGGCCCTCGGAGGAGCCCGTCTCTCTCCAGGCCTACGTGACGAACGTGGAGTCGGGGGCGTCCTTCCAGGTGGCGCTCAAGCGCGGGCCAGACGGTCTGCACGAGGGCACGCCGCGCGCGCTGCCTCCCGGGGTGTACCGGGTGGTCGTCAAGGGCGGCCCCGAGGTCGTCCCCGTGGCGAACGTCTTCGCCGTCTTCCCGAGCGAGCAGGAGCTGCCCAAGGGGGAGGAGCCGCGTCCGGCCCGGCCTTCGGCTCCGGCGCGCACTCCGCCCCCGATCGGTCCCGCCGCGTTGGAGGTCTTCCTGTCCTCGATGAGCGATCCCTCGCTGGAGGTCTTCCTGCCGGACCTGGGGCGCTGGGTGGCTCCTCCCACCGCGGCGAAGAACCGCTCGGATGAGCAGGTGAAGAAGAACGTGCCCGGGGCCAAGGACGAGGGGGTGACCATTGTCCGCAATCCCGCGATCAAGCCGCTGGGTGTCGCGCGGCCGGGGCAGCTGCTCGCGCTGTCCGTGGACCTGCTGCTGGGTGAGCTGGATCCGGACACGGAGTCGGCGGGCCTCTCCATCTCCAAGCTGGATCCCAACTGGAAGGAGCTGCCCATCAAGGTGAAGCTGCTCTGCTCCGAGCTGGAGTTCCCGCCGGGAGGGGACACGGGCGTGGTGATGGTGCAGCGCAACAAGAAGTCCATTGCCGCCACCCTCTCCGCCACCGTCCACCCGAGCGCCTCCGGTGAGATCACCGTCGTGGCCACCTTCGAGTACGGGGGCCGCTTCTGCGGCGCGGCGCGCCGGGTCATTCCGGTCGAGCCCGGTGGGGCCAGCCTGCCGGGCCCGTCCACCTCGACGGCATCCACGGGGGCGCCGGCGCGCGGCCGGGAGCAGGGCTCCGAGCAGGCGCAGCGGAGCTCCTTCGCCATCGAGGTCGAGGCCGAGAAGCCCCACCTGACGGTGCAGATCCACCGCCTGGACAAGAGCAACCCGCGGCGGCTGTACTGGATGCTCCAGGTGCCGGTGGATTGCGAGGGGCTGCCGTCCCGGCTCTCGGGCGAGGTGGATCTGGGCTCGGACCCGGCCGCCTTCTTCCAGAGCGTGGCCAACGCCGCGCGCGAGCAGGTGCCCGGTGAGCACTACGGCTGGTTCCTCGGACTCGGGCAGCTCCTCTACCAGCGGACGCCGGCGGCCTTCCGGGAGACGTTTCGCGCCCTGCGCAACCAGTACGGGAAGGGCTTCCCCATCCAGTTCATCACCGATGATCCGCACATCCCCTGGGAGCTGATGACGCCTTCGGACGTGCCGGGGGCGGGACTGCTGTGCGTGGAGCACCCGGTGGCGCGCTGGTTCCTCGACTACCAGACGTCGCTGACGGCACGCCTGCCGCGGGGGGACATCCTCACCATCGCGCCGGACTACCAGTACCACCCGCACCTGTCGCCGCTTCCCGAGGCGCAGGAGGAGTCGCGGCAGCTCGCCCTGCGCTTCGGAGCCATCCGTGTGCCCGGCAGCCGCAAGCGGGTGATGAGCGTATTGAAGGAGGGCCACTTCAACGACGTGGGGCTGCTGCACTTCGCCGGGCACGGCAAGTACAGTGGGGACCCGGTGACGCCCTCCGTCATCTACCTGGAGGACGGACCGCTCCACACGCTCGACGTGCGCAATCCCCTGGTGTCGCTCGGGCGCAAGTCCCGGCCGCTCGTGATCTTCAACGCCTGTGAGGTGGGGGCGGCCACCGAGATGCTCGGAAACGTGGGGGGGTGGGCCGAGACCTTCGTGAGCGAGCGCTTCTCCGGCTTCATCGCGCCGCTCTGGCCCGTGCAGGATGCCCACGCGCGCACCATGGTGGAGCAGCTCGTGAGCGACCTGCGGGTGAATCACCTCTCGGTGGGCGAGTCACTCCGGGCCCTGCGCGAGCGCGAGGCGCACAAGTCCCCCACGTACCTCTCCTACGTCTTCGTGGGGGATGTGATGGCGCGGCTGGCGTCCGGGGCCGTCGCGGCGAGCGTGGCCGCGGCGTGAGGCAATTCGTAGGGTCGTGACGGCGGAGCCGGAGACGTGACCTTCCCGTGGGGTCCGTCCCCGGCTCTGTCGGACCTTCTGGATACTCCTTGAGGATGGCTACCCGTCAGGGGTTGGTCAGGACCCGGAGGAGACCCCATGAAGCCAGGCTGGATGGCCGTGGTGCTGCTGTTGCTCGTCGGCTGTGGCACCACCACCCGGGCCGTGCGCCTGGACACGGGACGGGGCAAGCCCTTCCTTCACACGCCGCGCGGTGCCCAGGAGCCCGTGAGGCTGGGTGAGGACGAGTTCAAGCAATCGTTGGCGGAGCTGGTCCGGGATGTGAGGCCCTCCGCGAGACCCGTGCGGCACGCCCGGCGGCTGATGCTCGAGTCCTGGCAGGAAGAGGTGTACCTGGAATGGACCGGGCGGCGCCTGGAGGCGGCTTTCCCGGAAGTACGAGGGCCCCGGTTGCTCCCGGAGCGGGATGGGCTGACACGTGGCTACGGGCGCTGGTGCGAGCGTGAGCGCCACCCTGGGGACTGCCTCTCACTGCTGAGGGACACACCCTCGCTCGACGCGGATGGGCGGTACACGCTGGCGATGGCCATCGCCGTGGACTCGGTATGGGACGAGACGAAGGTGGCACTGTCGGAACTGGCGGACCCGGAGGTGGTGCGAGCCAGCATCGTATCCGCCCTGGCGATGTACATGATGCTCTGGGTTCTGCCCGAGCCGGTGTCGAAGGGCCTCGCGGCGACGTTGACGGCGGGGCTCATCGCCTACCTGGGGATCGACACGGTCTGGGGGTTGATTGGGGGCTGGATACGACGGGTGGGGGAGGTGGACCGGGCCAGCAGTTTCGAGGAACTGCGCGACGCGGGGGAGCGGTACGGCAAGGTGATGGGGAGGCACGCGGCGCGGGCGTTCGTGCTGTTGACGACGGCGGCCATCGGGAACACGGCGGGGCTGGCGACGAAGGGACCGGGTTTGCCGGGCTACTCGCGAGCCGCGTTGCTGGCGGAGACGCAGGGAGGCTTCCGGCTGGCGTCCGTGGGCGAGGTGCGCTCGGTGGCGGTGTCCGCCGAGGGTGCCTTCACCATCGCCCTGGCTCCGGGCGCGGTCGCCATGACGGTTCAGGGCGGGGACTCAGCCAGCAGGGGGCGGCTGACAGGTCGCCCGACCCAGCCCGGGCCCAACGACAAGAGACCAGAAAACATTCAGGCGCTCGCCCGCGAGAATGAATCAGCACGAACTCTCGCGGACAACGGCTACCATGTGGAGCAAAATCCTCCACCGCAGCCAAATGGAACAAAGCCCGATTATCGAATCAACGGCCGATATTATGATTGCTATGCGCCCTCCAGTCAGAATCCTCGTAACATCGCTTACAACATCCAGGTCCAGAAAGTAGAGAGAGGTCAGGCCAGTCGAATTGTTTTGAATCTTGATGACACCAGCGTCACGCTCGATGTCATGAAAAAACAATTCGCTGATTGGATAATCCCCAGATTGGAAGAGGTTATTGGCATCAAAGCGGGCAATGTCGTTCTCCTCTTCCCGTGATGTAACAGGAGCGCTGCATGGGGCTGGATAACAGCTTGGAGTTGTCGACCGACATGACTCCCGAACAAGCATTGCATCTCATGGCGGAATGGTTTGAATTCAAATGGGGTGATGACAAACATTTGATTGGACCTGCGCTATCGATCAGCGCGATCGAGCCGGGGCAGGGTTGGAAATCGATCATCCAAGAAGGATTTCACTTCAGCCCTGACCTGTCGGTGGGCTTCCGGCTCGATCCCAACAGCAATGATTATGAGGAAGGCAATCGCGTCATGCTACGTGCGACGATGCTCCTGTTGGAGCATGGCCGGGATGGCGTCCTGCTCTTCAACGGAGAGCAGATCACTCTGCAAAGAATCGCGGGTCGGTTGGTGCTGAATGCGGACTCCCGGAATTGGACGGACGGACTCCAACTGGAAAACGAAATCCGCCTCCCCCACGAGAAGCGCTCCCTTCCCTCGCCCCTGCTGTAGCCCTCAGCGCGCTTCGAGGGCGAGGGAGATCATCGTCTCGGTGATGTCGCTCGGGTAGTAGTTGGAGAAGCCAGGCAGGCCCGTGAGGGCTCCCTCGGCGTGGTCCATGTCGTCGAGCCGCACCACGCGCGAGCCCGGGACCTCCGCGTCCACCACGTTCACCAGCCCGTCGCAGGCCCAGCCGTAGCGCTCCCGCACGTAGCTGCACAGCGGCCGCAGCAGCGAGCGCCGTGACAGCCGGGACGTCGCCAGCGCCACCGTGGGCACGTCCGCGGGGTAGGGGTTGCGCCGCACGAACTCCATCCGCCGCGCGTACGACAGGTCCTCCACCGAGGCCGGGTCCCCCTGGAAGAGCGCGGGGAAGGCCACCTCCACCAGCCGCCGCAGCGCGGGCGTCGTCACCAGGTCATTGGCGATGACCGAGCCTCCATAGGGCGCCTGGAGCGCCACCACCGCGCGCACGTGTGGGCGCAGCTCCGGGTAGAGCGCCAGCGTGCTCATCGCCTCCACGCCGCCCTTGCTGTGGCCCAGCAGCACCACCGTCCGTCCGAAGTGGATGGCGTCCAGCAGGGCGTCGCGCACCACCTCCACGTTGGAAGCGAGCCGCCCCTCCGTGTCCACCGCCACCTCGCGCGTCTCCAGCCCCCGCTTCTCCAGGCGCCGCTGGTTGTCCTCGAGGTAGCCAGGAAGGTCGTCCCCCATCATCCCCTTCACCAGCAGGTAGAGGTGGCGCTTCGCCTCGTCCGGCAGCACCGGCTCGTCCTCGCGCACGCGCTGGAGCACCTCGCGGAAGCGGGCCGTCACGTCCGTGGGCGGCGCCGTCTCCGCCTTGAACCAGCCGGCGAGCCCCGTGCTCCCAGGGCCGGACCAGCGCTCGGCCTCGGGCAGTCCGCGCAGCGAGCGCACCAGCCGGGCCACGGCGCCCGTCTCGGGCTCCCGGAGGGTGTTGGAGGCAGGCTGCCCGCCCTGGAGCGGGGCAGGCGGCGGGGCGGGGGGGAGGAGATCCTTCTGGGACATACGGGGCCGCAGCGTACCAGGGCCCGGGCCCGTCCGTTCTCTGCGTCCCGGAAAGGAGGGGCTCGTGGTAGAAGGTGGGCGTCTCAGGGGAGGACGGACGCTGACGACCGGACAGGAATGGTTGGTGGATGTGAGCGGGTGCTCGCCGGAGCGCCTGAAGGACCCGCGTGTGCTCGCGGGCCTCTTCGAGGAGCTCATCGTGCTGCTGGAGCTGAAGGTGATGGGCCAGCCGCAGTGGCACGTCTTCCCGGAGCCGGGCGGCATCACCGGCCTCACGCTGCTGGCCGAGAGCCACCTGACCGTCCACACCTTTCCCGAGCACGGCTTCGCCGCGCTCAACGTCTACTGCTGCCGCCCCCGCCAGTGCCCGGACTTCGAGGCGCTGCTGGCGCGGCACCTGGGCGCGGCCTCGTGCCGTGTCCGGGAAATGCCTCGGGGGGTAGGAGCGTGACGCAGGGCAACTGTCCCTCTTGTGGGGCCCCAGTCGAGTTCACCGCGGGCACGGCCCTGGTGGTGGTGTGCGGCTACTGCCAGACGGTGGTGGCGAAGAAGGGCCTCAACCTCGAGGCGCACGGGAAGATCGGCGCCATCGTCGACACCGACTCCCCCCTCCAGCTCAACGTGGAGGGCCGCATCGGTCGCGACGGCTACCGGCTGGTGGGCCACCTCCAGAAGGACCATGGCGCGGGGCCGTGGGACGAGTGGTACGTGGAGTTCGACGACGGGCGCACCGGCTGGCTCTCCGAGTCCGAGGGCGCCTTCCACCTCATGGTCGCCGCGGGCTCCGAGCTGGGCCTGCCGCTCGACGACATGCCGCCCGGCCATCGCTTCAGCCTGCGGGGCCACCGGCTCGCGGTGGAGGAGCGGGGTCACTCCCGGGTGGTGGCCGCCGCGGGCCAGCTGCCCAACGACGTGGACCCGACCGCGGAGGGCTACTACGTGGACGCCACGGGCCCGGGGGGCGTCTTCGTCTCCCTGGACTACGGCCCCGCGACGAGCGATCCCGAGGTCTACCTCGGCAAGAAGCTGAAGTTGCAGGAGCTGGGCATCGCTCCGGACCAGCTCCGGCCCCGCGTGAAGAAGGTGGGGCTCCAGCAGGCGCGCTGCACCAACTGCAACGGCGCCCTGGAGCTGCGGGCTCCGGACCGGACGAAGCGCGTGGCCTGCCCCTTCTGCGGCGCGCTGCTGGACGCGAGCCAGGGCAAGCTGGCCTTCCTCCAGCTGCTGGAGAAGCCGGACCATGCGCCGCTCATTCCGCTGGGCGCCCGGGGCAAGCTGGATGGCGCCGACTGGGTGTGCATCGGCTTCCTGGTGCGCTCGTGCACGGTGGAGGGGGTCCGCTACGCGTGGGAGGAGTACCTCCTCTTCAACCGGGGGCGCGGCTTCACCTGGCTGATGCACTCCAACGGGCACTGGGTGTACCTCAAGCCGTTGGACGCGGGCGAGGTGGCGGTGGCGGAGGGAGTCTCCGCGCACCTGGAGGGCCGGCGCTACCGGGCCTTCCAGAGCGTGACGGCCGTCACCGAGGCCGTGCTGGGCGAGTTCTACTGGGAAGTGAAGGCCGGCGAGTACGCGCAGGCCGAGGAGTACGTGGCGCCGCCGTACTCGGTGAACGTGGACCGCACCGACAACGAGGTGACGTACACACTCGGCGAGTACCTGGCGCCCGAGGTGGTGAGTGGGGCGTTCCAGCTGAAGGAGCCCCTGCCGGAGCGCTACGGCATCGCCCCCAGCCAGCCCAACCCCCACTCGAGCAAGGCCATCTGGCAGTGGACGGGCATCTGGGCGGTGGCGCTGCTCGCCATCTTCCTCGTCATCAACGCGCGGGCCGCCAAGGAGACGGTGCTGGTGCAGCAGGTGACCCTGGCTCCGAACGCGATGTCCGGGACGCCCGCGGCCATGACCTTCAGCGAGCCTTTCGAGATTCGCAAGAAGGGCAACGTGCGCGCCGAGGTGTACTCGGAGGTGAGTAACGGTTGGATAGGCGTCCAGGGCGACCTGGTGAACGAGGCCAATGGCGAGGCGCTCAGCTTCTACGACGAGGTGAGCTACTACTCCGGGAGCGACTCGGACGGCTCATGGAGCGAGGGGGGCCGGAAGGAGGAGGAGTACCTGTCCGCGGTGGATCCGGGGCGCTACGTGCTGCGCACCACGGCCTTCTTCGACGGCCCGTCCCAGGGGCGCAACTACCGCGTGACGCTCGTGAGCGACACCCCGCGGGGCACCTGGTTCTGCTTCTCGCTGGCGCTGCTGTTCCTCGCGCCGCTGTTCGCGTTCTTCCGCTCGTCCAGCTTCGAGTCCGCACGCTGGGCGGAGAGCAATCTGGGTTCCAGCTCGGATGATTGAGGGAGTGAGACCATGAAGTACATCGGTGGAATCGTCGTCATCCTCTACGCCGCGGTGGCGTTCTCGGGCTGGGAGCCGTTCACCCGCTCGCAGCGCAGCCAGGCGGGAGTTCGCGGCACCGGCGTGCGTAGCTGGACTGGCGGTTTTATGGGAGGGAAGTGATGCTGATGGGTGTCCTGGGAGTGGTGGTGAGTCTGGATGGGCTGCTCGCGAGCCTCGTGTACTCGCTGATTGGCCTGGCGGTGTTCGTGGCGGGCCTGTTCGTGTTCCGGCTCATCATGCCGTTCGACGTGCACAAGGAGATCGAGGTCGACCAGAACACGGCCCTCGGCATCGTCATGGGCTCCTTCATCATCGGCCTGGCCATCATCGTGGCCGCGGCCATCTCGGGCTGATGCCCCCGTCGCAGGCCGTACCCGCGTGAACAAGACGCTCCTCTTCGTCACCGTCCTCGTCATCGCGACGTGCGGGCTCATCTACGAGCTCATCGTCGGCACGCTCGCCAGCTACCTCCTCGGCGACTCCATCACCCAGTTCTCCACGGTGATTGGGGGCTACCTCTTCGCCATGGGGATTGGCAGCTGGCTGTCGCGCTTCATCGAGCGCGGCGTGGCCCAGCGCTTCGTGGAGATCGAGCTGGGGGTGGCGCTCACGGGCGGCCTGTGCGCGCCGCTGCTCTTCCTCACCTTCGCCCTCACGGACGTCTTCCGGGTGGCGCTGTACGGGAGCGTGCTGGCCATCGGCACGCTGGTGGGGCTGGAGATTCCGCTGCTGCTGCGCATCCTCAAGGACCAGGTCAAGTTCAAGGACCTGGTCAGCCAGGTGCTGACGTTCGACTACCTGGGGGCGCTGGCGGCGAGCATCTCCTTCCCGCTCTTCTTCGTGCCCAAGCTGGGGCTGGTTCGCACCTCGCTGCTCTTCGGCCTGCTCAACGCGCTGGTGGGCCTGTGGAGCACGTGGCTGCTGGCGCCGGTGCTGGCCCACCCCACGCGGCTGCGGGTGAAGGCGGTGCTGCTCAGCCTGTTGCTGGTGGTGGGGCTCGTGCTGGGCGACCGGCTGACGAACTTCTCCGAGGAGCACCTGTACGCCGACGAGGTGGTGCACGCGACGCACTCGCCCTATCAGCGCATCGTGGTGACGAGGAGCAAGCGGGGCTTCGCGCTGTACCTCAATGGCAACCTCCAGTTCTCCAGCGTGGACGAGTACCGCTACCACGAGGCGCTGGTGCACCCGGCCATGGTGCGCGCGGGCAAGGTGGAGCGGGTGTTGGTGCTCGGCGGCGGGGATGGGCTCGCGGCCCGGGAGGTCCTCAAGTACCCCGAGGTGAAGAACGTCACCCTGGTGGACCTGGACCCGGCGATGACGCGGCTCGCCACGCACTACGGCGAGCTGGCCGAGCTCAACGCGCACGCGCTGACGGACCCGCGGATGCACGTCATCAACACGGACGCGATGAAGTTCCTCGGGGAGGGGAGCGACACCTGGGACGTCATCGTGGTGGACTTCCCGGACCCGAACAACTTCTCGCTGGGCAAGCTGTACACCACGGGCTTCTACAAGCTGTTGAAGAAGCGGGTGGCGCCGGACGGGGTGGCCGTCATCCAGAGCACCTCTCCGCTCTTCGCCCGGCGCTCCTTCTGGTGCGTGGACACCACGCTGAAGGCGGCGGGCTTCTCGACGCAGCCCTACCACGCGCTGGTGCCCTCCTTCGGTGAGTGGGGCTACGTGCTGGTGGCCCACGAGGGCGCGCTGCCGCGCCGCCCGCTCCCGGCGGAGCTGCGCTTCCTCTCCGAGGACACGCACGCCACGCTCTTCCAGTTCCCCACGGACATGGGGCGGCTGCCGACGGAGGTGAATCGGCTGAACAACCAGGTGCTCGTCCACTACTACGAGGAGGAGTGGTCGCGGTGGAACTGACGCGGCGGGAGCTCGTCGCCGCGTTCCTCGGCTCGGCGGTGGCGGCCAGTGCATGCCGGCGGACGCGGGCGCGCGAGCCGGTGCCCGGCGCCATCGTGGACCGGGCGGTGGACGTGGGGCACAAGCTGCGGGGCGGGGCGCTGCCTCGCGCGGCCGAGGCCCAGGCGGTGGACGTGCTGGTGGTGGGCGGAGGCGTGGCGGGCCTGAGCGCGGCGTGGCGGCTGGCGGCCGCGGGCGTGAAGGACGTGCGGGTGCTGGAGCTGGAGTCGGAGCCGGGAGGCACCTCCCGCTCGGGGCGCACCGAGGTGTCCGCGTACCCGTGGGGCGCGCACTACCTGCCGGCGCCGCTGGTGGACTCGGGGCCGGTGATGCGGCTGCTGCGCGAGATGGGCGCGGTGACGGGCCTGGACGCGCAGGGCTACCCCGCCTACGCCGAGGAGCTGCTCATCCGCGAGCCCGAGGAGCGCCTCTTCTACAAGGGCGAGTGGTACGAGGGCCTCTACCTGCGCGCGGGGGCGAGCCCGGCGGAGCTGGCCGAGCTGGAGCGCTTCGAGGCGAGGATGAATGCCTTCGCGGCGGCGCGGGACGCCAAGGGGCGCAAGGCCTTCGCGGTGCCCACGGCGCTCTCCAGTGATGACGGCGAGTGGACGGCGCTCGACAAGGTGACGATGGCGCGGTGGATGGAGGCCGAGGGCTTCCGCTCGCCGCGGCTGCGCTGGCTGGTGGACTACGCGTGCCGGGACGACTACGGCACCACGGCCGAGGGTGTCTCCGCGTGGGCGGGCATCTGGTACTTCGCCGCGCGGCAGGACGGGAAGGGCGAGCGCAGCGAGGGCTTCCTGAGCTGGCCCGAGGGCAACGGGCGGCTGGTGCACCAGCTCCAAGCAGCGCTGCCGGGCAGGACGGTGGAGCGCAACGTGCTGGTGCACACGGTGGAGCCGAATGAAGGCGGCTGCCGGGTG
>NZ_DASVWK010000155.1:0-5898 GCF_036389735.1 Archangium sp. | reverse complement strand
GAGGAGGCCCAGCGCCTGCCGGACATCGAGCCGCTGGTGCGCGATCGCAACTTCTGGATCGCCGTGGCCGCGGGCGTGGTGTGCTTCATCGCGGGCTTCTTCTTCACCAACGCCCTCCGGTACGTGGCGCTGCTGGACATCCCCGCCTTCGGCTTCGCCGCCGTGTTGGGGCTGCGCTACGTGGACGAGCTCCAGCACCGGGATCGGCTCAAGCGCCGCGTTGAGATGTGCACCGTGCGCGAGAAGAAGGCCCAGGAGGAGTTCGAGGCCGACGCGGGCCCGGTGCGCAGGGCCATGGAGGTGTTCGACGTGGACACGCCCAGGGAGATCGCGCCCCGGCTCCAGCGCCGCGAGGAGCTTGGTGCCAGGGTGGCCGAGCTGCGTGCCCAGCTCGTGTCGATGGAGACGCATCCGGAGTTCGTCGAGGCCGGCCAGCAGCTGCCGCTGCTGCGCCAGCAGATCGAGCTGCTCAACGCCAAGGTGGCCGAGAAGGGCGCCTTCGTGCGCGACCTGCGCGAGGTGGAGCGGGAGCTGTCCCGGCTCAAGGAGTCCATCCAGATCGCGCGCAACCCGCAGATGATGGGCGGAATGCCTGGCGCGGACCTGGGCGGCCTGGAGGCGCTGGAGGATCCCTCGCCCATGCTCATCAACCTGGCGGCGGACGTGCTCGCCACGAACACGCAGGCCGTGATGGGGGCGCTGCGCGACCGGTGCGTGCAGTACTTCAGCGCGCTCACGGATCGGCGCTACGTGGGCGTGGAGTGGGACAAGGACGGGCGGACGACGGTGGTGGCCGCCTCCGGCCGGCGCATGCCCGTGGGCGAGCTGCCTCCCAAGGAGGTGGACATGTTCTTCTTGAGCCTGCGGCTGACGGTGGTGGAGAAGGTGAGCCCCCGGGTGAAGCTGCCCCTCATCATCGAGGACGCGCTGGCGGGCGTGGACGACGCCAAGCTGCCGCTGCTGGGGCGCATGCTCAAGCACCTGGGCACCCTGACGCAGGTGCTGCACATCACCGCGCACCCCGGCTTCGCCCAGCTGTCAGACAGCACTGTCAATCTGTAGCGAGGGCCCCCATGCCGGGGGCCAGGGGAGGGGAGGGGTGGCGGTGGATCGCAAGGGGTATGGGAACGAGGGCGAGGAGGCCGCGGTGCGCTTCTTGGAGTCCAGGGGCTATCGGGTGCGCGCGCGCAACTACTCCTGCCGCCACGGGGAACTGGACGTGGTGGCCGAGCACGGCGACACCGTGTGCTTCGTGGAGGTGCGGATGCGCTCCACGGCGGTGTGGGGAGACCCCTCCCACACGGTGTCCTTCGCCAAGCAGCGCAGGGTGGTGAAGACCGCGCTGCACTACCTCCTGACCCAGCGGCTGCGGGACAGGATGATTCGCTTCGACGTCATCTCGGTGGTGGGCCGCGGCGAGCGCGCGACGGTGGAGCACCTGCCGGGCGCCTTCGACGCCGGCATGTGAGGCTCGGATGTCTGGAACGCTCTACCTGGTGGCCACGCCCATCGGGAACCTGGGAGACATCTCCTCGCGCGCCCTGGAGACGCTGCGGAAGGTGTCCTTCGTGGCCTGTGAGGACACGCGGCACTCGCGGGTGCTGTTGGACCACTTCGGCATCTCCGCGGACACGGTGAGCCTGCCGGCCTTCGCCGAGGGCCAGCGCGCCGGCCGCATCCTGGACAGGCTCCAGGCCGGCGAGGACTGTGCCCTGGTGACGGACGCGGGCAGCCCGGGCATCAGCGATCCCGGGGAGAAGCTGGTGGCCGAGGCGCTCGAGCGCGGGCTGAAGGTGGTGCCGGTACCAGGGGCCACGGCGCTGGTGTCGGCGCTGAGCGCCTCGGGGCTGCCCACCGGGCGCTTCCACTTCCTCGGCTTCCTGCCGCGCAAGGGCCCCGAGCGCCAGGCCATGCTGGAGGAGGTGGCGCCGCTGTCGGCCACCATTGCCCTCTACGAGTCCCCGCGCCGGCTGGCCGAGACGCTGGTGGACCTGCGGGACGCGTTGGGGGACAGGCGCGCGGTGGTGGCGCGGGAGCTGACGAAGCTGCATGAGGAGTTCGTGCGCGGGACGCTGACCGCGTTGGCCGAGCGCTACGCGGCCGAGGAACCCCGGGGCGAGGTGGTGGTGCTGGTGGAGGGGCGGGGCGGCGAGCGCCGCTGGTCCGAGGACGAACTGCTGCGCGCGCTGGAGCAGGGGCTGGGGCGAGGCGAGAAGCTCAAGGGGCTGAGCACCGAACTGGCCCGCCGCGCCGGTTGGGCCGGTCAGGACGTGTACCGGCTGGGGCTCGGACTGAAGAAGCGGTGAGCCCCTCCTCCCGCGCCCCTTCTAGAACGCGAAGGTGGCGCTCAAGTCCAGCCGGATGTCCTTGCTCTCGGTGGCGTGGAAGCGCCGCGAGACGAAGTCCGTGCGGAAGTCGAAGTTCGGGTTGATCTCCTGGGGGTTGCCCGTGAGGTCCACCGAGCCGTTGCCATCGAGATCCTTGCCGATCTTCTCGTCCGTCAGCACGTGGTCCGTGTTGTGGAGCAGCATGCCCGTGCCCCCCAGGGACAACACGTCCGACACCTTCATCTTCACGGCGAACTGGCCGCCCACCTGGAGGTAGTCGCCCGTGTAGAGCAGCTTGCGCAGCGGGCCACTCAGCTCGTTGTAGTAGCGGCCCTCGGACACGTAGTTGGCGATGGCGCGCAGATCCAACGTGAAGTGGCGCTTGGGCTGGTCGATGACCAGGAACTCGGAGCCGAACTGCACGCCGCCGGTGTGCGGCGCCTGGATGCCCGTCTCCTTGCGATCCCACCCCGTCAGGCCGCAGTTTTGCGGTCGGCCCAGGTTCTGCGGCGTCTCGCTCGGGTGCTCGCAGTTGGAGTAGGCGCCGGGGCCGCGCACCGGGACGGTGTAGTGCACCCGGAAGTACGGGTCCGCCAGGCCGATCTTCCGCGAGAGCGCCGTGTACACCGTGTACTTGTGCACCCGGTCACCCACGGGACCGCGCTCGTCCTGGGTCGGCACGGTCGGGTCGAGCCGCTCGGCCGTGGGCGCCTCGTAGTCCAGCCCCACCACCCAGTTGGGCTTGGTCTCGTCCTTGCGCTGGTTGAAGATGCCCCAGGCGAAGCCGAGGCGCACGTTGCCCAGGCCCCCGCGGTGCGTCTCCAGGGGCACGGCGAAGAGGGGCTGCGGCACCGCGGCCGTGCAAGGCTCGCCCGTCGCCGAGCAGTTGTTGACGACGCGGTTGTTGATGATGCTCGAGTTGCTCTCGTTCGTCCCCGCGACGAAGTGCCACGACTCGTCCCGGAGGAGGATGACGGGCAGCCCGAACGAGAGCTCCACGTCCGGGGAGATGCCGAAGGCCACGTCCAGGTTCAGCCGCGTGTCGGAGCCCCGGTACCACAGCTCGTTCTGGTACTGGCGCGTGCCGCCCGGCTGCGTGGGGAGCGCCTCGCGGACGATCTTCTCGCGCCGCTGCGAGTGCTCGAAGCCCACGTCGATGAACATCCCGAACGGGTCATCGTCCTCGAAGGACGAAGCGACACGGGTAACATCCGCCGCGGTGGCGACGAACGGCACACCCAGCGTCAGCGCGGCGACAACGGCGCGAAGCCTGGACATCCGACCTCCGAAACCAACACCCTCGGGTATCCAGGGTCGGTGCGGGGCCCCCGTTGGACCGCCTGCGCCACCTAACCCCCGAGAAATGTTGAGAAATTTTCGGGGACGCTAGCCGTCGCAGGCAGGGGTGTCAAGAAAGCGATGGCTCAGCCGCCCGCTACCGTGGTGCCGGTGCCGAGCAGCCCATCCAGCCGGCGCATCTCGGCCTCGAAGGAGCTGCGCAGGGCGGGCGCCAGGGAGCGGCGGTAGGTGCGGTGGCTCTCGTACGGATCCAGCACGCGCTCGTTGGGGCCCTCGAGCTGGTAGTGCAGGTGGGGCGCGAAGGAGCGGCCGCTGTTGCCGCTGCGGCCCAGCACCGCGCCCACGTTGAAGCGGTCGCCGACCTTGAGCGAGCGCGGCAGCTCGTCCATGTGCAGGAAGAGGGCGTGGCGACCCTTGCCACCGCTCTCCACCAGCTCGATGCAGTTGCCGTTGTAGCGGAAGCTCCAGTTCTTGCGGAGGACGGTGCCGGTGAAGGGCGCCTTCACGGGGGTCCCCACGGGCGTCTTGAAGTCCACGCCCTTGTGCCGGCGGCCATCGCGCAGCAGCGACGTCACCTGCTCGTAGTCGTCCAGGGGCGAGTGCTCCAGGCGCAGCTCCAGCTCCTCGCCACTGGGCAGGTAGTAGCGGGGGTTCTGGTCGCCCTCGGGCTGGAAGCGGTAGCTGCGGTGCGTCTGGCCCGTCTTGTTGCTGGTGAAGCGCACCGCGTGGACGAGCGGCTCCTCGTTGGGGCGCGTCTCGTAGAGGACGTCCAGGGTGTCACCGCGGCGCATGTCGCCCGGCACGTCCACCCACCACACGAGCGTGCGCGTCACCACCTGGGCGAGCGCGGGGCCCACCTCGGGGCCGGCGGCCGCGACGACCGCCGTCTCCAGCGGGCCGTCGATATGGATGGTGGCGCGGGAGAGCCCGGCGGCCTTGAGCGGATCCGTGGGGGCGGGCGCCGCGGCGACGGGGGCCGGAGCAGCGGCCGTGGGGGCGGTGTTGGCGGCGGCGGCACCCTCGGACGGCAGGGGCACCGGCGCCACGAGGGCCTGCTGCGTGGCGGCGGGGGTCGGCTGCTCCGAGGCGAGTCGCTGCTTCCACCACCAGACGCCTCCGGCGCTCATGCCGAGCAGCAGGGAGACGATCATCACCGGCCCCAGAGGGCTCTTCTTCGGTGGAGATCCAAGGGTGGGAAGAGGCGGCCGCATTCAAGCTCCCAGAGGGTCGATAGGGGGTTGCGCCGGGACCGAACCGCCGGTCTCACGGCGATATTTCGCCGCCGTGAACTAGTCGTCGATCGCGTCGTCCCGCCCCTCCTGGGCGGTCGTGTCGCGCAGGCCGAATTCCTTCATCTTCGTCTGGAGGGACTTGCGGCTGATCTGAAGCAGCTTGGCCGCTCGCGTGACGTTGCCGCCCGTCTCCTCCAGGGCCTTGGTGATGAGGTCCTTCTCCAGCTCGGCCGCCTTCATGCGGACGATGTCCTTGAGGCCGCCCTCTCCAGTCGTGGCCTCCTGAAGAGCGGCCGAGGGAGCGTGCGCTGCGGAAGTGGCTCCCTGGCGGACCGGCTCCGGGAGATCCTTCGGGGTGATGTGCGGCCCGTCGGCGAAGAGGAGCACGCGCTCGATGAGGTTTTCCAACTCGCGGATGTTGCCGGGCCAGGAGTAGGCCTGGAGCAGCGTCATCGCGTCGTCGGTGATGCCCTCGATCTTCTTGTTGAGCTTGCGGTTGTACTTCTCCACGAAGTGCGCCGCGAGCATGGGGATGTCGCCGGGGCGATCGCGCAGCGGCGGCAGCACGATGGGTACCACCGCCAACCGGTAGTACAGGTCCTTGCGGAAGCGCCCGGCCTCGATCTCCGCCTGGAGGTCGCGGTTGGTGGCGGCGATGAGGCGCACGTCCACGCGCGTCGTCTTGATGCCACCCACGCGCTCGAACTCGCCCTCCTGGAGCGCGCGCAGCAGCTTCACCTGCATCTCGACGGGGATTTCTCCGATCTCGTCGAGGAAGAGGGTGCCACCGTCGGCCAGCTCGAAGCGACCGGGCTTGGAGGTGACGGCGCCGGTGAAGGCCCCGCGCTCGTAGCCGAAGAGCTCGGACTCGAGGAGGTTGTGGGGGATGGCGGCGCAGTTGATCTTGATGAAGGGCTTGTCGCGGCGGCTGGAGGCGCCGTGCAGGGCGGATGCGATGAGCTCCTTACCGGTGCCGCTCTCGCCGGTGATGAGGACGGTGGAGGGGGTGTCCGCCACCTTGTCGATGATCTTGAAGACGT
>NZ_DASVWK010000154.1:0-25100 GCF_036389735.1 Archangium sp. | reverse complement strand
GGGCGGGGCCCACGGGCGCTCGCGCAGGAGCAGCGTCCGGAGGTCCTCGCCCTCCCCGTACTCCATGGGGCGGACGGACTGGCCCTCGTGGGTGCCCAGGTCGTGCATCCGCGCCACGTGGGGGTGGGTGATGCGACGGGCGAGGCGCACCTCGCGGCTGAAGCGCTCGAGCGCGTCCGGGCTGGCGTCCTTGCCGAGCTCCAACGTCTTGAGGGCCACCACATCACCCACGAGGCTGTCGCGTGCCTCGTACACGGTGCCCATACCGCCCCGGCCGAGCATGCGCAGCAGGGCGTAACGTCCGGCGAAGAGGGGCGAGCCCTCCTGGGTGGCGGGGGCGCCCGCGGGGCGGATGACGGTGTTGTCGCCCCCATCGAGGGCGGAATCGGGGGGTCGGAGGTTCTCAGGCACGGCGGCTGCAATGTACCCCGGGCCCCCCCTCCCCGCTATTCACGCCGGGTACGAAAGCCCGTCCGCGGCAGGCGAGGAGGCGCCTACACTCGGGGGCGAAGACCCGCGACCCTTCGGCCTCACGCGCCGAGACACGAGAGGCCCCCGATGACGGACACCTGCATCCGCGATTGTCACGCGCTCGTCCCCGACGCGAGCGGCGCGCTCACCCTCGCCCGCAACCAGGACATCCTGGTGCGTGGCAACCGGATCGCCGAAATCCGCCCCACCGGGAGCCCCCTTGAGCCCGGCGTCACGGTACTCGAGGCGAACCGGATGCTGGCGATGCCCGGGCTCATCAACACCCACGCTCACGTCCCCATGGTGCTCTTCCGAGGGCTGGCCGAGGACGTGCCCATCGAGCGCTGGTTCAACGAGTTCATCTGGCCGCTGGAGAGCAACCTCACCGAGGCGGACGTCTACTGGGGCGCGATGCTGGGCCTCATCGAGATGATCGAAGGCGGCATCACCACGGTGGCCGACCACTACTTCCACATGGACCAGGTGGCTCGGGCCGTCGAGGAGGCCGGCACCCGGGCCCACCTGGGGCAGGCCGTGTTCGCCAGCCGGGGCTACCCGGCGCTCGCCGAGACCGCCGCCTTCGCCGAGCGCTGGAAGGGCGGCGCGGGAGGCCGCATCACCACCTGCATGGCGCCGCACGCGCCCTACACCTGCGACGACGGCTTCCTGCGCGCCTCGGTCGGGCACGCCAACCGGCTCGGTATCGGCATCCACATCCACGCCGCCGAGGAGATGAACCAGACGAACGCCAGCGTGGAGAAGCGGGGCCTGACGCCCATCCAGGTGCTCAGGGACACCGGCATCCTGAGTGTGCCCACGCTGATTGCCCACGGCTGCGGCCTGTTGCCCCAGGACATCGAGCTGCTCGCCCGTCATCGCGACCACGTGGGCATCGCGCACGCACCGAAGACGTACCTCAAGCTGGCCATGGGCATCACCCCCATCCGCTCCTTGCGGAAGGCCGGAGTCGCGGTGGGGCTGGCCACGGACGGCGCGGTGAGCAACAACACCCTCGACATCTTCGAGAGCCTGCGCCTCATGACCATGATGCAGAAGCACGAGGCGATGGACCCCGAGGTGATGCCCATTCCCGAGGCGCTCGACATCGCCACGCGAGGCAGTGCGACGGCGCTGGGCCTGAAAGACCGCATCGGCACGCTCGCGCCCGGCTACCAGGCGGACATCATCCTCGTGGACACGCGGGGCACCCACTGGAACCCGCCCCACAACCTCATGGCCGGACTGGTGTACAGCGCTCGCGCGAGCGACGTGGACACCGTCATGGTCGATGGCCGCGTCATCCTGCGCGAGCGCCGTTTGCTCACCCTCGACAAGGAGCGCGTCCTCGCCGAGGTGGCGGGCACCATGGAGCGAATGGCCCAACGCGTGCCCGAGGCCCGCATCCAGCACTACAAGCCGTGAGGCACGCGGCGGACGCGAGAAGATGGCGGATCATTGCTTCGTGAGGCGCTCGAAGGTGGCGATGCGCTCCTGAAGCTCGGGAGAAAGCGGACGCTTAAGGGATTCGTGAAGCGCCAGAATCTGTCGGAGCATGATCACGGTTTTCTGAGCGAATGCGAGCGGGAGTCGATCAAAAAAAGGCCAGAGATTATCGATGGCCTCTCCTACAGTAGCGAGCGCCTCCTCGCGACGGCCCAGCTCCCTCAACATGGCGCCTAGGTTGTTGAGGCTCATGGCGAAGTCGGGCCGGAAGGCATCGGGATTGCGCTGCGCCAACTCTCGGTAGACTTCAACGGCCTCGCGCGTGGCCTCCGGCGCTTCCTCTCGACGGCCCAGTTCCCTCAACATGGCGCCCAGGTTGTTGAGGCTGCCAGCGAGGTCGGGCCGAAAGGTGTCGGGGTTGCGCTGCTCCAGCGCCCGGCGGAGTTCAACGGCCTGGCGCGTGGCCTCCAGCGCTTCCTCTCGACGGCCCAACTCGTTCAAATCAATGCCCAGGTTGTTGAGGCTCATGGCGAGGTAAGGCTGGAAAGCGTCGGGGTTGCGCTGCGCCAACTCTCGGTAGACTTCAACGGCCTCGCGCGTGGCTTCCAGCGCCTCCTCGCGGCGGCCTAGCTCCCTCAACATGGCGCCCAGGTTGTTGAGGCTGCCAGCGAGGTTGGGCCGAAAGGCGTCGGGGTTGCGCTGCGCCAGCGCCCTGTAGACTTCAACGGCCTCGTGCGTGGCCTCCAGCGCCTCCTCTCGACGGCCCAATTCGCTCAAACTATTGCCCAGGTTGTTGAGGCTCATAGCGAGGTCAGGCCGAAAGGCGTCGGGGTTGCGCTGCTCCAGCGCCCGGTAGACTTCAACGGCCTCGCGCGTGGCCTCCAGCGTCTCCTCTCGATGGCCCAGCTCGCTCAAACTATGGCCCAGGTTTTTGAGGCTCATTGCGAGGTCAGGCCAAAAGGCATCGGGGTTGCGCTGCGCCAGCGCCCGGCGGAGTTCAACGGCCTCGCGCGTGGCCTCCAGCGCCTCCTCTCGACGGCCCAGCTCGCTCAACCTATTGCCCAGGTTGTTGAGAAGCCGCGCTCGTTCGGCGCGTCCTTGCTCATCATCCGCACCTTGTAGCGCCAGCAGGAGCGTGCGACTCGTCCACTCGGCGACCCTACGAAGCGAAACCGTAGAATCCGGGATGCCGATTGCATCCAGTTCATGGGCCACGTTTACGTCACCTTCCGCGTCGAGCCGGTCGGCCAGAATGTCACCGAGCACCGAGAACGCGGTACGCAGCCCGATGGCTTTTGCGGCTTTCAGCGCGAGAAGAGCGCGTGACCGCAGTCGTGGGCCAACGAAAAACTGTTCGAGCCACGGCCGCACCGCGTCAGACTGCGTAGCGGATGTACGGCCGAGTACCTCCAGCGCAGTGCTCACAACACGAGATTCCTCGTCGGGCGGACATACCCGGTCAATCCAGGCACTTGGGAGTCGGTCCTCCGCAGTCGTCGGCGAGGCGACACGGAGCACCATTCCCTCACCAATGAGGTCCGGCTCAAGGGCGGGGAGGAATACGGCGGAATCATTGTCGGTGCGCTGGTAAATCCGATGAAGCAGCCGGAGCAGTTCCTGTTCATTGTCGGAGAGGGCGCGCTCAAGCAGTCTCCCGGCAACGGTGGACGCCTCGGAAGAGTCCGCGAAGCCACCACGGAGCGTGGCGGCGACAACCATCTGACGAGCCAAGGACCGTTGCAGCGCAAGCGCCACATCCGTCTGTCGGGCGCGTATTTCCCAGAAGTGCTCCTCGTGATCGAGGATCACGTCCATCAACGTGTTCGCATTGAATGCGAGACCTTCCACTGATGCGAGCGCGGCCATGTGCAAATAGAGCACCCGCTCGAAATGTTCATCGGAGAGCGGGATTAAGGCGCGCTTCACGTACGTCTTCCCTCGCTTCTTGGCGAACTTCTCCGCCGCCTCGTGGAACACCTTCTCGCGCTCGACCTTCTCAATGGCCAGTGGTGGCAGTTCCCGCGGCGGCGTCGCATCGAGCAATGTACTCAGCCCCGCGTCGGACTGCTTCAGTGACTGCCACCAATCTCCGCCGTTGCGAGCAAGGAGCAGGAAGCGCATCCGGCGGAGTACTCCCGTCCTCTCCTGCTCGGAGTAGCGATGTACGCGCATGAGGATTTCACGCAGATCGGAACGGCTCTCGGCGTAGTCGATGACCACCAGCACGGGTTGCCCGCGCGACCAGAGACGGTCAAACCAATCCCCAGGAATGTCCTTCGGTAGGAAACCCGCAGCCCAGCCCATGGGCTTACGGTGATGGTGTATCCACTCAATCGCGAGCCGTGTCTTACCCGTGCCTCCCTCCGCATGAATCAATCGCACAGCGACCGAGGGTCCTTCGTCGCACCAACGCTCGAGCTCCGCGAGGATGGTCTCTCGCCCTTGACGGTGAAAAGGCACGACCTCATAGCGCGCATTGAGGAGCGCCGATGGAGGTGCGTTCGCCGGCAACTTCTCCTCAGTCCCTGGCACCAGGATGTCGTCGATCTCAGGGACCACCTCCACGTCGAAGTGCTCGCGGAGGAACGCGATCAGGCACTCGGCCGAAGCACGGGCGGCGAACTCCTTGAACTGGTCATCGCGACCGTGGTTGGCGAAGTCCATCACGCCCTTCATCACCAGCGCGTCGAGCTTCCGGCCCCGCTGAGCGTGGGCCAGCGCACCAAGGGCCGCGGCCTCCATCTCGAGGCCCAGCGTCTTGCGCATGTGCTCGGAGACGAAGCTCCAGACCTCCTCGTCCTCGACGACCTGGTTGCCACTGCCCATCGGAGCAACGTGGACCTTGAAGGGAAGCAACGTTCCCGTGGGGGAGGTGTCGGGGAAGCGGTTGCGGTGCTGGATCAGGATCCGACCGATGCGCTTCTGCCCTTCCTCGGAGAGCGTGAGCGTACCGTCCTGTACATGCTTGGACGCCCAGAGCGAGTCGATGACCTTTTCCCACTGAGGACAGGACTCGTTGCACTCGGGAAGAGACGACGGATCCTCGACCCCCTCCCGCAGCTTCGCGAGTACCCAGTTCTCCTGCCACTCGTAGGGTACCGGGCGCGTCTTCCACCACGGCTCGTCTCGGAAGCGCGCGGCGAAGTCGAAGTGTTCGAGCGCCACCTTCCAGTCGTCGCGGAGGTTGTACGTCTTGAGATCCTGCTGCACCTCGTCGGGGAGCCGCTTGCCCGTGTCGTGGAAGAACAACCGCTCCGCCGCGATCACATCGCCGAGGCGCGTCTTCTTGGGACGCCCCGCGCACACGCCGCACATCGCCACGCACCGTGGGCGGTAGGCGTCCACCAGGGGGAGCAGCGCATTCGTCGCCGCCACTCCCCCCATGTCCCCTGCCTGCGCAACCGCCACGCGAAGGGGTCGGCCGGCCTTACCGTGGAACGTGCGGAACGCGACCGGAAGACCGTTGGGGCCCTCCGCCCTCTCCCACTGACTTCCCTCCCAGGCGCCAGCATCCACCTGGAGTGCTGCCTGGTACTCCAGCGATATCGCGGTCAGGATCACCACGTCGACCCTGCGCACCCTCCCCTCGCTCGCGGACATCTCCAGAAAGTACCGAGGCAGCGCACGGCAACAAGCGAAGCCGGAGCAAGCCGGCTCACCAGCCAACAATCCCCCGCGTCTACCCCGTCGAGCGCACGAGCTGCGGTTGGAAGCCCTCCAGGAGCGCCTCCATGAGCCGCTCCACGTCCTCCAACGGCACGCCCTGGATGGTGAGGTGCGTCTTGCCGCGCTGGACGCTCGTCTTGAGCTCCACGCGGGCGCCCTTGGCGAAATGCCGCGAGAAGCAGTCCCGCATGAACTGGACGCGGGCGGCGTCCGTGGCGGGCATGGTCGCCTGGGACGGCTTGCGCTTGTGCTTCACGGCCTGCCTCAGCTCCTCCAGGCTGCACTCGGTGAAGGGCTTCTGCTTCACGGCCTCACCTTCCTGTGGCACATCGATAGGCGTGAGGCCCGGATCTCCGGCCGTGGGCTGGAGATCGGCCGCATTCGCGTAGGCGCGCAGCGTGTGCAGCTTCATCACCCCATGCGCCCGGCACGCCTCCTCGGTGAACTCCCGGGCCACCACGCCATACCGGGTCAGGGTGGACTGTGAGAGTTCCTGGACGTGCTGGCTGAAGTACGCCTGCGCACTCTCGTATCCCTTCTCCTCCGCCAGCTTGTTGTCCACGATGTGGTTGTAGAGGCAGCCGATGGTGTAGTGCCCGGCGTTCCCCTCCTTCAGTTGAGCGACGATGGAGTCCAGCGCCTGTTCGAGCGTCCAACCGGAAAACCTGCTGCTTGCCTTCGTTTCCATGATTCCCCCCAGCTTGGGTGGAGAAGCCGCGACGGTGCGCCGCGGCTGAACGAGGACATGGCACGTAGCGGGCCAACGACGTCGTTGCGTGGATTCGCGCACTTGTGAGCGGGGAGCTTGCAGAAGAGTCCCATCCCCCGGAGGAACCGTCCGCGCCACGGGACAGCTCATGTTCCGCGCGTCACCGGTGACGAGCGGAACCGCGCGGGTGCATTCCGCTCGTCACCGGTGACGAGCGGAACCGCGCATTCGTCGGTGATGAATGAGGTGGATGGACTTTCGGCCCCTCGTCCTCAGTTCTCCGAAGCCCCGTATTCAATCCAGGCCCGGATGTCGTTGAGCTGGTCCTCCGGCAGCGCGGAGTTCCCATTGAGCGGGTTGATGGGCATGCGGCTGCCGCTGATGCTGCCGTAGCCCGAGAGCTTGTGCCACAGATAGCTCTTTTCCGGCTGGCCCCCTTGGACGATCTGGAACGAGGGCTGCTGGCTCGAGGGCCTCAGCAAGCGCAGGCGGATCTCATTCGCGGAGCCGCTGAGCAGGTCCAGGCCCGCCTGCGGGTTGCTGCCACCGTGGCAGCCGCCGCAGTTGGACTGGAGGATGGGCAGCACGCGCCCGCTCCAGGTGGCCCCCGAGCCCGCGAGGTTGAGCGCCGACGGGTTCACCGAGTACGTGCACTTGTTGTAGTCGATGGCCGAGCCCAGGGTCCATTGCGTGGCGCTCGGGTCCAGGCCCTCGATGAAGCACATCAGCGCCAGCATGTCCGGCACGTTCGGCGGCTGGTTGGCCAGCGGCATGCGCGTGCCGGGCACCGTCTCGGTCCCCGTCTCGGTCTTCATGTACCCACGCAGGCGGGCCACCAGGTAGCTCTGCTCGGGCTTGCCCGGATTGATGAGCGGCACCGTGTTGCCGAGGATGCGCGCGCCGTAGACGCCATTGCGGTTCTGGTCGCCCTGCACGATGCCGCTGGCCACCAGGCCCTCCACGGTGTCGTGCTGGTACTGGTTCACCTCCGCGAACAGGTGGCGCCGCTGGCCCTGTTCATCCGTGAGGATCCACCAGTTCGTGTCGTAGCTGGCGAAGGGCAGCGTCTGCACGTTGCCCTGGTCGTCGATGAAGTTGCGGATGAAGGTCCCCGTGGCGTTGAGGCGCTCCTGCGTCACGGGCACCGGGTCGTGCAGGTACAGGTGCAGCCCCGGGGTGGAGGCATCCGGCCGCGCGCCCCTCGGATCGAGTTCCTCCGGGGTATCTCCGAGGACGAGCTCGAACCAGCCGACTTCAATCTCGCGGAAGGCCTGCTCGGCGAAGCGGAAGCGGTCACCCAGGCGCTCGCACCGGTCGTACACGCCGCTCGCGGTGCCGGACTGCACGTTGCACGGGGCGCCAACGGCGGCCGTGAAGGTGCCCGGCGTGTGCAGGTCCGGGTACTCCTTCTGGTTGTGGCACACGCCGTTGGTGCCGCTACAGGTGCGCATCACCAGCTTGCGGTGGAGATCGAGCCCGGTGGGGTACGTCCGCTGGGCCGTCAGCACGTCGACGTTGGAGCCCGAGTACGGGGCCACCTGCGAGGAAGCCCCCGGCGTGGGTCGCTTCGGCTCGAAGGGGATGGTGCCCGGGTCGATCGGGTCGGAGCCCGAGAGGCCGCAAGCCAGCGAGAGTGCGGCGAGAGCGGGAGCGAGGAGGGAGCGCTTCATGCGAAGAAGTCCTGGATGGGGGCGTCCGCGGGGAAGATGCCCTGGTGGTCCGCACCGAGCATGTCCAGCATCGTCTTGAGCACCGAGCGGTAGGAGTACACCTTGCCGGTGGCCTTCAGGTCCGAGGCGCGCACCGAGCCGAGGCTCTTGCCGCCCTTGCCGGCCCCGGTGATGACGCCGCCCATGAAGGGCATGGACATCCACCGGGTGGCCAGGTCGCTGCTGTGGTCACTGCCGTTGGCGGAGTTGAAGCGGGTGCCGCCCGTGGTGCGGCCGAACTCGCTGCCGAGCACCACCAACGTCCTGTCCCAGTAGGAGCCCCCCTCGGGGTGCTCCATCTTCTGGAGGGCAGTGCGCAGCCCGCTCACCAGCCGGTTGGCCTGGTCCATCTCGCCCGGCAGCTCTGCCTCCTCGCGCGAGTGGAAGTCGTAGCCGCCCTGGTTGAGGAACACGGCCGGGCAGCCGAAGTGGAAGAGGCGCAGCGCGAGCGCCGCCCGCTGGCCCGTGGTGTCCGTTCCCAGCAGCGTCCGCAGCTCGCGGTTGCTGATGCCGTCCACCACGTCGTTGGAGTCCGTGCTCACCCGCAGCAGGGGGTCGCGGAAGATGCGGCCGTACTCGCGCGTGGCCTCGCGCGTCTGCTGGTACGTCTCCACGCCACCGCGCAGCGCCGTGTGCAGCCGCTCGCGGAAGCGCGCATCCATCTTGGTGGCCACCGCCGACGCCCACGGCGGCAGGCTCGACTCCGGGTCCACGCTGAAGCGCTCGAAGCCGCTGCCCTCCAGCACGGGGGGCCGGTAGGTGGCGTACGCGCCCGCGCCCGTGGCCATGCCCGCCTCGCCCAGGCTGAAGGCCGGCAGGAGGATCTTCCCCTGGGCCAATGCGTCCGCCACGCGCTGGCGCAGCCCGTAGTTGACGAGCGTGAGGAAGCCGGTGGCGCCGCCCACGTAGCCCGTGAGGAAGCGCTCCAGGCCCGTTCCATGGCCACCGTCCGCGCGGGCCGAGAAGGGCTCGTGGTCCACGCACGGCAGCACGCACATCTCGTTGGTGAAGTCCGTCACCGGCTTCATGCCCAGATCGCGGCGGACCTTGTTGTCCTCGCCCTCCAGCCAGCTGGCGCGCTCCAGCAGCCTCGTGGCACCCCACTCGGTGCCCGATGCGCGCCTGTCCGAGCGGCCGAAGGGGTTGAACTCGTCCGCCACGTCCCCGTTGAAGGCGGTGGTGAAGCGGAAGCCGCCCGAGAGGCGGATGTAGATGAGGTGGCGCACCTGGCCGCGCCCGTCCGTCTGGGCACGGGCCGCGGTGGGCAGCCACAGGTGGGGGAAGGCCAGCGCGGCGGCGCCGGCGCCCAGGCCCTGGAGCAGCCGGCGGCGGCCGAGGGACAGGGGCTTCGTATCGTCGGAGTCGGACATGGGACGGGGGCTCCGGGGGCTAGTAGAAGACGCGCTCGGCGCTCGACAGCAGCGCGAAGCAGAAGGGACGGGCGAACTCCTCGGCCGAGCACAGGGTGAGGGCGCACTCCGCCCCCGCCGTGCGGGCCTCGCTCAGCTCCGTGGCATCCGGCGAGCGGCCGAGCAGCACCCGGTACTGGTGGGTGGCGATCTCCGCGGCGACGTCCGGGTTCACGGCGCGGCTCGCGCCCATGCCCTCGGGCAGCAGCTTCTCCACCGCCGCGCCCTGAGTCCGTGGGTCGAGCGCGGGGTTGCACAGCGTCTGGACGAAGGAGAGCTGGGTGGCGGTGGTGAGGATGCTCACCACGCGGAAGCGTCCGCCCACCACGTTCTCCGGGCAGCCGCCCAGGGTGCGCGCCAGCTCCGTGTAGCGCTCGTCCACCTCGCCCTCCTCGTCCAGCTTCCAGCGCGAGGTCTGCAGCAGCCGGTAGCCGGCGATGCTGCCCGACTCCAGCAGGTCCTCCGGCTGGCTGATGCGGTGGTCGCACCCGGGCAGGCCGTAGCCGGTGTTGCGGGCCATGGAGTCGATCCACACCTCCGCGTCCACCTGCTTGAGCGGGCCATACGTCCAGCGGTACGTGGAGGAGGAGGCGCCCTCGGCGGACTGGAGGTAGGCCGCCGAGGTGGCCACCGCGTAGTGCACCGAGCGGATGTCCCCATTGTTGGCCAGCAGGAAGCGCACCAGCTCCTCGCGCACCTCGGGCACCTTGGCGGACAGCTCATAGCCCAGGTACTGCATGAGCACGTCGTCCACCGCGCGCTCCCAGAAGGCCAGGTCGCGGGCGACGATGCGGCCCGGAATCTGGAGCTTCGCCCACTCCTCCGGAGTGAGCAGTCCACTCCACAGCGTCAGGTCGTTGTTGAGACGCGGATCCCTCGCGGCGCGCAGGTCCGGGGTGAAGATGAGTTCGTTGTAGCCCCACAGCACGCTGGCGCACTCGCCCCGGGACACCTCGTCCACCTGATTGTCGTCGTTCAGGCAGCCGAAGCGGATGAAGGCATCCGGCAGGCGCATGCCGAGCTGCGGGTGGTCGTAGTAGCCCGAGTGCCACAGCTTGTAGACGCGCGACATGTCCGCGCGCTCGTGCTCGAAGGGCGGCCGGCCCAGGAACTGGAGGAAGAGCGCCTCCGCCTTGTCGCCCGCGTCCGCGAAGCGGCGGGTGAACACCGGGTGGGCACTCACCACCGCGGCGAACAGGTCGTACGGCACCCGCCCGCGGCTCAGCTTCGCCACCAGACGGTCCATGTCGTAGATGGCCTGGAGGCTCGTCACCTCGTTGCTATAGAGGAAGCGGTCCGCGGCCCGGCGCTGCTGGACGAGGACGAACTCCTCGCTGTCCATCAGCTTCTTCACCGTGGCGCCCCACCCGCCCGAGCACGTGGCCTCGGCCTCGTCCGCGGTGGGCACGCGCCCCGCCATGTCCACGAAGAGCCGGCGGCACGCCTCGGCCTGCTTGATGGGACGGTTGGGCAGGCCCACGCCCCACAGGCTGCGGCACAGCCCGCGGTTGACGGGGTTCTGGAGGCCCATGCCGTTGCAGTACGTCACGCAGTCGGCCCCGCAGTCCGGCGGGCGCGTGTCGTTGGGTGGGGCCACGTCGAGCGGCGGGGGCAGGACATCGTCCCCGCCCGTGAAGTCGCCCGAGGTGAGAGGCTCGCCATTGCCCACCATGCCGCCAGGACCCGAGGCCACCTGCTCTGGCTCGAAGGTGTAGGTGGGCTGGCACGCGACGAGCGCGGCGAGCACGGGGAGGATCAGCGTGCGACGGACAGCCATGCGCGACTCCCGGGAAAAGAGGCCAGTGCGCCTCACAGGGCGAACTCGGCCCCGAGCGTGAGCCCCAGACGCAGGGCCAGGGTGCTCCAGGTTTTGGTGTACCGGAGCCCGGAGATCTCCTGGCTCGTGGCGAAGAGGTACTGCTGCTCGGCCTGGCCGAGGAGATCGGCACGCAGCCAGATGCGGTCGGACATCCGCCGCCGCGCCCCCACGGACGGGCCCAGCAGCCAGCCCACGCGAGGCACGTTCCACACGCTCACGCCCTGCTCCTGGAGCCGGCGGATCTCCGCGGCGAACTCGCGGTTGGGCACCAGGAAGGACAGCCCCGCGCGCGCGCCGAAGACGACCTCCATCTTGTCGGCCACCGGCAGGCCGTACTCGCCATTGACGAAGACTTCGTTCAGCAGACCGAAGCCGAACTGCCGACCCCCGCCCGCGCCGTAGTTGCCGAAGATGCGCAGGCCGGCGCCCACCCGTAGCCGCTCGCTCACCGTCGGCACGGAGGTGTTCAGCCAGGCCGTGGCGGACAGGAAGCCCAGGCTGGAGTAGTCGAAGGACTCGTCGATGCGCGAGGTGTTGATGCTCTGCTCGCCCGTCATCCGCGAGCCCTCGAGGAAGAGGTCGCCGCCCAGGCCAACGCGCAGCTTGCCCGGAACCGCCGGGGTGGACGCGGGAGCGGCACGGGCGGCCGGGGTGGCGCGCGACGCCGCGGCGGGCTTGGACGCCGTGGCGGGCTTGGGCTCCGCGACGGGCTTGGACTCCAGGGCGGCCCGATGCGGCTCCTCCACGGGCTTGGGCTCCGCGGGCTTGGACTCCGCGGCGGGGGCGGGTTCCGGCGTGGACGGAGCCGGCTGAGTGGCCGGAGCCGCCGGGGGCGTCTTGGCCTTGGCCTTGGACGTCCGGGACGTCTTGGACTTGGGAGCGGCCTCGACCGCCGGGGCGAGCAGCATCAGCGCGGAGAGGACTCCGCAGCAAACGCGGGAGAGCGGCTGGGACAGGGTGCGCGAGCGGAGGAAAGGCAGCACGGGAGGGACTCGGGTTCGGGGGAGACGGACCGGGGGTCCGGTTCAGCGGTTCCCTCCCCCCGGGTGCCAACCGGACACGGGAGGAGGGAGGGACAACGGAGGAATCAGCTCTGGCGACGGCGGAGCAGCGTCATGCCGGCCGCGGCCAGGACGAACATCAGCATCGGCGCACCACCGGTGGACGAGCAGCCACCCTTGTCGTCGTCGTTGCCATTGCCCGGCTCATTGCCCGTACCCGTGCCCGCGTCGGTATCACCGCCGGTACCGGCGTCCGTGCCACCACCGGTGCCGCCGGTGACGGTCACGACCCGCTGCGCGAGCCCCGAGCGGTCTCCGGCCGTAGTGCCGTTACCGTTGGTCGAGTTGCCAGCACCGAAGATGGTGAAGGTCTCCCCCGTGGCGGGCGCGATGACCGAGAAGTCGAAGCTGACCGCGCCGCTAGCAGTATCGAAGTTCTTGGGCTGGCTGTGGATGACCTCCGCGCCGAGCTTCTGAAGCCCCGTCCCTGGTTCGAGCGACGCCGTGGTGCCGGCGCTCAGCGCCACGTTCATACCGCCTCTCACGGCGGCGCCACCCTGGATGGTGAGCGTGTACTGGCCCGTCGCCCCTGCGGCGAGCGTCTCGGGGCCAGAGAGCGTTACGGTCGGCGCCGCGCCACCGTTGTGGCAGGTGTTGCACGTCTTCGCCGCGTCCTTACCAGAATTGCCAGTGGCACCAGTGCCGCGGCTGCTGGCGAGCGCCGACGTGGACAACAGGCACATCGCGAGCACTCCAACAGCGCCATACGACGGGAACTTCATACAACCTCCATACGTGGGGGGGTCTCGTTCTAACCCGTTTCGCTCCCTCCTCGCATGACCCCCTGACACAGTGCGTCCGTCTCGGCGGGCACGGGACCGTACGGTCGAAGAAGAGCGATGTGGCCGTAAAACGCGAGTAGTGTATCCCCCCACATCACTCCACGCGTGATTCGGGGGGCAACCAGACATGCGCAAGCTCATCGTCGCGGCAGCGGTCCTGGTGGGACTGGGACTCGTACTCCTCTTCTCCATGCGCCCGGGAGACTCCGAGGGCGCCCCGGACGGCAACCTCCCGGAGGCCACGTCCGAGCGGGAGAAGGCCACGGGCCGGGCCGGCACGGTGCTCCAGCCGGAGAGCCCCGAGGATCTGGGCGCGCGAGGCACCGCGGACGCGGGCAGCACCCCGACCCTGGCGCGGGCCCCCTCCGAGAAGGAGGGAGTGCTGGAGGTGGAGGTGCTCGCCGGCGAGCGGCCGGTGCCCGGGGCCAACGTGCGGCTGTACTGGCGCGGCGCGCGAGACCCGAACCTCGACGAGCTCGCCTGGCGTCTGGCGAGCGCCGGTAGCACGGATGAGCAGGGGCGTGTGCGGCTCGCCTCGCGGCCCGGTGGGTACCTCGTGGCGGTGCGAGCCCAGGGGCAGGCGCCGCTGCTGCGCGACGTGGTGCGCCCGTATGGCGAGGCCCGCACGCACCTGCGCCTCGTGCTGGAGGCGGGAGGGACACTCACCGGCCGGACGGTGGTGCAGGGCACGAACGAGCCCCTGCCCCTGGTGGAGCTCGCCCTCACGGCGCACAGCGGCGAGTCGCAGCCGTGGCAGCGCGTCGAGGTCCCCGCCGAGGAGCGCGTGTACGCCAGGAGCGACGAGCGGGGAAACTTCCGCGTGGACGGGCTCGCCCCCGGCAACTACCTGCTGAAGGCCGAGGCCCTGGGACACGCGAGCAAGGTGCTGCGCTCCGTGAAGGTGCCCTCGGCGGCGCCTCTGACGGTGGCCCTCCAGGTGGCGGCCGTCATCGAGGGCTTCGTCGTGGACGCGGAGGGCCGCCCGGCCTCGGGCGCCGAGGTGCAGGTGAGCGGACGCACGCCCCAGGTGGTCACCACCGGCGAGGGCGGCGGCTTCTCCCTCGAGGTGGAGGCCGGCACCCACACCGTCTCCGCGCGGCGCGGCGACGAGGCGGGCGCGCTGGACAGGCCCCTCACCGTGGCCTCGGGGAAGACGGTGCGGGACGTGCGGGTGCGGCTCGGGCAGGGCTCGGTGCTGGAGGGCCGCGTGGTGGCGCGCGCCACGGGGGCTCCCGTCGAGGGGGCCAGCGTGGACATCAGCCCTCGTGGCAGCAGCGGTGACTCGGGCCGCGCGGTGACGGACGGCGCGGGTCGCTTCTCCGTGAAGGGGCTCGCCCCCGGCAGCTATGACGCGGTGGTGGGGGCCCCGGGCTTCTCCACCACCTCCCGGCACGGGCTGACGGTGACCTCGGGAGAGCGCTTCCCCCTCGACATCCAATTGGTGGGCACCGGCACGGTGGAGGGCCAGGTGCGGGATGGGGCCGGCCAGCCCCTGGCGGGCGTGCGGGTGGTGGGCGGCAGCCGTTGGGGCGGCGGGCTGGGCAGTACCCCCGCCGAGTCCCGCACCGACGCCGAGGGACGCTATCGACTCGAGGGGCTCGCCACCGGGCGCCTGTCCCTCTCCGCCCACCGGGAGGGCTCGACGCTCGGAGTGAGCCAGCCGGCGGAGGTGACGGAGGGAGGCACGGCGCGGGTGGACTTCACCCTGGAGGAGACGGGCACCGTGGAGGGCGTGGTGCGCGCCACCTCCGGCTCGCTCCCCGCCGAGCCGCTGGCGGTGTCGGCCTTCCCCCAGGAGCGCGGTCGCTTCGGCATGCCGGACCTGGCCCGAGTCGAGACGGACGCCTCCGGCCATTTCCGGATGACGCTGCCTCCAGGGGCCTATCGCATGAGCGTGATGATCACGGGGCGCCGTGTCTTCGTCCCCTCCAGCGCCCAGACCGTGCGGGTGGAGGCGGGAAAGACCGTCCGCCCGGAGCTGTCCTGGCAGGAGGACGCGAGCGGGACGAACGGCGTGCGGGGCATCGTCCTCGAACCGGATGGCTCGCCCTCCCCTGGCGCCCTGGTCACGGCCTCCTCCGAGAGCGCGCGCATGATGTCCCCAGCGGACGAGGAGGGCCGCTTCTCCCTCTCCCTGTCCGCGACGAAGGACGCCTCCGCGAACGGCCTGACGCTGAGCGCGCGCAACGGAGGGCGCGGCGGGGAAGCCACGGGCGTGAAGCCCGGCGAGCAGCAGGTGGTGGTGAAGCTGCGGCCCGGGGCCTCGGTGCGGGGCCGGGTGGTGCGCGCCAATGGGAGCCCCGTGCGGGGCTTCACCCTCACCTTCCAAGCCCCGGGTCGGGGACTCTTCTTGCCGGGCGGCAACAGCTGGGAGTTCCCAGGCGAGCGCTTCGAGCTGCGAGACGTGCCGGCCGAGTCCGCGAAGCTGGTGGTGCGGACGGTGGACGGAGCGGGCGGCGAGGCCCTGGTCTCCCTCGGCTCCGGAGAGGCCTCCGAGGTGGAGGTGACGGTCAGGGCCATGGCCGGGGTACGGGGCCGGGTGGTGGACGCGGCGACGAAGAAGCCCCTGGCCGACGCCTTCGTCTTCATCGAGGGCCATCGCCCCTCCACCCCTGGCAGCCGCGGGACGGCCGCGGATGGAAGCTTCTCCATCGAGGGAGTCACCCCTGGCCAGCACACCCTCATCCTCTCGACGGGTCCGGGCGGGAGCGCCGAGCGCCGCCCGGTGACGCTCGCCGAGGGCCAGGTGCTCGACCTGGGAGACCTCCCGCTCAGCCCGCCCCGCACGTCTCCCGGCAGCATCGGGGCGATGGTGAGCCGAGAGGGTGACCGGCTCGTCTTCGTCATGGTGATGCCGGAGAGCCCCGCGGCGAGCGCGGGACTCCTCGAGGGCGACGTCCTCCTGGAGGTGGACGGCACGCCGGTGGCGACTCCCGCGGAGGCGTCCCAGCGGCTCCATGGGGCACCCGGCTCCACGGTGCTGCTCAAGGTGCGGCGCGTGGACGCGGAGCGGTCCATCTCCGTCACCCGCGCCACCTGACCCCTCCACGGGACCCGGGGAGGGGGTTGGGAGCTACCCACCAGCCGGGGCGGGCGGGCCCTGGTCATCCAGGGTCTCGCGAATCGCCACAAGTCCGCCGGGTGAGGATATGGTGGGCGCTCTACTCACTCACGACGGCCCCTCCGCATGTACCTGCGCAGCCTCACCCTCCACAACCTCAAGCTCCTGCGGGAAGTCGCCATCTCCTTTACCCGCGAGGACGGAGAGATTCGTCCGTGGACCGTCCTGGTGGGCGAGAATGGGTCCTGCAAGACGGCCATCCTCCAGGCCATCGCTCTCGCCGCCAGTGGCGCCACCCTGGGCAGTGAGCTCGCCGACGTCAGCTCCCTGCCCGACCGCCGCCAGCCCGCCACCGAGCTGATGCTCATCGGCGCCGAGTTCACCTTCGGACAGGAGGGACACAAGGCCCGCCAGTATCCCGGCCTGGAGACGAAGCGCGCGCTGGCGCCCTACCTGAGGAGCTCGATCGCCGCCAAGAGCACCTGGCGAGATCTGGTCGGCAGCTCGCGGTACGTGGGCTCCGAGCACACCCGCGTCTTCGATCCCGTCCGCGAGGCGCGCAGGACGCAGCTGCCGGGCTGGTTCGTCGCGGGCTACGGGACGGCGAGGCACCTGCCGCACCCCAAGGCCATTCAGGGCGAGGGGCTGTCGGACCCCATCAAGCAGCGCCTGGACAACCTCTTCGACCGGGGAGGCCTGATCGCCACCGGCTTCGCCGACCTGTTCGAGCCGGCCCAGGCCAAGGCCTACAACCGCATCCTCAAGCAGGTGTTCGTCACGGGGAACCTGCTGCCCGGGGTGGTGGACCTGGAGCTGCGCAGCCAGGGCATGGTGCGCACCCGGCAGGATCTGCTGGAGGCCCACCGCTTCGAGTTCGAGGTCGGGGGCCAGCGCATCAAGGTTCCGGCCACCTCGCTGTCGCATGGGTACCAGGCGGCGATCGCCTGGCTCTCGGATCTGATCGGCCACATCCTGCTCGAGGCCGGCAAGGCGGTGGTGCCCGAGCGGATGGAGGGGCTCGTCCTCATCGACGAGCTGGACCTGCACCTGCACCCCCGCTGGCAGGCCACGCTCGTCCCCGCGCTCAAGGCCGTCTTCCCCAAGCTCCAGTTCGTCGCGACGACCCACTCCGCCATGCTCCTGCCGGGCCTGGAGCAGGAGGAGGTGCTCGTGCTGCGCCAGGACGAGGAGGGCAACATCTACGTCGCCCCGGCGCCCACGTCGCCCTCGTGGCTCACGGGCAGCCAGATCTTCGAGGCGTTCTTCGACAAGAAGGACAAGCCTGGCCGGGTGAAGAAGCCGCGTGCCGCCAAGGCGCCCGCCAAGAGGGCGAAGCGGAAGTGATTCACGCCCGGGGCCACCCCAGCACCACGGCCCCGAGCAGCACCAGCCCGGCGCCGGCGAGCTGCCGCCGGCCCAGCCGCTCCCCCTGGAGCGCGCCGAGTCCCAGCGCGAAGGCAATGGACGTATTGCGCAGGGTGAGCACGGCCCCCGCCCCACTGTGCGCGAGCGCCAGGAGCAGCAGCGAGAAGGACAGGGTACACAGGAGCCCGGCGGCCACGAGCAACAGCGGCCGGGCGATGACCTTGCGGAGCAACCCGGGCCACGACTGCCCGCGCAGGCGCGGGAGAACGAGCAGCGGCAGCGCCACGCCGAGGGACAGCGTGAACAAGGCGGGCGGCTGCGCCCCGGCGCCCAGGGCCCGCTTGTAGCTGACATTGAACCCGGCGATGCACGCGGCACAGGCGAGGGCCCAGAGCACGCCCTCCCCCACCCGGCCCTCCTGGGGGCGCACGAGGTTCATCACCGCCATGCCCAGGGCGACCAGGGCCGCCCCAACCACGGCCCACGGGGTGAGCCGCTCGCCGAGCCACAGCACGGACACGGGCCACACGAGCAGCAGCGCCCCACCGCGAGACACCGTGTACGCGAGCCCCAGGGGCGCGTGGTGCAGCGCGCGCGCGAGGGTGGCGAGGTAACCGCTCTCCAGCACGCCGGCCACGAGGGTCCAGAGCAGGGCCTGGGACGAGGGGAACGCGTCCCCCTCGAGGCCGAGCGCCCAGAGGCCTCCGCTCACCACGGTGACGGCGATGACGCCCACGACGGCGTTCTCGGGGTCTTCATGGCGCTTGAGGAGCGCGTTCCACAGGGCGTGGAAGAACGCGGACGACAGCACCAGCACCAGCGCGGCGGAGCTCAACACGGGGCGTCGTCCTAGACCCGGCGCACGGGTCTTGTCTGCCCCCACCTGCCCGCTCGCCCCCTGAAAGATGCATCACCAATGCAATCTTTGCGTGCTCCCCGGAGGGGGACGCACCGCTTGCGCGCACGGGGCGTGCGGGTCCGAGGGAAGGCGGCGTGGAACGGGGCTTGCTCTGGGAGGCCCCATCTCACACACGCCTCTGTCTCTTGGGAGCCCCCGGTATGAAGCACCGCAAGCTGTGGCTCGGCCTTGGAGCCGTCGTCCTCGTTTCCTTCCTGGTCCTGGGAGGCCAGGGAGTCCGCATCTCGCGCACGCTGCCGCCCATCCCCGAGAAGGTGATGACGTCCGAGGGCACGGTGCTGCTCACGGGCGAGACCATCATGCGAGGGCAGAACGTGTGGCAGTCCATTGGAGGCCAGCAGGTGGGCTCGGTGTGGGGCCACGGGGCGTACGTAGCGCCGGACTGGAGCGCGGACTGGCTGCACCGCGAGAGCCTCTTCGTGCTGGACACCTGGGCGCGCGCGGAGGGCCACACCTCCTATGCGGAGGCCCCGGCGGAGAGGCAGGCGGCCCTGCGCACCCGGCTCGCCGGGCTGATGCGCACCAACACGTATGACGCCCGGACGGGCACGGTGACGCTGGCGCCGGTGCGCGCCGAGGCGATGCGCGCCAACGCCGCCCACTACGCGGACGTCTTCTCCAAGGGGCGCTCGGCCTATGCCATCCCCGAGGGCGCGCTGACGAATCCGCGGAAGCTGGCGGACCTCGGGGCCTTCTTCTGGTGGACGAGCTGGGTGACCTCGACGAACCGGCCCGGCGACACCGTCTCCTATACGCAGAACTGGCCGCACGAGCCCCTCGTCGGCAACCAGCCCGCCTCCGGCGTCCTGATGTGGAGCCTCGCGTCGGTGGTGCTGCTGATCGCGGGCATTGGCGGGCTCGTCTGGTACTTGAGCGGCAAGAAGGAGGAGGAGGAGCAGACGCCGCCGCAGAGGGACCCCTTCCTCGGGCTCCAGCTCACCCCGAGTCAGCGGGCGACGGGCAAATACTTCCTGGTGGTGGTGGCGCTCTTCCTGGTGCAGGTGGGGCTGGGCGGGGTGACGGCGCACTTCGGCGTGGAGGGCGCGGGCTTCTACGGGATTCCCCTGGCGAAGTACCTGCCCTACGCGGTGACGCGCAGCTGGCACACGCAGCTGGGCATCTTCTGGATCGCCACGGCGTGGCTGGCCACGGGCCTCTTCGTGGGCCCGGCGGTGAGCGGGGTGGAGCCGAAGTACCAGCGAGCGGGGGTGAACTTCCTCTTCGTGTGCCTGGTCATCATCGTGGCCGGGGCGCTCTTCGGACAGTGGGCGTCGGTGCAGCAGCGGATGGGGAGCGGGGACTACTGGTACTGGTTCGGCCACCAGGGGTGGGAGTACGTGGACCTGGGCCGCTTCTGGCAGATCTTCCTCTTCGTGGGCCTGTTCGTGTGGCTGTTCCTGACGGCGCGGGCGGTGTGGCCGGCGCTGAAGAAGCCGAGCGAGGGCCGGCCACTGCTGGTGCTCTTCGTCATCTCGTCGCTGGCGATCGCGTCCTTCTACGGAGCGGGGCTGATGTACGGGCAGCGCAGCCACATGGGGATGGTGGAGTACTGGCGCTGGTGGGTGGTGCACCTGTGGGTGGAGGGCTTCTTCGAGGTCTTCGCCACGGTGGTGATGGCGTTCCTCTTCACGAAGCTGGGGGTGCTGTCGGCGAGGACGGCGGTGCCGGCGGTGCTCTTCACGACGATCATCTTCCTGGCCAGCGGCATCATCGGCACGTTCCACCACCTGTACTTCTCGGGGACGCCGGCGGCGGCGATGGCGCTGGGAGCGACGTTCAGCGCGCTGGAGGTGGTGCCGCTGGTGCTGGTGGGCCGCGAGGTGTGGAGCCACGTCCGGCTGTCGAGGCTGAAGGGGTGGATGGAGCAGTACCGCTGGCCCATCCTGTTCTTCATCTCGGTGGCGTTCTGGAACCTGGTGGGAGCGGGGCTGTTCGGCTTCCTCATCAACCCGCCGATCGCGCTGTACTACATGCAGGGCCTGAACCTGACGCCGCTGCACGGGCACACGGCGCTCTTCGGGGTGTACGGGATGCTGGGCATCGCGCTGATGCTCTTCTCGCTGCGGATGATGCAGCCGGAGGCGAAGTGGAGGACGCGTCCGCTGGCGTGGGCCTTCTGGAGCATCAATTGGGGGCTGATGTTGATGTCGGTGCTGTCACTGCTGCCCATCGGGGTGCTTCAGACGAAGGCGGCGATCGAGCAGGGGACGTGGTGGGCGCGCAGCGCGGAGTTCCTCCAGACGCCGCTGATGGACATGCTGCGGTGGCTGCGGGTGCCGGGAGACGTGCTCTTCGCGGTGGGAGCGGTGCTGCTGGCGTGGTTCATCGTGGGGCTGAAGACGGGCTGGTCGCTGGAGCGGGCGGAGGTGGCCCAGCCCCAACCCGAGCCCGAGCCCGAGCGACTGGGAGCCGCGGCCCCAGCCCACGCGGTGCTGCGCCGCCGCTAATCACCGAGTTCTCGAGGAGACAGGGAGCGCACGAACATCCAATGGTCCGTGCGCTGGCGAGCGACGACATGAGTCACCCCGGCGATCTTCACCAGGATGCCTGGCCTCGGTGGTGCCAGCGACTCCAGCCAGCGCTGCGCCTCGTCCCCGCTGGCGAACTCCTGCTCGATCTGGATGACCTCGGTGGCCGGCCGGCCGTACACCTGGAGTCGCTCCCGGAACTCGTCCAACTCATCCCGTGCATGGATGAAGTGGAGCGCTCTGGCTGCCAGCTCGATACAGGCGCTTTCCTTGGATGCGGGAGGGAGGCCCTGCGCGACCCGCCCCAGACACTCCAAAACCTCTTCGAAGTCGAAATCCACGGGGCTCGGCACATTCACCTCCCTTACAGCGCAAGCAGTGGCACCAGGGCGAGACTTGGAGAAGCACTCGATCTGTTCGGCGTCACAGTCGCGGGTGCGCAGAGACCAACAGGATCCGGCTCTCCACAGGCCCTGCCGGGCCCTGTTCGTCGGCCCCCATGATGGAAGCAGACTCAACTCCCGGGCGAGACCAGACCTGTTCTGAAACGCGCTCCCCGGGACGATCCGCAAGGAGAGGGCGGACACTGCCACAACCGAGGAACAGCAGGGCGGGCAGGACCCCGGGGAGGAGAAGCCGTGCCCGCTCGGCAAGTAGGGGCTCCCACATGGGTGCGCTCCAACGAAGACGGAGTTCAGCCACTCCGGGGCGTGCCGCAGTCGGCGCAGAAGCGGGCCTTGGGCGCGAGTTCCGTGCCGCACTGGGTGCAGTGGGCCTTGGTGGCCAGGGGTTTGCCGCACTCGGCGCAGAACCTGCCCCCGGCCCCGCGCGCATTGCAATGCGGACAGGTGACCACCGAGCGGTGGGCCTTCATGTCCAGCGACTCCACCTGATCCACCTTGCGCGCCTTGTCCCAGGCCTGCTCCACGGCCACCTTGGACTGGATGTGCGCGGACTCCTCCTGGATGTCCGGGGCGCAGTCCTCGCACAGGCCCCGCGCCTCGTTCCAGCAGGCCTCCGGGCACACCCAGTGGCCACAGCGGGTGCAGTGCTTGAAGTGCTGCTTCGCCTCGCCCACCGCCTCGGCGTAGGCGTCATCCCACGCGCCCCCGCGCAGGGCGTCCTTCACATGTTCACCCGCGTAGGCGGCGCGCGATACCGCCCCACCAAAGAACGAGCCCGCCGCCTTCAGGAAGCTGGCGGCCATGCCAATCTTGTTGGCGATGAAGGGCGACATGTGCCCGTTGCCGCACTGGTCGCATTGGAACTCGAACTGGAAACCGCTGTCATTGGAGCGGTCCGCGTAATTACGGGTGAACCGGATCATGGCCATGGGGTGAGGTTAGCACTCCCTGGGGGGGGCTTGCCCTCGGAGGGCCGGCGGGGATAGCACCGGGCCCCGACGTTTCCTTTCAGAGGGGAAGTGGATGAACAAGACGAACAAGGTCCTGGTGGGCGTCGGCATCGGCTGTGGCTCGCTGGTGCTGCTGGGCATGATCGCCCTGGGCGTGGGAGCCTGGTGGCTGAAGCGGCAGGTCGGCGACTCCGTGTCCACCCTGGTGGAGTCCGGCCAGAAAATGGAGGCGCTCGGCCAGGAACTCCAGGCGCTCGACAAGAGCCACCCGTTCACACCTCCTCTGGAGGGCGAGGTGCTGGCCCTCTCCGAGGCGCGCCTGCGGGACTACCTCGCCGTGCGCGAGACGGCGCTGCCGGTGTACGAGGACTTCCAGAAGAAGGCCGAGGCCTTCGAGGCGGAGCACAAGGACAACGAGGACGCGAACCTGCGCGCCGCGATGCAGGCCACGGGCATGCTCACGGAGCTCATGGCGAAGGTGCAGGGCGCCTACATCGAGGGCCTGAAGAAGCAGAACATGTCGCCGCGCGAGTTCCGCACCATCACCCAGACGCTCTACTCCTCGGTGGTGACGGGCACGGCGGACCAGGTGCAGCAGATGAGCGCCGAGCTGCGCCAGCAGGCGCTGGAGAGCGTGCGCGAGCAGCTCGAGGAGCCGTCGCTCACCGAGGAGCAGCGCGCCGACCTGGAGGCGCAGGAGCAGGAGCTGCTGGCCACCGCGGAGGAGCCGGCGCAGGAGCCCGCGCTGTCCGAGGCTTCCAAGACCGCGGCCGCCGCCAACCTGGAGCTGATGGAGAAGTACAAGGACCGCATCAACAGCGCCGGCAGCCTCGCCATGGACTCCCTGCTCGTCGGCGGTGACGTGGACGTGTCGGACAACGTCGCGCGGGACCACGAGTAGTCCCGCGCGAGGGGGGTGGAGCTACTTCTTCCACACGGCCCAGTTGGTGCCGGAGTTGACCAGCGTCCAGCCGGTACCCGGGGACCAGGCTCCGGAGCCGATCTTCATCGCCAGGCTGCCGGTGGTGCCGGTGATGATGGCGGCGTACCTGCTGGTGTCCGCGACCTGGATGCTCACCGCGGACGTGGAGTGGACGCCCTTCTCCCGGCGGGCCGCCATGATGCTCTTGATGGCGGCGGCGTGGCCCCAGTCATAGAAATGGACCCAGTAGACGCAGGGAACACCCGGGTGGGTGAGGATGTAGGCGTAGCCCTGCATCACCTTGTCACCGGGGAAGGGCCAGTGGTTCTGGCCGCCGCTCGGGTGGCTCGGGCCTGTGTCGTGGTTGTCGATGAAGGTCACCGACTTGGCCGGCCACCAGCCGATGGCGCCCGAGGGCTTGCCCGCGCTGTCCTTCAGCCGCCAGAACTCGTTGTACTGCACGGCCTGCTGGAGGAGACCCTTGGTGGTGAAGTCGAACGCCGTCGACCTGCTGCCCGTGGAGTCGATCCAGTTCATGATCTGCTGGCGGTGGGCGTCGGGGTTGGCGAGGTTGAGGTCCGTCCACAGCTCGCCCACGGAGAAGTAGGGCACCGTGCCGGTGTTGTAGTTGCCCACGTACGAGCCGGCGTAGCCCTTCACGTAGTCATAGCGCCAGCCGTCGTAGCCGATGCTGGACTTGAGCCAGTTCATCCAGCTCTTCAGGTCGTTCTGGACGGTGACGTTGGTGTGGTCCAGGTCGCGCGCGGCGTTGAAGCCGTCACCGGTATCGTAGTTGCCGGTGGCCCCCGACCACTCGTCGCCCTTCACCACCGCCCACGAGCCCCAGGTGGGGTTGGTGAAGTCCGCCCAGTTGGTGCTGCCCACGCGGTGGTTGACGACGATGTCCGCGATGGCCTTCACGCCGTAGGTGTGCAGCGCGCCAATGGCCGACTTGAGCTGCACGTCCGTGCCGTACTTGCTGGTCTGCATGTAGAGCTGCCGCGGCAGGTAGCCCTCGTTGGAGGCCGCGTCGCTGGAGGGCGGCAGCCACACCATGGTGAAACCACTGTTCTTGATGTCCGCGGCCTTGCCCTGCACGACGCCCCACCAGGGGTACGTCTCCTGGGAACGCCAGTGGAAGCCCTGCAGCATCACGTCGCCGCTGTTGCCGTCCATCGGGCCCGCGTAGGCGGCCGGCGCCATGAACAGACCCAGGGCCCACGACAGGGACAGCACTCCGCCAAAAACTTTCTTCTTGAACATTCCGCTCTCCGGGGAATCAGGGAAGGCGGTCAGGCGCTTTACAGCCTTTCGGCCCGCCAGGCGAACAGCCCCCGGGCTCGAGCGTGAAACGAGCGCGTGAATGTCGGCCAGCCCACCCCTCTTTTCACGCCCTCACGAGAATATTATGCTCTCACTCCACATCCGAGCCCTCCCGGACGGTCGGAGCGGGACGGTCGGGGGCGCGGAAACGGATGGGGAGAGCCCTGGACGGCGGTTAGGATGAGGACCATGGCGGAACAGTCGCCCCCCTATTGGGTCCTCATCTCGGTCCTGTTCAGCTCGCAGCCGTTGACGCCCTCGCTCGCCATGACGCTGCATCAGGCGGCGTATGACCTCTACCGGCGTGGGGACGGGGCCCAGAAGGTGGCGGGAGATATGCTCAGCGGCACGGTGCGCAACCTGCGCAAGGACGTGCGGATGGGCGCCATCACGGGCCCTGCCTTCGAGGCGGAGATCGAAACGGAGCGAGGCTCCGGCGTGGTGCGCTTCCTGCTCACCCGCCAGGGGCTGGAGATGCTGGAGGCCGCGCCCGCGGAGCCGCCCCCCCCGCCGCGCCCGAAGTACCTCAACTGACACAGCGGGCTGCTCAGTGCAGCCGCTCCTTCTCCACGCGCTCCTTGCGCGGGGGCCTGGGCGCGGTGCGGGGCCGCCTGCGCGT
>NZ_DASVWK010000153.1:0-17180 GCF_036389735.1 Archangium sp. | reverse complement strand
CCTCGGAGATGTTGTCGTAGCGCCGCATCGTGCTCGAGCTGTCCTCGCGCTGGCTGGAGGAGACCTGGCCACCCAGATTGGAGCGACCGAGAATCCCCACGTCACCGCCCACGGCGCCCGAGTAGACCGTCACCGAGTCCTTGCGAGTCCCATGACCCACCGGGTACTCGGTCTCCACCGAGCCCAGCTTCTGCTCGACGAGCCACACCGTGGGCTTGTCCCCGTCACTGCGCACGTCCGCCACCTGGGCGCGCAGCAGCACGTAGCGACCCTTGTAGACCTCCGGCTGCGAGACCGCGGCCGTCAGCCCGAAGATGGGCACCTTGCGCGCGTGCAGCAGCGGCAGCTCGCCGTCCACGCTGCCGCCGCGCTTGGCCACCACCTGGGCGATGAGCTTCGCGGCATCCGGCCGGACCCGCAGCTCCTCGGCCCAATCGTCGCCCAGGACCGCGCCCAGCAGCGTGAAGTGGGTGCCATCCACGCAGGACTTCAGCGCCGTCCAGGCATCATCGCGCGACACGGCCAGCAGCCGGCGCGCCGCCGCCTCGCACTGTCCCGGCACCGAGTAGCGCGCGCCGTACGTCCGGGGCTCCACCGCCGGCCGCGAGGGCTTCGCCTTCACCGCCGGGGCCGGTTGCTCCCGCGCCAGGGGGGGCGTCGTCTCCCCCTCGTCCATCACGTGCGAGTGCCTGGACGAGCCGCAGCCCGCCACCGTCAGCACGCACAGCAGGGCCGCGCCCGTACGCGCGACCACCTTCGACACTTTTTGGAGGGCTGACATGGTTCCTCGCTCCATCCCACCGGTTGCCACTAGAGCGACCCCGCGGCCCGCTCGGACCGCCGAATCTGTTTCGCGGGCCGGAAGTCCCCCGACTGGGAGGACGCCGGCATCGTCAGGTCGCACGCCGCGCCGCACTGGGTCACCAGACACGCGAGCGCCGTCCCCGCCACCTCCTGCTGCGACACGCTCTCGTGGCAGCGCTCACCGGCGCTCGGGCAGCCGCGCTTCTGCGCGCACTGGCAGCACGCCGAGGCCACCGTCGCCATCATCGCGGTGTCCTGCAGCACCGAGGACAGCTGGCGGTAGCAGGTGCGCGCGGCCGGTGCGAAGCGGCCCTTCGCGTCGATGACGGGCACCGCGCCCTCCAGGCCGCACGCCTCCTCCGAGGCCGCGGCGAACTTGCGCTCGCACTGCGCCACGAGGTTCTTGTCCGCCGCGACTCCCGAGGGCGGCTTCGCGGCCTGCGTGCACAGCGCGTGTCCGACGTCCTTGAGCGTGCGGATGTTGTTGTCCGCCTGCGCTTTCACGTCGGTGGAGGTCGAGGGCGACACCTCGGCCTCGAAGACGCATTCGCGACCGGCTCGCAGGGTGTCCACCGTGCAGGCCCACGCCGTGGGCGACTCGTCCACATTCGGGGGTGCACCCAGCGCCTCCGGTGGCAGCTTCGCGCCGGCCGCGTCGGGAGTCGAACAGAGAAGGGCAAGTAGTACGGCAGTAATCATGACGCCCCCAGCGTAGGACCAACTCGCCTCACACTCAAACCGGACTCGAGGCGGCAAGCAACCAGGAGTTCACCTCATGCACGCTGGCCATCACTGACTAGCTTCCACCTGCTGTGCCGAGGGGGGGCTCCATGCTGTCTTCCATTGGAAAACGTGTCGTCACGCGACTCGTTTTCGTCTCCGTTCTCCTCTGTGCCTGCGGTTCCCCGGTCATCCTGAGAGGTCCCGCCGCACGGCCCTCCCTGGTCGAGGGTCCACTGCCAGTGAAGCTTTCCATCCAGGCCGTGGATCCCGAAGGAGGTGCGCTCACCTACCTCTGGACGCAGTTCCCCGAGTCGCCCGCGGGGAGGTTCAGCGATCCCACCTCGCCCACACCCACATGGATGGCGCCAGTGGTGAAGTCGGCGAAGAGCTTCACGCTGCGGGTCACCGTGACGGACGCCAACGGGGGCGTCACGCAGGCCGAGGTCCGGGTGGACGTCCAACCCCCACGAGAGCGGGGTAATGGCCCGCCGGTACTGGAGGGGGAGCCGGTGGCCTCGCCCACGCTGGCGAGGGCCGGGGACAGGGTGACCCTGTCGGTACGGGCGAGCGATCCGGACGGGGATGCCCTCACGTACCTCTGGCGCCAGGTGGGCCCCGCGCCCCAGGGTACCTTCGTGTCGGACCCGGACGGGGCGAGTGTCACCTGGTACTCGCCCGTGGTGGGTAGCGAGACGCCCTTCTCCTTCGAGGTGCTCGTGTCCGATGGCCGGGGCCCCCCGGTGCGCCGGACGGTGACGGTGCCAGTGCGGGTCCCCCGGTACGCCCAGGACATCCAGGTGCTGTGGGACTCGCTGTGTACCGGGTGTCACGGGCGGAGCGGCGGGTTGGACCTCTCGGCCGGCCGGAGCCACGCGGCGCTCGTCCGGGTGGGAGCGGAGACGCGGGCCTGTAACAACCTCACGCGGGTGGTTCCTGGCGACCCGGAGTCCTCCGAGCTCATCTGGAAGCTCTCCGGCACCGGCTGTGGCAGCCGGATGCCCCGCAACCAGCCCGGCTACTTCGACGCACACCCGGATGAGCTCGTGCGCATCCGCTCCTGGATTCTCGGCGGCGCGGCGAACGACTGAGGCCCGGGTCCAAGCCCGCTTGCCTGCCCCCCAGGCCTCGGAACGGACGCGAGCTTCGTCCTGGATTTTCCTGTTTTTGACAATTAGAGTGGGCTGCCCGTGGCAGCTCAAGAGTCGCAATCCTGGGGCCACCGCCTGTGGCCCGCGGCGACGTTCCAGTTCGCCCTCATCGCTGGCGTGACGCAGCTGAAGACGGCTGCCAACGCGCTCGTGTTGTCGCGCTTCGAGTCGCACGCCCTGCCCTACCTGTACCTGGTGGGCGCGCTGCTGGTGGCGGCGCTGACGGTGCTGCCGCGCAAGGAGCCCAACGCACCCACCGAGTCCCTCAGCGTCCTCACTGGCGTGGGCGGGCTGGTGGTGATGGGGCTGGCGGCGGGCCTGTCCGTGGGCCAGCGGGTGCCCGCGCTGGTGCTGTACCTCTTCGTGGACGCCTTCACCACGTTCATCTCCCTGCGCTTCTGGGGGCGGATGGCGTCGGCCTTCGACGCGCGCGAGGCGCGGCGGGCCTTCACCGCGCTCAACGGCGTGGGCATGGCGGGAGGCATGCTCGGCGGACTGTTGGTGCACACGCTGGCCGAGCGACTCGGCACCGCCTCCATCGTGGTGGGCGGGGCGCTGGCGCTCTACGCCGCCGCGGTGGCCTTCCACTTCCACCAGGAGGAGGCCCCGCGGCCCTCGCGCGCACGCCACATCACCACGGCCGTGGCGCCCTGGGAGTACCTCGCCACCAGCAGCTATGCCCGGGTGCTGGCGGGGCTGGCCGTGTCCTTCGCGCTGCTGTCGTCCTTCGTGGACTACTTCTTCCGGCTGCGCGTGGAGCGGACGCTCAGCGAGGACGGGCTGGCCGCCCTCTTCGGCTCGCTCCAGCTGTGGATCGGCCTGGTGTGCGTCATCTTCCAGCTCGTCCTGGCTGAGCGGTTGCTCAAGCGGCTGGGGTTGATGCGCTACCTGGCGCTGCTGCCGGCGGCGATGGCGCCGCTGGCGGTGGCCTCGCTGGTGACGAAGGACCTGTGGCCGGTGCACCTGCTGCGGCTGCTGGAGAACGCGGTCAACTACTCGCTGCTGCCGGTGGGCGTGCAGCTGCTGTACGCGGCGGTGCCGGACACCGAGCGCGAGGCGCTGCGCGGCGCGGTGGACGGGATTCTGCGCAAGGCCGGCACGGTGGTGGCGGGCGTGCTGCTCATCGGCGCGGGCCGCTCGGCCGATGGCCTCTCCATGGCGCTGGCGGTGCTGGCGCTGTGCGTGGTGCTCGGCGTGCTGCTGCTGCGGCTGCGGCCGGCCTACGTGGAGGCGCTCGGCGAGCAGGTGGGCGCCCACGAGGAAGACGAGGAGCTGGGCCGCGAGGACCGGAGGCTGCTGGTGGAGGCGCTCGGCGCGAGCGCGCCGGAGCGGGTGCTGCACGCGGTGGAGCTGATGGAGCAGAGCGAGCTGCCCCTGCGCCCGCACCTGTCCCTGCTGCTGCGCCACACCAACGAGCGGGTGCAAGAGCGGGGCGTGTCGCTCGCGATGGATCTGGGGGCCACCGAGACGGCACCACTGTTGGAGGAGCTCGTGTCCCAGGGGCCTCGCCGCGCGAGGGACGGCGCGGTGTGGGCGCTGGCGAAGCTGGCGCCGGGGCGCGCGGAGGTGCTGCTGCCGCCGCTGTTGCAGAGCGCGGACGTGGGGCTGCGCTGCGCGGCCGTGGGCGCGCTGCTCCACGGACAGTCTCGCGCGGCGGCGCTCGTGTCGCTGGGAGTGCTGTCGGGGCGCGGCCTCCAGGCGCCCGTGGCGGATCGCCGCGAGGTGGCCCGGCTGTTCGGGCGGGTGAAGGATCCAACCTTCATCCCCATGCTGACGCCCTTCCTGAACGATCCGGACAGCTCCGTGCGACGGGTGGCGGTGCGCTCCGTGGGCGAGGGCGGCTATGTGAAGCTCGCACCGCGGCTGCTCACCTTCCTCACCTGGCGCGAGGAGCGTCGCGAGGCGCGCGAGGCCCTGGCCGCGCTGGGTGACGAGGTGACGCCGATGCTGGAGGCGACACTCAACGATCTGTCAGCGCCGCTGGCCATGCGGCTTCAGGTGCCGCGCGTGCTGCGCCACATCGGCACGTCGGCGGCGCTGCACGCCCTGCTCTTCTCCAACGTGCGCGATGACGCCCGGCTGCACTTCCGCATCGGCGCGGAGCTGTCACGCCTGCGCGACGAGCACCCCGAGCACCCGGTGGACGAGGATCGGGTGCGAGAGGCCCTGGGGCGGCGGCGCGAGGTGTACCGCGCCCTGCTGGAGCCCTTCCTGGACCTGCGCGCGGAGCTGGGCGAGCACTCGCTGCTGACACGCGCGACGGGAGATCGGCTGGACCAGGCGTTGGAGCTGTCCTTCTTCCTGCTGGGCCTGCTGCACCCGCCCCAGGTGATGCGGCGCGTGCACCAGCACGTGGCGGGGCAGGACACGCGGCGACGCGCGTACGCGCTGGAGCTGCTGGAGACGTTGACGCACGAGGAGGACCGGGCCCTGGTGCGGGAGCAGGTGGAGGCACACCACCGCGATCTCCCGCCGGGCGCCACGGGCCAGTTGGAAGCGCACCTCGCGTGGCTGTGCCGCAGCGAGGATGTGGTGCTGCGCGCGTGTGCGCGCCACGTGGCGGGCCGGATCGGCATGGATCTGCCCCCGCCCCAAGAGGGAGACATGAGTCAGGCGACGGTGCAGAAGCTGTTCCTCCTGGAGGAGGTGCACGTCTTCTCGCAGAACGACGTGGATGACGTGGCGGCGGTGGCGGCGATCGCCCGCGAGGCACGCTTCCGCGCGGGTGAGCGCGTCTACAGCGAGGGAGACCCGGGCGACGCGCTCTACGTCATCATCGAGGGCGCGGTGGATGCCTTGAGCAGTGGCGAGCACGTGCTCCGGATGCGGGCCAAGGAGACGTTCGGCGACTTGAGCCTGCTGGACGGCGCGCCCCGCCCCAACGACATCATCGCGGTGGAGGACACGCGGGTGCTGGTCATCGACCGGCGCGACTTCCTCGACCTGCTGGCGGACCGCCCGGAGCTGCTCACGGGCTTCTTCCGCGCGGTGAGTCAGCAGCTGCGTGCCGTCATGAAGTCGTCGGAGACGCGGCAGACGGGGGAAGTGGTGGAGCTGGGGGAGCCCCCGGAGCAGAAGCGGCCCCTGGCGGGCTAGCGTCGCCCTGCCCCATGGCGGCCTCCTGCGCCAGCAGGTACAGGGCGGCCACGGGCACCAGGGGGCGCAGGAAGCACTTCACCAGCGGCAGCATCGCGAGCGCCCGCACCAGCGCGAGCCCGCTCAACACCCACGGTTGTCGCTCCACGGTGGCGGCCGGGGAGAACACCGGGCGGGTGAAGGTCGTCCACACCGAGCCGTACGGCCTCAACAGCGCGAAGCGCGAGCCGAGCCAGTTCCAACCGCGCAGGAACCAGGGCTCGCGCGCGGCCGGATCCGTCCAGGCCCGGGCGCTCTTGGCCGCGGTGAAGACCACGAACCACCAGGCGCCCCACGCGGACAGCAACACCGGGAAGAGCATGCTCCCCCCGGGCACCAGCACCCGGATGGCCCACAGCAGGGGCAGCCCGAGGGAGAAGATGAACAGGCCCCGCCAGCGGCGCTTCAGCTTCTCTCGCAGCCACGGCATGTTGAGCCGCACGCGCGGGGTGAGCGGCTCATCCTCCGGCACCAGCCCGACCCGCAGGCTCAGCTCCCGGCCAAAGGCCGTGTGGTAGTCCCGCGAGAGGGCGATGACGACCCACTGCGCCACTTGGAGGGCGGAGAAGAGCCCGGCCCAGTACACCATCCGCCTGACGCCGTGCTGCTCCTGACGCGAGGCCTGCTTCTCGGCCCGCCGCAGCTCCCGCGCCTTCAGGATCATGCGCCGGGCCTCCTCCACCTTGGCCCGCATCCTCTCCGCGCTCGCCGCGTCCCCCTGCGTGGCCCGAGTGGCCAGCACCAACGTCCTCTCGAGCTTCTCCAGCTCCCGGGCCTCCGCCTTCTCGTGCCGAGCCTCCTCCTCCTGCTCCTGGGCCTGCTCGGCGCTCTCCACGACCTCCTTGCCCGAGCCCGTGAACAGCACCGCCACCGCGAGGATGGTGAGCGCCTGGAAGCCGCACACCCGCAGGTAGCGCCTCCGGGCCTCCCGGTCCTCGAAGAGGGCTCTCCCCAGGTGGTAGGGCAGGCACAGCCCATGGACGAACTGGCCCAGGCGGTTCACTGGCAACGGAACCTTCCGTTGGTGGAAGTATGACGCGCCGTGGCGCACGTCCTCCCACACCCGCCAGAGCATCCGCTCGCGGGTGGTGTCCGGAGGGGGCCTGGCATCCTCGTGACGGCTCTGCACGAGGGAAACCTAGCACGGCCCGAGACGGCGCACGGAGGTGCCCTTTTTGGCGATCCCCCGAGGGAGGTGTGCTATTCGCGCGGACGTATCGCCAACGGAATCGGAGTCCCCAATGCGTACCCCGCTGCGTCGTGCTTCCGGTGTAGTGGCCTTCGCCCTCCTGGGCACCCTCGCCGGCTGCGACAAGAGTTCTTCCAAGGAGGAGGCCCCTCCTGCCCAGCCGGCGCCGACGCCGGCTCCCGCGCCCCCGGCTCCCAAGCCCGTCACCGTGACGCTGCTCGTCACCGGCAGCCCCGCCGGCCAGCTCCTCGCCACCACCGAGGGCGAGAAGCCCACCCTCGGCGCGGCGGAGCTGCTCGGCGCGTGGGAGGCCCAGGAGAAACACTGCGTCGGTCAGGTGAAGGCGGACGGCGCGGCATCCTGCAAGGACGCCTCGACGCTGGCGCTCACCATCGGTGACACGTGGAGCGGCCCGGCCATCTCCTCCTTCTTCTACGGTGAGTCCACCGCGACGGTGCTGGGCCGCATGGGCTTCGCCGCCTCCGCCCTGGGCAACCACGAGCTGGACTACGGACGTGAGCAGTTCCAGAAGAACCAGCAGGCCGCTGGCTTCCCCTTCCTGGCGGCCAACCTGAAGGTGAAGGATGCCTCGCTGGCCAAGGGCATGGAGCTGCCCGGCTTCAAGGTGTTCGACCGCCAGGGCCTGAAGGTGGGCGTGGTGGGCCTGACGTCGCCCAAGACGGTGTCCACGGCCATGGCCGGGCGCGCCGAGGGCCTGGAGACGGTGCCCGACGAGCAGGCGCTGACCAGCGCGGTGGCCGACGCCCAGAAGGCCGGGGCGGACACCCTCGTGGTGCTGGCGGACGCGTGCCCGAGCGACCTCCAACCGGTGATCGCCAGGCACCCCGAGTGGAAGGTGTCGCTGGTGGCCGGTGGCCGCTGCCCGCAGCCGGTGGACACCAAGGAGGGCAACACCACCTTCGTGTCGCTGGGCCGCGGCTTCGACAAGTACCTGCGCGCCGCCTACACCTTCGATGCCTCCAAGCCCGAGGGTGAGCAGGTGACGGGCGTGGAGACGAAGGTGGTGGACGTGCCGGCCGGCGCCACGCCGAACGCCGAGCTCGCCAGGCAGCTCGCCGACTACAAGGCCCAGCTGGACAAGGCCCTGGGCGAGCAGATCGGCTTCACGAAGAAGGGCCTCGACAAGGCCTCGGAGCAGCTCGGCCAGTGGGTGGCGAGCGCCATCCAGCAGCAGACCGGAGCGGACGTGGTGGTGCTCAACCGCAACGGCTTCCGCGCGAGCCTGCCGGCGGGCCCGGTGACCAAGGGCAGCGTGTACTCGGTGCTGCCGTACGAGAACTCGCTGATGGTGGTGGAGCTGAAGGGCGCCGACCTGGTGCGCCAGCTCGCCAACGAGCAGGCGGTGTTCGCGGGCTTCAAGGCGGCCGGCAAGGGCAAGTTCAAGGACGCCAAGGGCAAGCCGCTGGATCCGAAGAAGGAGTACAAGGTCGCGACGGTCGAGTACCTCTACTTCGGTGGCGACGGCTTCGAGTTCGAGAAGCTGGATCCGGAGCCGACCGAGACGGGCATGTCGTGGCAGACGCCGGTCATCGAGTGGACGCAGAAGCAGGCGACCACCGAGGCCAAGCCGCTGGAGAAGGCCGTCCGCTAGTCAGCCGTTTCACGTAGTACCCCGGGGCCCGGTGACTCGTACCGGGCCCCTCGTGTTTCAGACCGTGGCCAGTCCCTACCGTTGGCCGGCGCCGTAGCGCTGGACCCGCACGGTGGCCCCGCCCTCGGGCCGGAGCGTCACCTCGAACAGGTAGTCATAGTCGGCGTCGGTCAGCTCGGACACGGGCCGGGCCGCGCCCAGGGCCTCGATCAAGGGCAGCACCGTGTTGGAGTGCCCCACCACCACCACTGTCCGCCCCCGGTGCCGCTCGCGCAGGCGCGCGGCCAGCACGTCCGGCTGGGCAGCCTCATACACCTGGGGCTCAAGACCCCGAGCAGCCGCCAGCGGCGCGAGCGTGGTCCGGGTGCGGACGGTATCGGTGGTGTACAGGGCCGCGACCGGATGAGCACCCAGCGTCTCGCGCAGGGCCTCGGCCCGCTGCTGACCGATCCCGGTCAGCGGAGGATCCTTCAGCCCGGGGGTGGGGTCCTTCTCGGCGTGACGAACGACGAAGACCGTCGTGCGCTCGGCGGCCTCGGGCCGGGGCGTCTGGACCGAGGCACAACCGGAGAGCACCAGGAGGGCGAGCACCAGCGCGCGACATCCGAGGTTGACGTTGAACATGGGGGAGATCCTTTCCGAGCCAGGGTTGGCCAACATCCCAAGCTCCTCATCGGGGGTCGCCAGCATGCACCTGAAGCGGATGTTCCGGCTCCCGTGATGTATTGCCGGTGGGCAGCTCCAGGGTGAAGGTGGCGCCCTGGCCCCGCCCCGCGCTGACGCAGGAGAGCGCGCCCTGCATCTCCTCGGCCGCCAGCGCGCTGAGGTGCAGCCCGAAGCCGTGCCCGTCCTTCTTCGTGGTGAAGCCCTGGGCGAAGAGGCGAGCCTGGTTCTCCGGGGCAATCCCCACCCCGTTGTCCACCACGACGATGCGCAGCCGCTCCCCGGCCAGCTCCACGCGCAGGGTGAGCTGCTTGTCCTCGCGCCCACTCTCCAGCAGCGCATGGCGCGCGTTGCCCAGCAGGTTCACCAGGATCTGGAGCAGCTTGTGCCGATCCACCCACACCGGAGGCACGGGCGCGTACTCGCGCCGCACCTGGATTCCCTCCCGCTCGAAGGACAGGGCGTGCAGGCGCAGCGCGTCGTCCAGCAACTCCGGCACCGGCAGCCGCTCCACCATCTCCGTCGCGTGCGCATGCCGCTGCTGCATGCGCACCACGACCTTGATGTGCTCCACGCTCTGGCACAGCCTGCCCACCTCCGCCAGCACCGCCTCGCGCTCCTCCGTGAGCTGCCGTGCCAGCGCCTTCAGGTAGGCCGGGAACCGCAGCCCCCGGGGGTCCGTGGTGAGGAAGGCGCCCAGGTTCGCCGCGTTCTCGTCCAGCAGCTCCACCGCCCGGTTCATGCCGGACACATGCAGCCCGCGCAGCCGCTCGGTGATGACCCCCGCCGACACGTTCACGCTGTTGAGCGCATTGCCCACGTTGTGCAGGACGCCGGTGGCGATCTCCGCCATGCCCGCCTGGCGCGACACGTCCAGCAGGTTGCGGTGCATCTTGTTCAGCCGGGCCTCGGCCTCCTTGCGCGCGGTGATGTCGCGCCCGAAGAGGGTCAGCCCCACCACGCGCTCCCCCACCCCTCGCACCGGGCTGAGGGTCAGCTCCAGCGTGACGGACCGCCCCTCCGCCGAGAGCAGCAGCTCCTCCCTCACCCGCTCCCCTCCCAGCGTCCGGGCCAGGAACTCGTTCCAGCGCGTCCAGATCCCGGAAGCCGCCTCGCCCAGGATGGTCTCGCCCGGCAGGAGCTCCTTGCCGGACACGCGCCGGAAGAGCTGCCTCGCCGCCTCATTGGCCGTCACCACCCGCCCCTCCGGGTCCGCGGAGAGGATCAGGTCATCCGTGCTCTCGATGAGGCTGACCAGCTTGCCCTCGCTCTCGCGCAGCGTCCGCAGCGTCCGCTCCATCCCCGCCTGCGCCTCATCTCGCGCGGAGATGAACAGCCAGCCCACCGCCCAGGCACACAGGACGTAGAGGGCCGCGAAGACGCACAGCCCCTGGTCGGGGCCCACCAGTGAACCCCAGATGCGCAGCGGGAAGACGAGGCCCACGTTCACGCTGGCGAGCACGGAGAAGAACAGCCCCAGGCGCCACCCCAGCAGGTAGACCGACACCACGGGGACGAGCATCAGCCCGGCGTGCGTGGCCACCACGAGCGTCCCCAGGTGGAGGGTGCTGGTGATCGTCCCCGCCGTCAGCAGGGAGCACAGCACAAAGCCCAGGAGTCGGGTCGAGGACGAGCGGCGCAGCAGCACCAGTGCCCCACTGAAGCCCAACGCGCAGACCCCACCCACCGCGATGACGCCCCGGGAGCCCGGCTTCGCCAGCATCAGGAGCAGGATCAGCAGATCGCACGCGAGCAGCGCCCAGCACACCCCGACGAGCAGCCGGGCCCGGCCCAGCTCGAGCGGAGAAGCCCGACGCAGCGACTCCGAGAGAAACCCATCCAACCGTTCCACGAACCACGCACGCGGGTTCCGGCCCATCCTCAATCCCACTGTCCATCCAGGTAGTTCGGACCCGAGGTCGCGATCGGCGACTCCGCTCGTATTATCGTGGCATCGCGGCCACCGGAGGGAGCAGGCGTGAGGGCAGGCGAGCGCAGCCCGGTCCGATGGGATGGATGGCGGCCACCTGACATAGACTCGGAGTGCGTCCATGAGCCAAGCCAAGCCGATTGATGCCACCCGCTCCTCCGATGGGCAGGAGCAGCCCGGGTTCGACAGTACGGTGGATCCCACGGTGCGTGCCCCGGTCCAGCCACGTGCCGCGACTCCCCCTGGCGCGACGCTGCCCCCGGTGGATCCGGCCCGCTATGCCATCGCCGGAGAGCTGGCGCATGGAGGCATCGGTCGCATCCTCCGGGCCAGAGATCTCCAGCTCGACAGGCCGGTGGCCATCAAGGAGATGCTCGCGCCCACCCGGGACGCCGAGGCGCGCTTCGTCGCCGAGGCACTCGTCACCGCGCGCTTGCAGCACCCCTCCATCGTACCCGTGTACGAGGCGGGTCGCTGGCCCGGGGGCGAGCCCTTCTACGCGATGAAGCTGGTGTCGGGCCGCTCGCTGGCGGACGTCATCACCGAGCGCACGACGCTGAAAGAGCGGCTGGCGTTGCTGCCTCATGTGCTCGCGGTGGCCGAGGCCATCGCCTACGCGCACACCGAGCGCATCATCCACCGCGACCTCAAGCCGGCCAACGTGCTGGTGGGTGACTTCGGCGAGACGGTCGTCATCGACTGGGGACTGGCCAAGGATCTGTCGCGCGAGGGCGCGAGCGAGCCCTCCGGAACGGGCGACCCGGGCGCTGGTGCCGAGGATGGAGGCCTCACCCGGGTGGGCACAGTGATGGGGACGCCGGCGTACATGCCGCCGGAGCAGGCCGCGGGCCAGCCCGTGGACGAGCGCGCCGACGTCTACGCGCTGGGCGCCATCCTCTACCACCTGCTGGCGGGAAACCGGCCCTACGACGGAGGCACCTCGGAGCAGGTGCTCCAGAAGGTGGTGCGGGGCCCACCGCCACCGCTCACCACGCGTCAGAAATGCATCCCGTCGGACCTGCTGGCCATCGTGACCAAGGCGATGGCGCGCGAGCCCGCCCAGCGCTACGCCACCGCGCGCGAGCTGGCGGAGGACCTGCGGCGCTTCCAGACGGGGCAGATCGTCGGTGCCTACCAGTACTCCCGGGTGGAACTGCTGCGCCGCTTCGTCCGGCGCTACCGGGCCGCGGTGACGGTGACGATGGTGGCCCTGCTGCTGCTCATCGGGGTGGGCGTGGTGGGCTTCCGCCGCATCGTGGCCGAGCGAGACCTCGCCCAGGCCGCGCGCCAACAGGCGCAGTCCCGGGCCGACGAACTCCTCCTGCTCCAGGCCCGTGAGGCAGTGGAGCGGGATCCGAACGAGGCCCTCGGCTGGTTGCAGCAGCTCTCGTCCGGCTTCACCCGCTGGTCGGCGGTGCGGATGATCGCCGCGGACGCCCGGGCCCATGGCTTCGCCACCGTGCTGCGCGGTCACTCGCAGGCCATCAACGATCTGATGTTCACGCGCGATGGCAAGCACCTGCTCTCCAGCGGCGATGACCACACCCTGCGCGTCTGGGACCTGAAGCGGGGCGAGAGCCGAGCCCTCACCGGGCACGCCGACGAGGTCTGGGGGGTGCGGCTCCTGCCCGATGGCCGGCGCGTCCTGTCCAGCAGCAAGGACGGCTCCCTCCGCCTCTGGGATCTGGAGACCGGAGAGGGTCGCGACTTCGCGAAGCTGCCGGGTCCGGTGTCGGCGCTCACCCTCGCGTGCGAAGGCCAGTGCCTCGTGGCCGGCAGCCGGACGGATGAGCTGCTCCACGTGTGGAACCTGGGCACCGGCGAGTCTCGCACGCTGCACCTGGGCTCCCGGGGGGTCGAGGACGCGATGCTCTCCCCAGAGGGCAAGCGCGTCTTCCTGCGCGGCTACCAGGGCGCCCACTCGGTGCTCGTGGACCTGGAGCACGACACCACGCGGATCCTTCCGAGGGAGACGGGCATCGTCTGGGCGAACACGTTCTCCCCCACCGGCGAGCTCTACACGGGCAGCAGCATGGGGCAGCTCTACGTCTGGGATCCCCGGAGCGGGAAGGGACGGCTCCTGGAGGAGGGAACGCAGCCCATCATGATGCTCGCCATGGTGCCGGGGGGCGGGCAGCTGGTGATCGGTCAGATGGATGGGACCGTGCGGCTCTGGGAGGTGGCCACCGGAACGTCGAAGGTGCTGGGCAGCCACGAGGGGCAGATCACCGATCTGCGGGTCTCCCCGGATGGCCGGTACGTCGCCTCCGGCAGCGCCGACCGCACCGCGCGGCTGTGGGATCTGTCCACGGGCAAGGTCCGCGTGCTGCGCGGCGCCGGAGAGAAGGTCCACCCCATCACCTTCTCACCGGATGGCCAGCGGTTGGCCGTGGGCAGCGCCGACGGAGGGTTGCGCCTGTTCCCCGTGCGGATGGAGAACCACCGCGTCCTCTCGACGCCCCGGATGACCCAGGTCTCCCTGGTGCGCTCACCCGATGGCCGGCGGCTGGCCACCGTGTCCTCGGCGGGACTGCTCCGCCTGATGGACATGACCGCGGACGAGACCCCGCTGCTGGAAGTCAACGGCTTCGCGAGGAGCCCGGTGGACTTCACCCCGGACGGCCGGTGGCTCGTCTCTGGCGCGCCCGATGGCCGGGTCCACCTCTGGGAGGCCACCACCGGGCGCGCGGAGAAGGTGCTCGCGGGCCACGCCCAGCCCGTTTTCGTGCTCGCCTCCTCGGGCGATGGCCGGTGGCTCGCCACGGCGGACGAAGGCGGAGAGGTGCGCTTGTGGGAGCTGGCCTCCGGTCAGGGGCGCGTGCTCGGCCACCATGACCGGCGGGTGTTCCAGCTCGCCTTCTCCCCGGACAGCGGGCGCCTCGCCTCCGCGAGCGCGGATGGTACGACGCGGCTCTGGAGCGTGGGCTCGGGAGCAGCCCAGGTGCTGCGGGGCCACGAGGATGAGGTCCGCGGCCTGGCCTTCTCGCCGGACGGAAGACGCCTCGTCACCGGTGGCATGGATCACACCCTGCGCTTCTGGGACCTGGAGACCGGCCAGGGCCAGCGCGTGGACGTGAGCGGAACGGGTGTGACGGAGGTCCTCTTCACCCCGGATGGGAAGTACGTGGCCAGCCGGGGCATGAAGGACACCCGTGTGATGCTCTGGGACGGACGGACGGGCCAGGCGCGAGGCTCGCTCCGAGGGCATCAGGGGCAGATCCTCGACATCGCCCTGTCGCCCGATGGGACGCGGCTGGCCTCGACGAGCACCGACCAGACGGTGCGCCTGTGGGACCTGGAGAGCGGCGAGGGCCGGGTGCTGCGAGGCCACACCGGGCACGTGGGGGTGGTGACCTTCTTCCCGGATGGCCGCTCCCTCGTTTCCACCGACCAGTACGGCAGCCTCCGGCTCTGGCCGGACGACCTCCCCATGGAGTCGGACGCACTGCGCGCCTGGATGAAGGACGTGACGGGCGGCGAGGCGGCCTCGGGCGTCGTGTGGCACTGAGCCCGCCCCTGCCGCTGGTCCTCGACACCAACGTGGTCCTGGACCTGCTGGTGTTCGACGACCCCTTCGTGCGCCCCCTCGCCGAGGCCCTGGCCGCGGGAGACGTCACCGCGTGGGCCGGCGAGGACACCTTGAAGGAGCTGGAGCTCGTCCTCGCCTACCCCACCTTCGCGCTGGACGAGGCGGCCCGGCGGACGCTCTTCGCCCGCTACCGGAGCCTCGTGCACCTGGTCCCCGAGACTCCCGGCCCACCGCTTCCCACCCTGCCCCGCTGCAGGGATCGGGACGACCAGAAGTTCCTCGAACTCGCGGCCCGTGCCGGTGCCGCCTGGCTGGTGAGCAAGGACAAGCGCCTGCTCTCCATGTCAGGCTGGCATGGCCTGCCCTTCGACATTCTCAGCTCCCGGCGCGCGGCGGAGCGGCTGCGTCAGAAAGGATAGCGGGGACGACATGCGGCTCGAATCCATCATCCGGCTGGCCCGAGAGCAGGGCGCGAGCGACATCCATCTGGAGGGCGGAATGCCCATGGCGCTGCGGATACGGGGGGATCTGCGGCTCTCTGGCGAGCCCGTCCCCGCCCCGGCGCTCACCACGATGGCCCAGGAGGTCATCGGAGAAGCCGGCTGGCCCGAGTTCGTCCAGCGCTGCTCTTACGATGGCTCCTTCACCCTCGCGGGGCAGCGGTGCCGCATCAACATCCTGCGCAGCGCACGCGGCGTGGGCTTCGCCATCCGCCTGCTGGCGTCCTTCCAGGCCACGCTCAAGAAGCTGAACCTGCACCCGGATCTGCGGCGCTTCATCGAGCCCTCGCACGGGCTCGTGCTGGTGAGCGGCCCCACCGGCTCCGGCAAGACGTCCACGCTCGCGGCGCTGCTCCAGGAGATCAACTTGAGCGAGGCCCGCCACATCATCACCGTGGAGAGCCCCATCGAGTACGCGCTGGCGCCGCGCCAGTCCTTCATCCGCCAGCGCGAGGTGGGCCGCGACACGCCCTCGTTCGCCCAGGCCCTCGTGGATGCGCTCCGCGAGGATCCGGACGTGCTCATGGTGGGCGAGATGCGCGAGCCGGAGGTGATGCGATTGACGCTGAACGCCGCGGAGACGGGGCACCTCGTGCTCGCCACCGTGCACTCCTCCAGCGCCCCCGAGGCGCTCCAGCGCGTGGTGGCCTCCTTCCCGCCGGAGATTCAGGGCTCAGTGTGCGCGCAGCTCGCGGACTGCCTCGTCGGGGTGGTGAGCCAGCGCCTGCGCTACCGGCCCGACCTTGGCATCCGCGTCCCCGAGTGCGAACTCCTCGCCGGCAGCACCCCGGTGAAGAGCCTCGTGCGCCAGGGGCTCTTCTTCAAGCTCGGCTCCGCCATCGAGACGGGGGCCGCCGATGGCAGCTGGTCCTTCGCGCGCTATGGGGAGTGGCTGAACCGGAAGAGCGACTGGCACCTGCCCTCGACCACCGAGGAGGCGCCGGCCACGCTCCCGCCCGCCGCCCTCACCCCGGAGCCGCCAGCGGCCTCGCCGGAGCCGTACGCCCCACCGTCCGCACGGGTGAAACCGGCCGCGCCCCCTCCGCCTCCGCGCACTCGCGCCCCTCCCCCACCAATGACGCCCGCGCCTCCTCCCACCGAGGAGGGAGTCTTCGTGCTCCAGGAGGATGATGATCCGGAGGCCATCCTGCGCGAGCTGGAGCGAAGGGGCGGCAAGCCGAAGAAGTGAGCCGGGTCTTGCCACGCGGGGGCCGGGCAAGGCATGACATGCCGCATCACGTTTCAACCCTTGGGGGGGACACATGAATACGCTTCGCAATGAGCTGAAGGGGCGGACCCTTCGCGCCAACGGGCTGAAGTTCTCCGCGATGGAGATGGGAGAGGGGCCGGAGGTCGTCTTCTGCCTGCACGGCTTCCCGGATCATGCCCGCTCCTTCCGCGAGCAGATGCCCGCGCTGGCCGAGGCCGGCTACCGGGTCATCGTCCCGACGCTGCGTGGCTACGAGCCCTCGTCGCAGCCTCGGGAGGGCGGCTACTTCATCGCCCACCTCGCGGAGGATCTGCTGGGATGGATGGATGATCTGGGCGTGCGCAAGGCGCACCTCATCGGCCACGACTGGGGCGCGATCATCGGCTACGCCGTCTCGGGGCTGGCGCCGGAGCGCTTCCACTCGTTCTCCGCGCTGGCGGTGCCCTACACCGGTGACGCGCTGGCGAGCCTGGCCAAGGATCCGGGCCAGCTGCGCAACTCCTGGTACACGTTCTTCTTCCAGCTGCGCGGGGTGGCGGACGTCGCCGTGCGGTGGGACGACTTCCAGTTCATCGAGAAGCTCTGGCGCGACTGGTCCCCGGGGTGGCGGTGGCCCGTGGAGGAGATGGACGCGCTCAAGCGCACGTTCCGTCAGCCCGGCGTGGCGCGCGCGGCGCTCGGCTACTACCGCGACTTCTACCGGTTCTGGAGCCCCAACAACTGGCGGACCCAGAAGC
>NZ_DASVWK010000152.1:0-7434 GCF_036389735.1 Archangium sp. | reverse complement strand
CCGCTCGGCCGTACGCTTGTCGATGTGCTTGGGGTCGATCGGATTGGCCATGTTCAACTCCTCGGAATCTCTTGGAAAAGGGCGCGTCACCTTATAGCAGGGCTACCCTCTGTCAACGCCACTGAACCCACACCCGCCCGGAGCCGATGAACGTCCCCGCTCGTCCGACCCTTCCCCGAGGCCTCTATGTTCTCTGTGATGACTCCCTGCGCCCGGAGTTGCCACTGGGGGTGAAAGCGGCGCGCCTGCTCTCCGGGGGAGCGCGGGTGGTGCAGCTGCGGATGAAGAAGACGCCCCTCCGGGAGGCGCTGGCCGCGGCGCGCGAGGTGGTGGCCGCCTGCCGGCACGCGGGGGCGGTCTGCCTGCTGAACGACCGGGTGGACCTGGCGCTGCTCGCGGGAGCGGACGGGGTGCACGTGGGAGACGAGGATCTGCCGCCCGAGGCGGCTCGGGAGCTGCTGGGACCGGGCCGGTTGGTGGGGGTGACGGTGCGGGGGTTGGCGGACGCACACTCGGCGCGGGCCGCCGGAGCGGACTACGTGGGACTGGGGCCCGTTTTCGGCACCACCACGAAGCAGGTGCCGGCGCCGGTGTTGGGGCTGGCGGGCTTCGAGGCGGTGGTGCGCGAGAGCCCGCTGCCGGTGGTGGGGATTGGTGGGGTAACGCTGGAGAACATCGCGAACCTGGCCGCCACGGGGGCCCATGGAGGCGCCGTGGCCTCCGATGCCTTGCTCGCCGAGGACATTGCCGAGCGCGTTCGTCGCCTGGCCGCTGCTTTTGAAAAGGGCGTCCGGGGGGCTAGCCTCCCGGGCCAAGACGCATGATTCCCAAGACCCATGGCCAGGCCCCCCGCCGGCCCAATATCGGTATCACCCCGGACTTCACCACCAATCGGCCGGACTCTCCCTTCCCGTACTACGAGCTGAAGGTGCCCTACTCGGACGCGGTGCTGCGTGCGGGGGGCCTGCCCTTCGTGCTGCCGTACGCGGATGAGCTGGCCTGCGTGGACGCGTACCTGGATCGCATCTCCGGGCTGCTCGTCACGGGTGGGGCCTTCGACATTCCCCCCGAGGCCTATGGCGAGACGGCGCGCGAGGGCATGGGCCCGGTGAAGGTGACGCGGACCGCCTTCGAGACGGCGCTGATGCGCGGGGCACTCAAGCGCAACATGCCGGTGCTGGGCATCTGCGGAGGCATGCAGCTGCTCAACGTGGTGCTGGGCGGCACGCTGTTCCAGGACATCCGCCGCGAGGTGCCGGGCGCGCACGAGCACGAGCAGAAGCACGACCGGACGCACCCGATGCACCCGGTGGACGTGCGCGACGGCACGTTGCTGGCGGATGCGGTGGGCAAGGGTCAGCTCATGGTGAACTCGACACACCACCAGGCGGCACAGCGCATGGGCGAGCAGGTGGTGGTGAGCGCGGTGTCACCGGACGGGGTGGTGGAGGCCATCGAGTCCACCCAGTATGGCTTCGCGCTGGGCGTGCAGTGGCACCCGGAGCTGATGCTCAACACGGTGCCGACGCACATGGGCATCTACCGGGCCTTCATCCACAAGGCACGCGAGCATCGGCGGTGAGTGGGGCACCGCGCATCCTGCTGTGCGCGGGCCACGAGCCCACGGGCCGGGCGGGGTTGCTGGCGGACGTGGCGGTGGTGTGGGCGCTGGGCGGCGCGCCAGTGGGGGTGCCCTCGGCGCAGACGGCGCAGGGCCAGGGCACCTTCCTGTATCAACCCACGCCCGCACGGGTGTTGCGAGCGCAGGTGACGGCGGCGCTCGAGCTGGGACCCCTGCACGCGGTGAAGCTGGGGCAGGTGCCCGGCCCGGCGCTGCTGGCCGTGCTGCGCGAGGCGCTCGATGGCGTGGACGTGTGGTGGGTGGTGGATCCGGTGGTGCGGACGTCGCGAGGCGAGGCGCTCTCGAAGCTGACGCGGCGGCACTACCTGTCGCTGGCGGGGCCGAAGGTGACGCTCACGCCGAATCTGGACGAAGCGGCGTGGCTGCTCGGCGGGGGCGAAGTGCGCAGCGTGGAGGAAGCGCGCGAGGCGGGCAGGGCGCTCGTGGCGCACGGCTTCGGCGCGGTGCTGGTGAAGGGCGGGCACCGGGAGACGGGCGCGGTGGACGTGCTGTGCCTGCCGGGCCGGGAGCTGGTGCTGGAAGGGGAGCGGCTGGCTCGGCCTCCCGAACGTCGGGGCTCGGGGTGCCGGCTGGCCACGGCCTTCGCGGTGGAACTGGGGCGGGGGAGGGCGCCTGGAGCCGCCGCGCGCCGGGCGAAGTCCTTCGTGACGCGCTACCTGCGAACTGGCCGGGACTGACCTCGCGGGTACATTCCCGCGTCCATGACCGGTCCCATCGCGATCGTCGCCGCCGCTTGCCGCCTGCCCGACGCCAACACACCCGAGGCGTTCTGGAACAACCTGATCGCGGAGCGCGTCTCGGTACGTTCGCCCCCCGTGGACCGATGGCCTGACCACGCGGACGCGCGGGTGGGTGCGTTTCTCGACGACGTTCGCGGGTTCGACGCGGCGTTCTTCGGAATGTCGGGGGGCGAGGCCGAGGTCACCGACCCGCAGCAGCGGCTCCTCCTCGAGGTGGCGCATGAGGCGCTCGAGCGCGCCGGGTTCGCGGGCCCCCGCCGACGCAACCGACGCGTCGGGAGCTTCGTGGGCGTCGGCCAGTCCGACTACCAGGAAGGGATCCTCCGGCTCCTGTGGGCGGGCGTGTCCGTGCATCCCTCCGCGGCGGTGGGAAACCTGCGCAACCTCATTCCCGCACGTGTCGCGCATGTGATGGACCTGTCCGGCCCCGCGCTGGCCGTCGATACCGCGTGCTCGTCGTCCCTGGTCGCCCTGCACCTGGCCTGCGAGAGCTTGAACCGCGGTGAGTGTGACCTCGCGCTGGCAGGGGGCATCACGCTCAACCTCACCCCCACCGTGTTCACCGTCCTCGCTCGTGCCGGGGCCCTTTCACCCACCGGCCGGATGCGGCCGTTCGCTCGGGACGCCGATGGCATCGTGCTGGGCGAGGGGCTGGGTGTCGTCGTCCTGGAGCGGCTCGAGGACGCGCTCCGACGGCACGCGCCCATCCTGGCCGTGGTGCGCGGCAGCGCGCTCAACAACGATGGACGCACCTTCACCCCGATGGCGCCCAACCCCGCCGGGCAGGTGGCGGTGATGCGGGAGGCGTGGCGGAGGGCCGGGCTCGACCCGGCGAGCGCGAGCTACCTCGAGGCGCATGGCACCGGCACGCGTGTCGGAGACTCCGTCGAGGCGCGCTCGGTGGCCACGGTCTTCGGGAGGGAGGGCTCGGACGCGCCTCTCGGGTTGGGCTCGGTGAAGGGCAACGTCGGACACCTCTTGAGCGCCGCTGGGATGGCCAGCCTGCTCAAGGTCATCTCCGCGCTCGGGCACCGCGGGCTTCCCGCGTCGGTGCATGCCGGCTCGGCCGATCCGGAGCACGGACTCACGCCGGCTGGCCTCCGCCTGGTGGACTCGTCGCGTCCCTGGAGCGGGCCCGGGCCCCTGCGCGCCGGTATCAATGGTTTCGGGTTTGGTGGCACCAACGCCCACGTCATCCTGGAGGAGCCGCCCTCGCCCCCTCCGCGCTCGCGCATCCCCAGCACGCGCCCCCTGCTGTGGACCTTGTCCGCGCGCACCGACACGGCACTCCGCGCCACCGCCCGGAACCTCGCGTCCTGGCTCCGGGAGCACCCGGAGGTGGAGCCCGCGGAAGCCGCGCTGTCGGCGAGCGTGTCGCGTGATCCGGGCCCCCATCGGCTCGCGCTCGTCGGCGCGGAGCGGGTTGCGGAGCGGCTCGAGGCCTGGGCGGACGGAGCCACGGGCGAGGTGCTCCACGGCGTCGTCCCCGACCGCGTGGTGAGGAAGAACGCGCGCGGGGGAGCGCCGGTGGACGCACCTTCGGCGGAGCTCGCGGCGAACGCGTTCATCGAAGGACGGGCGTTCGATCGCCTCGCGTGGGACGCGGAGCCGGACCGCCCGCACGTGCCAGTTCCCACATACCCGCTCGAGCATCGGCCCTGGTGGGTGCCCGACGCCCCGGTGGCCCCGACCTCGTCGCGGCGCATCGCGCATCCGCTCCTGGTGGAGACGTGCGAACTCACGTTGGATCGCGCCGTGCTCCTCGCGCGTCTCACGCCCGAGGACCCACTCGTTTCCGAGCACGTGGTGCATGGGGTGCATCTGCTGCCGGGCGCCGCGTGCATCGAGTTGATGCGTGCGGCGGCGCGGCATGCGCTGGGCTCGGAACCCGCGGGGCTCGCGGACGTCACGTTCGCACGGCCTGTCCGGGTGGACGACGAGGCGTGCACGGTGCGCGTCGTGGTGGAGCGCCGGGGTGAGGAACTGGCGGTGTCGCTGGCGGACGAGGCGGGCGAGGTGCTCGCGCGGGCGAAGGTGCTCCGGCCCGAGCAGGAGCCGTCGCCAGCGGTGGCGGGCAGCGAGGAGCCACGCACGCGAGCGTTCGAGCCCTCCGACCTGTACGCGGGACTCCGTGAGCGCGGAATGGAGCATGGCGCCTCGCTGCGCGCCGTGCGTTCCATCGAGCTGGGCGAGCGGACCGCCCGAGCGGAACTGGTCCTCCCGGAGGAGGCACGGGGGCGGACGTTCGGTGTGCATCCGGCGCTGCTCGACTCCGCCATGCAGCCCATCGCGGCGCTGCTGCTGGCCCAGAGCCGTGAGCGCGAGGGCCTGTACGTACCGATGCACGTGGAGCGGGTCGAGTTGCTCGGTCCGGTGCCCGAGCGGTGCACGGCGCTGGTGACGCTGAGCGGAGATCCACGGGCCCCCGGCGAGGTCGTGCACTGCGAGGTGGAGGTCCGCGCTGGAGACGTGCCGTGCCTGCGCCTGCGTGGGCTGCGCCTGCGTCGTGTCACCGCGGAGGCACTCCAGGGCGTGGACCGGGACCCTCGCGCGTGGATGCATGAGGTGGTCTGGCGGGAGGTACCACCGGGAGGGCCGCGGCCGCTCCAGGGACGTTGGCTCATCGTGCCCGCGTCGCATCCCGCGAGTGCCCAGGTCACCCGCCGCATGCGCGACGCGGGGGCGAGTTGCGAGCAGGTGGACCCGCCGGAACTGAAGGCGGCGCTCGCGCGGGGCGAGTCCGAGGGCGTCGTGTTCCTCGGCCCGACGGGGGCCGCCGTGCCGCCCAGGGACGTTCCTTCCCTGGAGCACACGCAGCGGGAGGGCGTCTTCGCTCTGCACACACTCGCTCGGACCTGGGATGCGCTCGAGCGGGCACGGCGTCCCGCGCGTCTTCTCGTGGTGACCGCCGGGGCGACGGACGGCCTCGCCCCCGAGCGCGCGACGCTGGTGGGGCTCGGGCTCGCGCTGGAGGACGAGCTTCCCGGCAGCCGGTGCCGTGTCGTGGATGTCGACGTCACCGCGTCCTCCGAGTCCATCGCGGACATGGTGGTGACCGAGGCCACGTGTGCGGCGGAGCCGGAGCGGGTCTTCCGGTGGCGTCAGGGGCGTCGCGAGCAACGGACGGTCGAGCCCCTGGCGCGTGCCGGGGAGCGCGCGCACGGGCCACGCGAGGACGGGGTCTATCTCGTCACGGGAGGTGCCGAGGGGCTCGGCCACGCGGTGGCCCAACGGCTCGCGCGCGAGGGGCGCACTCTCGTCCTGGTGGGCCGGACGCCGCTGGAGCAGGCGCCGGAGCGGGCCGCGCGCCTCGAAGCGCTGCGGGCGAGCGGCGCGGCCGTCACGTACATCGCCTGCGACGTCTCCGATCCGGATGGGGTCGCGGGACTCGTCGCGCGGGTTGTGCTCGACCATGGCGCCCTCCACGGCGTGGTGCACGCGGCCGGTATGGCTTCACCCGGTCGCATCGGAGGGCGCGAGGACGCGGCGCTCGCGCGGGTGCTGGCGCCCAAGGTGCGGGGCACGTGGCTCCTCTGGCGGGAGCTGGAGCGCAGGCGGCTCCGGCCTGACTTCTTCGCGCTCTTCTCGTCCATGTCCGCGAGCTGGCCGGGGCTGGGGGGAGGGTTGGGGGATTACGTCGCGGCGAACGCGTACCTGGATGCTTTCGCCCTGGCGCGCCGGGCGGAGGGCCTGCCGTTCACGTCCGTGGCGTGGTCCGTGTGGAGTGAGACGGGCATGGGCGCCGACCCCACGCTGGTCCGCGCCATGGAGGCCCGTGGGTTTCCCGCGATCCCCACGCGACAGGGGGTGGAGGCACTCTTCCTCGCACTTGCCTCTGGCCGGGCGCACGTCGTGGTCGCGCCCACGGGGCCTCGCGCGGCGGCGTCCGTGGTGATGGCTTCGCCACGACTCCCTTTGGAGGCAACCTCAGCGCCCGCTCCCACCGAGGCGCGTTTCTCCGGGGTGGAGGAGGAGCTTCGTGCGCTCGTGGCACGGGCGCTCGAGGTGGATCCGGACGAGGTCTCGACGGATCGCTCGTTCCTGGCCATGGGGCTGGACTCGCTGAACGCGCTGGACCTGGTGAAGGCGCTCTCGGACCGCTACCGCGTCGAACTCCCGGCCACCCTGTTCTTCGAGCACCCCACGATTGAAGCGCTCGCGGCATACCTCCAGAAGGGGACGGGAGACGCGACCCCGGCTCGGAAACCGGCCGACACGGCCCTTTCCGCGCCTCGCGCCGCTGCGACCGAGGCCCCGCTCTCGCCCGTGCAGAAGGCGTTCTGGGTCCAGCAGCGGCTGCATCCGGATGTCCCCGCGTTCTCGTTCGTCCGGCAGACGGTCAGGGGGAGTCTCTCGGTGGAGGTGCTCCGGCGGGCGGTCGCCGCCGTGGCGCGACGTCATCCCCTGCTTCGCGCCTCGGTGGCGGTCACGACGGACGGGGAGGCGGTGCAACGGCTCTCCGAGACCGTGGAGGTCCGGGTCGTCGATCACGGTGCGGTCGCGGACGTGGAAGCGCTCGCCGATGGCATCGTCAACACGCCCTTCGAGCTCGCTCATCCGCCCCTCTGGCGCGTGGACGTGGCCCGCGACGCGGCGGGGGAGGCGACGCACGTGCTCGTGTGTGCGCACCATCTGATCGCGGACGCGTGGAGCCTGCATGTCATCGCCACCGAACTCTGGCGGGCCTACGCCGCCGCCGTGTCGGGCCACCCGCTCCCCGACGGGCCGGTGGCTCCCGGATTCTTCGACACGCTCGATGTCCGCAGGCCGGGACTGGAGGACGACCTCCAGTGGTGGCGTGAGCGCCTCTCGGATGCTCCGGCGCTCCGCTTGCCCTTCGACGGGGAGCCACACGCGCCGCCCGAGCCGCCGCTCCTGTCCGTCCTCCGCCAGCTCGAGCCGGAACGGACCCGGGCCTTCGTGGAAGCGGCCGCCACGGCGGATGTCTCCGTGTTCCATCTGTCCCTGGCCGTTCACGCCCGGTGCCTCGCGCGGTGGTCCAGCGCGGACGAGGTCATCGTGAACGTCGCTCGGGCCCGCCGGGAGTTGCGC
>NZ_DASVWK010000151.1:0-7971 GCF_036389735.1 Archangium sp. | reverse complement strand
TCGCCCTCGCGCGCCTCGTACACCTCCGTGTTGGGCTGGATGCGCAGGTGCCAGCGCCCGTCCGCGAGCTGCTTCACCCCCACCGCGGTGCTCACCGTGGACACGGAGGCGTCATGGGGCGTGCGGCGTGCCCGCTCCTTGGGGGGCAGCGTCTTCAGCCAGGCCAGGTATTCGCCGTACGTCACCTCGGTGCGGGAGATGAAGTAGGGCCCCGTCTCCACCTCGTGCAGCGGCACCGTGTCGAAGAATTGGCGGATGTCCTCGTCCGCGGCGGTGCCGAAGAGGAAGGTGCCACGTGGCACATGGACGAAGCCCTCGGGAACGCGGGAGGCCTCCGGCAGGGACAACTCCAGGGTGTGCTCGGTCCCTGGCTCGGCACGCAGCGGGTAGCGCACCGGGGCCCGTCCAGGGGCATTCAGCTCCAACAGCCAGGTGCCGCGCTCCAACGAGAGCCCCTCCAGCGGGGTGCTGCCGGGGGAAGGGGCGGGTGCGAGCACTCGCGGGCCTTCCTCCGTCTGCGCGTAGCGCGCCAGGGAGACGGTGGCCCCGGGGGGCGAGGTGCGCAGGTTCAGCCGCATGGGCGCCTCCCAGCGCGCCAGGCGCTCGCCGGTGGTGTCATAGAGGCGCAGGCGGTGCAGCAACTCGTCGCGTTCAGCGGTGCGGAAGGCGCGCTCGGCGAGCCGCACGCGTTCGGCGAGCACGTCCGCGAAGGCGGACCGGACCTCTTCGCGGCTCGGGTCGAGCACCAGCGCCTTCTCCAGCGAGTCGGTGGCGCGGGTGTAGGCCCGCTCCGTCTCGGCCTGGAGCCGGAGCGCCGCGACCCAGCGGGGCTGGGCCTTCTTCAGCTCGCCCGTGTCGAAGAGGGCGAAGGCCTCCGTTCGCGCCCGCTCCAGCGCGTGGTGCCGCTCGCGGGCGTTCTCCAGGAGGGAGCGGGCCTCGCCGAGCTGCGCGCGCACCTCGCGCTCCAGGGTGTACCAGCCGTTCACCCGCAGGCCGGCGTACACCAGGGCCAGCGAGGCGATGAAGCCCACGGCGAGCGCGCGCGTGCGCAGCCGGCCGCGGCTCACGGCCCGGCGCGAGGCCTCGAGGAAGGCGGTCTCGCGCACCGAGAGTCCCTCCGGGGACAGCGGATGCACCTCGGTCAGGTGGCGGGTGCCCCACAGCGCCTCGCGCGGGCGCCCCAGCCGCTCCCACTCGGCGGCGGCCTGCTCCAGCCGGGCATGGAGCTGACGTGCCTCGTTGGCCTCGGCCAGCCACTGCGCGAGCCGGGCCCAGCCGGTGAGCAGCGCCTCGTGGGCGATGTCGAAGGTGGTGCCCTCCTCGGAGCGGCGGGCCACCACCAGGCGCGCGTGGACGAGCGCCTCCAGTGCGGCCCGTGAGGCCGGCTCGTGGCCGGGCAGCTCGGCCTCGGAGCGGCGGGCGCGCGTCCCGTCCACCGTGACGAGCCGCATGAGCAGCCGCCGCGCCGCCCGCTGCTGATCCGGCAGCAGCTGGTCGATGACCCCATCCGCGTACCGGGCGAGCGCGCCATTCACTCCGCCGAGCGCCTCCAGTGCCGTGGTGGGGATGATGCCCCGGGCCCGGTCGCGCGCCTCCCACAGCTCCGCGAGGGTGAACTGGAGCAGCGGCAGACTGCCCTCGGCGCGCAGGGTGGACTCCACCAGCGTGTCGATGAGGGCCTCCGACTCGAAGCGAGTCCCCTTGACGCGGGCGGGACCCGTCACCACCTCGCGCACCTCGGCGCGACCCAGGGGACGCAGCAGGTAGAGGGCGCGCGCGAGCGCCTCGCCCAGGCCGGGCAGGACGCCGAGTCGGGTGAGGAAGTCGCTCCGGGCCGTGGCCAGCAGGCGCACCCCCGGTACACCCGAGGCGAGCAATCCCATCAGCTCCGCGAGGTGTGTCGCCTCCGCCGGCTCGCTCAAGGTGGTGAGCTCCTCGAGCTGGTCCACATGGAGGACAACGCCCCGGCGTGAGTTCCCGCCGAGGGCGGCCCGCAGGGCGCGCATCAACGTGGTGGGCTCGGCGCGGGCGAGCTGTTCGATGCGGGCCTCTTCCAGCGGGACGTGGGGGGCGAGCGCGAGGGCGAGGCCGGTCACGGGGCGGCGGCCGGGCACCATGCGCGCCACGCTCCATTGGAAGCCATCCTCCAGCGCTCCCTCCACCACCAGGGGCAGCACTCCGGCCGAGCACAGGGAGGACTTGCCCACGCCGGAGTCGCCGGTGACGAGGACGAAGGGGCTGGCGCGCAGCCGCTCCACCACGGCGCGCACCTCCTGCCGGCGGCCGAAGAAGAGGGCCCGGTGCTCCTCCTGGAAGGACTGAAGGCCCCGGTAGGGGTTGCCCTCGGGGACGGGCGCGGCGGTGTCGCCGGCCTTCAAGTCCTCCAGCGCCTCCAGCAGCTCGTCGGCGGAGGCGTAGCGCTCGGTGGGCTCCCGGCGCAGACAGCGGTCCACCACCGCCGCGAAACGTGCCTCCACCTCCGGGGCGGCTTCGCGCAGCGGGCGCGCATCCCGCTCCTGGAGGGTCCGGGCCAGCTCCGGGAGGGGGACGTGGCGGAAGGGGCCCCGACCCGCGGCGAGCTCGTAGAGCACCACTCCCAGGGAGTAGAGGTCCGAGCGGGCCGACGCCGGCTCTCCACGCCAGGACTCGGGGGACATGAAGTAGGGCGTCCCCACCAGGGAGCCGTGGGTGAGCGAGGGCAGCTCGACGTCCGGGGGGGCGGGGCTCTCGTCGGGGGCGGCGTCCGGGGCCGTATCGGGAGCCTCGGACGGTACGTCGAGCAGCTTGGCCAGACCGAAGTCCAGCAGCTTCACCTCGCCGGACTCGTCGAGGATGGCATTGCCGGGCTTGAGATCCCGGTGGAGGACGTTGCGGCGGTGCGCGGCGGCGAGCCCGCGCGTCAGGTCGATGCCGATGTCCAGGACGCGATCCCCAGGCTGGGGTCTGGGCAGCCGATCCAGGGTGATGCCGCGGACGTACTCGGAGACGAGGTAGGGCTGGCCCTCGAACTGCCCCGCGCGGTAGAGGCTGGCGACGTTGGGGTGCTGGATGCGGGCGGTGGCACGCGCCTCGATGAGGAAGCGTGCCAGGACCTCGTTATCGATGGCGGGGATGAACTTCACCGCCACGATGCGGTCGAGCAGCGTGTCCTGGGCGAGGTAGACGCGTCCGGTGCGCCCGCGCCCCAGGGGACGCAGCAGCCGGTACTCGTCGAATTCCGGCGGAGGTTGCCAACCCTCCTGGCGGGCGTTGGCCCTGGAGCTCACCGGGGCCGCGTCTTGCCTCCCGCCTTCTCGAGCAGGGCACGAATCTGGTCGGCCACCGCATCCGGGAGTGCGGGCTTGGCCACGAAGGCATCACAACCCACCTCCCTGGCCTTCTCCGAGTGCATGGCCATGACGTGGCCGGTGAGCGCCATCACGGGGATGTGGCGGGTGCGCTCGTCCTGCTTGAGCTGTCGGGTGGCCTCCCACCCGCTGAGCACGGGCAGCGACAGGTCCATGAGGATGATGTCCGGATGCTCCGCTCGGGCGTACTGGAGCGCCTCCTGTCCATCGCGGGCCGTCTGCACCTGGTAGCCGAGGAACTCGAGGTACTCGGCGTACATCTCCCGGGCGTCGTCGTAGTCGTCCACCACGAGGACTCGTTGCGTCCCGGGTTTGAAACTCGCGTCAGCGGACTCGGGTGTTTCGGTCGGGGGGAACTTTCGGGCTGCGTCCGTCATAGGGGGCCACGTTCCATTCTCGCAGCAACCGGGCGCATTGGACAGAGGGGGCGGGAGCGCAGCAAGGTGCTCCGGCCTGACCACCTCGGCCAGCGACGTGAAGATCCGGGTGGGAGGCCGGGGTACAGATACCTTCCCCCAGCCCTCTTGAGCAGAGGGCCAGGGGACGTCCAGACGCACGGCCGTTACTGGCAGATGTCGCGGTCTTCCAGCGGGTTGATGTGGCCCTCGGCGTTGCCTGTCAGGGACAAGGCGTAGAGGCCACCATCCCAGCTTCCATTGTTGAAGGTGACATTCGCGTGGGGCGCCAGCACCGTCCCCCAGAAGCCATAGTGGGTGGCGTTGATGGCCGTGGCATCCACGAAATTGTAGAGCACGCCGTGTTGGTCGATGCCGCCGCTGAAGGAGTGACCGAAGTTGGCGAACGTGGCCGTGGCACCCTGGATGTTGACCACGGCCAGGGAACCCGCCGGTGCTTGGATGGACAGCAACGTGGCACCGGTGAACGCACTGGCGTTCACCCGGAAGACGTTCACCTCCGGATCCGTGCCGCTCAGCATGATACCGCCCCAGGACTCGACCGTCGTCGTGCCGTTGGCCGTCAGAGCGGCCAGTTGGGAGGACAGGCCGCGCAGTTGGGCGCCTCGGGCGGCGAAGTGGATGGGTGTGCCCTGTGCCGCGCTGCCCCGGAAGAACGTCACGGACTCGTTGGCGGTGGAATTGCCCCCGTACCAGGCATCACCCCAAATGCCACCGCGGCTGAGCGTCAGGTTGCCGCCCGCCACCAGCACCCGGGCGGTGTCGCTCTCCGGCAGCGCCCAGCCCACCGAAAAGTCTGACAGGGTGATGTCGCCACCCGCCGCGACCTTGCCCTGAACGTCGTGGCCCTGAGTGTAGTTCTCGAGCACGAAGAGGTTGTAGTCGTTCAGGCGGACCTGGATGCAGTCGGAGCATGCGAGGTCTACCTGCGCCGAGGCGGTGTTGTTGTCCTCGCGGCACTCCAACTCCTGGCCGGTGCCGGGGCCATGGTCCGCCACGACGAAGACCTCGGCGGTGCCGCCGGGGGCCGGGTTCAGTACGAGCCGGGCCAGGGCGCTGGAGCCCGCGGGGAGCACGTCCGAAAGGGGGGTGATGCCCAGCAGTGTGCCGCCGGAGGCCGGATTGCCCCGGAAGAAAGCCACCTTGAAGCCCGCGGAGGCAGCGGCGGCACCTTGGTTGGTCACCCGCGCGCTCAGCACGAGGTTGCGCGTTGTCCCATCACACGAGGCCGCCACCTCCGAGGCCACGAGATCCGCCGAGGCGAAGGGGCTGGTGGTGCCGGTGCCCTGGCTGTTGGAGCGGAAGGTGTTGAGGCCCGAGACGAGCCAGTTGCTCGCCGGATTGGACGGGATGGTGCCATCCTCGTTGACGTTGGTGACGGAGTAGGCGTGCTGGTTCCAGATGGGGCGGGTGTTCACCCAACCGTCGTGCTTGTCTCGGAACACGCGGATGCCTTTGTACGGCCCGACCCCAATCGAGCTGCACAGGCTGTTCTCCGCCACGACAATCTCGGCGTTGTTGTCTCCATCGACATCCGCCACGACCGGGTTCTCGTACGCCGTGCAGGAGCTGTGCGGCACCTCGAAGCGCACCGTGCCGGTAGCGCCGTCGTAGATCCGCAGCCGGATTTCGTCCGCATAGACGACCTCCGCCTTGCCGTCTCCCTCGAAATCGAAGGTGGAGGAGCCGGTCACGTTCGAGGAGCTGTCGCGGGTCTGACCGGACCATTTGAGGGTGCCATTCGCCTCGAAGACCGCGTAGCGGCTCGCGCCAGCCACCCCGATCTCGGGCTGCCCATCGTTGTCGAAGTCCGCGATGTTGGGGGCGCCACCGTTTCCGCCCCCTGGGTGGAGGGTCGTCCACAGCAGCGTACAATTGTCATCGAGCAGGGAGACACGGCCCGACCACACGACGACGATCTCCCCCTGGGGGTCCGAATCGAAGTTGCCCACGCCCGCCAGGCCGTGACCAATCTGTGTGTTGACGCACTTGAGTGTCCCGTCAGCCCGGTACACGGCGCGGTCGTTGATGACCTCCTGTTTGCCGTCTCCATCCAGGTCCGCTGCGAAGGAGATGGGGCCCACGCCACCAAATGCGGGGATTCCCGCCATGCCATCGGAGCCCACCCACTTGAGAGTCCCGGTGTTGCTGTAGACGTGATTGCCGTTGAGGATCTCCACCAGGCCGTCACCGTCCAGATCCGCCAGGGAGGGGCCACCCCAGACATTCGTGGCGCCGGGGCTGCGGAACTTGAAGGCGCCATCGTGCTCGAAGCAGATGATGCCCTGGCCGTTGGCGGGAACAGTGCAAAGCTCCACCTTGCCATCCCCGTCGATGTCTCCGGCCGCGATCTGCGCCCCCGCACGAACCTGCAACTCCGGCACATTCACGGTCCAGAGATCCTGCCCACTGTTCCCCTGGATGGCCCGCATGACGCCGGGCTCGCTGATGAAGCCGCTGCCCGTGTGCTTGCTTGTATTGAAGACGATGTCGGAGACGCCATCCCCGTTCACGTCCACGACGACCGGGGTCATGATCACGTGGTTGTACTCGGGCAGGATCGCGCTGCCGGTCCACTGCCACTCCAGCTCTGGCTCGAAGTTGGGAGTGAAGGGCGGCTGGACTTCGCAGGTTCCGCTCAGCGCCTCCGACAGGTGCGACGGTATCTCGTCTTCCACCGTGCCCGTGCAGGCCGTCAGCACGATGAGGGTCAGCGCCCTCATTCCATGTCTTGCCTTACAACTCCGGCCATTCGCACCCTTGCCTTGTTCCAATACGCTCATGATTCCCCCTCCATTTCAGACTCGCGGCTACTTGCGATCTACCACCTGTCAGTGAACCCAGCTCTTACTTGGAGTGAGGATGCTATTGCAACGTGGAGTCTGGCCATCGAGAAGACAAAGGCCATCGAAGCGCGGGACACTCGGTTCGCGGCACGAGAGAGCTTGACCGGGCAGTGCACCCGGCGCAGGAATGGCCCCCATGAGCGAACGGCTCGTTTTCGCACACACGGTGGAGGGACTCTTCCGGCGGGGGCTTTCGGGGCGGATACCGCCCGGGCTGAAGGAGCAGCTGCGACAGGCGGGGTTGGACCTGGAGCGTCCCCTGCTACCGGCCTACCCGCTGGAGACCTGGTTCCAGTGCGTCGCGCTGGCGGCCGAGACGTTGTACCCGGGCGAGCCACGAGACCTGGCGCTGCGCAGGGTGGGCGAGCGAATGGTGGACGGCTACCTGGAGACGACGATGGGTAGCGCCATGTTCGGGTTGCTGCGGCTGCTTGGGCCTCAGCGGACGCTGGGGCGGATGCAGAAGAACCTCCGTTCGGCCAACAACTACACCGAGGCGCGCCTCACCGAGGTGGGCCCGCGCGAGTTGGACCTGTGGATGAACGAGCCCGGTCCGCTGCGCTACTTCATGCAGGGCGTCTTGCTGGCCGGGCTGCGCGGCGCGGGGACGCCGGACGTGCAGGTGGCGCTGCACCACTTCGACGACGCCAGCGTCACCTACCGGGTGTCCTGGGAAGGAAAGGCCTAGAGCCCGGCCACCTTGGCGGAGCTGGCCACCGAGTAGGCGAAGGCCAGCTCCTGCTGGGTGCGCGGCGGAGCGGCCAGCTCGAAGCGCACGATGCCGTCCTCGCTCACCTTGGCGGGGGCGGGCTTCGTCTGCTCCTGGAGCAGCTTCACCTCCACGGCCTCCACCTCGGAGACGGGCATGCGCTCCTCGATGACCACCTTCTCGGGGTGGTTGCCCGTGTTGGAGAGGAACAGCTTCACCTGCTGCGTCCGGGTGCGCCGGCCGGTAATCCGCTGGGTGTCGTGCTTCTCGTCCATCACGCGGGCGATGCGCAGGGTGTCCTCGCTGCCGAAGCCCAGCTTGAGCCGCTCGCCCATGCCCGCGAACTTGAGCTGGGAGCGGCCCACGTAGCCACTGGAGCGCACCAGGTCCACCGGGCCGGCCAGCAGCACCGAGGGCCCCCGGTTGTCGAAGCGCGCCACCCGGTGCACCAGCGGCGAGTGCTCCGGGTAGCCGATGAGCTCGGACGTCGCCGGCACGGTGAACTGGAACAGCGGCACGCGGTGCGGGGCTCCGTCACCCGGCACGGTGGCCCGGTGCCGCGCCCGCAGCGTCAGCGCCTCGCCTCCGTCGTCCAGGCCCGGCATGGCCTCCGTCTGGCTGGTGCCCCCCTCGCCCGTGGTCTGGATGACCTC
>NZ_DASVWK010000150.1:0-2553 GCF_036389735.1 Archangium sp. | reverse complement strand
CCACGGGTTTGGCTTCCACCGGTTTGGCTTCCACGCTAGGGACCCTCGGTCCGCGCCAGATTGGCCGGCGCCTTCACCCTCACCACGGTGCCCGCGGGCACCAGGGCGCCTTCTGGCAGCTCCACGTCCGCGAGCGCGAAGACCATCAGGGTGGCCACATCCACCTCCGGCGCGACCTGCCGCACCTGGCCGTTGAGCGTGAGGTCCCGCCCCGTCACCGCCACCTGTACCGGGTGCCCCACGGCCACGGAGCGCATGTCCTGGACGGGGATGGCGAAGCGCACCTGTGGCTTGCCTCGCCGCAGCAGGTGGAGGAGGGGCTGCCCCGCCCGCACCACCGCCCCGGCGTTCACGAGGCGTCCGGCGACCACCCCGTCGAAGGGCGCCCGCAGCGAGGACTCCGTCACCTGCTGGCGCAGCTGGCCCACCCGCACCTCCTGCTCTTGCACCTTGGCCCGAGCCACCTCCCCCTTCGCCGACGCCATGCGCTGCTCATAGCGCGCCGCGGAGAGCTCCTCCTCGGAGATGACCTGGAGTCTCAACTGTTCAGGGGTCTCTCGCCGCGCCAGCCGCTCCCGCGCCTGCTCCAGCGAGGCCAGCGCCACCTCCAGCTCCGCCTTGCTGGAGAGCAGCTCCGCCTCGGCCATGGCCAGGTTCTCCTGAAGGCTCCGCGAGTCCAGCTTCACCAGCACGTCGCCCTGGCGCACCTCGCTGCCCACCTGCACCTTCACGCTCTCCACGCGTCCATCCACCCGCGCGGCCACATCCAGCGCCTCCTCGGAGATGATCAGGCCCAGCCAGCCCGCCGGGGTCCCTTCCACCCGAGGGGCGGAGTTCCGGGGTTGCTCCACCCGGGGCGCCTCACGCCCTGGCTCCTGGGCGGTGCGTTGGCGGAGCGCGGCCATGGTTCCGACGAGGACCAGCAAGACCAGCCCCAGCCCTCCCAGCAGCGCGCGTGACCCCATTGCTTCCACTATATCCCAAGGGTCCCCACCCCTCACCTTCCGGGCCCACGTCACCGCGAGCGCCGCGGTCCCCGCTGGTCCGACGCCGGCTTCCGAGCACACCCCTGGCCCCCGGCCCTGCTGGCGAGCGGGCATGCGACCCAAGCCCTGGTGGAGATGGGCTCCCGGTCCATGGTCGGCGCTTCCACCTCGGCCCACCTTTGCCGATATGAAACACACCCGGGGTGGGCATCACGTGGTCATCGTGGGAGGCGGCTTTGGCGGGCTCGAGGCCTCGCGCGGGCTGAAGGGGGCGGCCGTGGATGTCACGGTGGTGGACCGCTACAACCACCACCTCTTCCAGCCGTTGCTCTACCAGGTGGCCACCGCCGTCCTCAGCCCCGGAGACATCTCCTCCCCCATCCGCCGGGTGCTGCGCTCCAAGAACACCACCGTGTTGCTCGCCGAGGCCCAGTCCATCGACCTGGAGCGTGGGGTGGTCGTCTGTGATGGCGGCGACATTCCCTACGACACCCTGGTGCTCGCCACCGGGGCCACGCACTCGTACTTCGGCCATCCGGAGTGGGCCCGATTCGCTCCCGGGCTCAAGACGGTCGACGATGCGCGGGAAATCCGCGAGCGCGTGCTGCTGGCCTTCGAGGCCGCCGAGCGCGAGTCCGATCCGGAGCGCCAGCGCGAGTGGCTCACCTTCGTCATCATCGGCGCGGGCCCCACGGGCGTGGAGCTGGCGGGAGCGCTCGCGTACATGACCCGGCACTCCCTGCCCAAGGACTTCCGCCGCATCGACACCTCCCAGGCCCGCATCCTCCTGCTGGAGGGTCTGCCCCGCGTCCTCTCGGTCTACCCGGAGGACCTCTCCGAGCGGGCTCGCGAGGATCTGGAGAAGCTCGGGGTGGAGGTGCGCACCGGGGCCCTGGTGACGGGCATGGACGAGGAGGGCGTCACCGTGGGTGACACCCGCATCCAGGCGCGCACGCTGCTGTGGGGCGCCGGGGTGGCCGCTTCCCCGCTGGCCCGCTCGCTCGGGGTGCCGCTGGACAAGGCCGGGCGGGTGAAGGTGGAGCCCACGCTGACCATCCCCGGCCACGACAATGTCTTCGTGATTGGAGACCTCGCCTCCCTCGTGCAGGACGGCAAGCCGGTGCCTGGGGTGGCTCCGGCGGCCATGCAGATGGGCAAGCACGTGGCGAGGAACATCCGCCGCCAGCTCGCGGGCAAACCGTTGGAGGCCTTCCGCTACCACGACCGGGGCACCTTCGCCGTCATCGGCCGGGGCTCGGCGGTGGGGCTGCTCTACAACAAGTACCGCCTCAAGGGCCGGCCCGCGTGGATGCTCTGGCTGGGCATCCACATCACCTTCCTGATCGGCTTCCGCAACAAGGTGGCGGTGATGCTCGACTGGGCCTACACGTACTTCACCAAGAAGCGGGACGTGCGCCTCATCACCGGACTGCATGCGAACCGGCTTCCGCCCATCCACTCGGACACGCTGCCCGGAGTCACCCCCGAGCGTGTCGGGGAGGCCGAGCACGAGCCGGCGCACCTGCACTGAAAAAGGGGTACAGTCCGCTGCCCGTAGCGGTAGCGA
>NZ_DASVWK010000149.1:0-4195 GCF_036389735.1 Archangium sp. | reverse complement strand
CGGCTGGGTGAACGGAGATGCCACGCCGGAGTGTTGTGGCGAGCCCATGCGCTTCGTGGCGCAGCTCGCGGCGATGCCTTTCGGGCTGGCCTTCGGGGACAACGGCCGGGGCTACCTCTTCCGGTGCCGGCGCGAGGGGTGCGCCACGCCCTTCCGCTTCCTCTCACAGGGGGCGTAGGCTCGGGGGCGGAGAGACACCGGGATGACGACTTCCTCGAACAACGACGACCGCTTCTACCTCGAGCTGCTCAAGCTGCTGCTGCACGTGGCCTGGAGCGACGATGAGATCGACCCGCGCGAGGCCCGAGCACTCCTCGGCGCGGCGCAGCGCTGGAAGGTGCCGAGGGCGGAGCTGGAGTCCCTCCAGCGCTGCCTGGACCTGGGCGAGCCCATGCCGGCCCCCAACATCGGGCTGCTGCGCCAGCGCCCGGACGAGGTGCTCGCGACGGTGCGCACCCTCATCGCGAGCGACACGGACATCCACCTCTCCGAGAAGGAGATGATCGTCCAGATTCGCGAGCTGCTGGGCGTGACGGCCGGCTAGGTGTCGAGCGGCGCCGCCCAGAAGCGCACGAGCCGCCACACCTCGGCGGCTCCCGCCTTCCGGTCCACCTCGGCGTGGGAGATGAGGGGCGTGAGCAGCAGGCGCACCTCGGTGTGGGGCTCCAGCCAGCGCGCGAGCATCACGGACTCGATGGCGGGGATGACGCTGTCGTCCGTGCCGTGCAGCAGATGGACGGGCGAGCGCGGTGCGGGAGAGCGCTCGGGAGAGAGCGAGGCGTCCTGCGCGAAGGCCCGCGCGTGCGGCAGCAGCAGGGGCCCGAGCGCGGCGACGTCCCGGTCGTTCACGTACCGCAGGAAGGTGGCGGCGGGCTCGGGCAGGGCGGACTGCATCCGCCGGGCCTGGGCGAATGTCTCGTGGGCGCGCCGGGTGTCGTGCATGGCGAGGTGCGAGGCGCGCAGGAAGGTGAGGATGCCCGCGCGCAGCGGCTCCACCTGCTCGGGCGGGACGACCTGGCCGGCCACGTTGAGCAGGATGACGGCCACGCCATAGTCATGGGGCTTGCGCGGCCGTCCATCGGACTGGACGCCGGTGCACAGGAAGGAGAGCACGCGCGAGAGGTCCCCATGCCCTCCGAACGACAGGGTGAAGGCGACCTTGTCCTGGAGCGAGGGCCGCCCGGCGGCGACGACGGACAGGCCCCCGGCGAAGCTGATGCCCAGCAGACCCACCCTGCCATCGGGCGCGAGCTCCGGCCGTGAGGCGGCCCAGAGGGCGACGTCCTCCAGCATGTCCGGCTCGCGCGGGGTGATGCGGTAGAGCAGCAGGTCGGGCAGCTCGGGGGTGAGGACGGTGAGGCCCCCGGCGGCGAGGTTCCTCGCGAGCGTCACCAACCGGGGCTCGTCGATGCCGTCCGCATGGACACCGGGGACGAGGATGACGGTGCGCCCGCGGAAGTGCTCGGGCCGGAAGAGGCGGGCGCGCAGGGGCCCGTGACGCGAGGGCACCTGGGTGTCCTCGGCGGAGACGGGGCCGGTGTCCCAGCGGGCGAGGCGCTCGACGAGCCCGCCCTGCATGCCGGCGGCGCGGGCCACGAAGGACAGACCCCGGAGGGAGTCCGGGACGACGAGCAGGGCGACGAGCAGCAGTCCACCGAAGACGGCCAGCAGCGACACTCGACGAAGGCGGGGGCGCATCTACCCCCAATGCCAGGAGAAGTTCACCCAGGGCAAGGTCCACCCCCCAACGAGGCACGCACGGGGCCCGGAAAGACGAAGGGCCAGACCCGCCGGCGCATCCGCGCCCCGCGAGCCCGGCCCCTGAGAGCCCCGTTCGGGCTCCGACTCAACCCGCGGAGATGATGCGCTTCACCTCGGCCTTGTCAGTGGAGAACTGGAAGGCGTTGTAGAGCTGGTAGCCGTTCTGCTTGTCCAGCACCCGCGACCACAGCACCCGCACCGCCTCGATGCGATCCTTCGAGAACTTGAACTGGGGCAGCACCTGGATGACCTGGCTCACGAGGAAGTAGTTGTTGTCGGCGACGTCCTCGAGGACGTTCATCTTGTCATCGGCGAAGGGCTCGCGGTCCATGGCCTTCATGGCGCTGCGCAGCATGGCGTCGGCGATGGGCTGGTAGACGGGAGCCGGGGGCGGCATCGGCGCCGGCTGGTGGGGCATCGGACGCGGGTTGTAGGAGCGAACGTCGGGGGCGTCGACGATCAGGTCGCGCAGGTCGTTGAGCTCCTCGTAGGCCTCGCGCAGCTTGCCCTTGCCGTTGCCGCGTCCAGCGCGCTCGTTGGCCTCACCGAGCAGCTGCTCCAGGCGGGCGAGGCGCTGCTCCACCTCCTCGCGCTCGATGACCACCATCGTGCCGCGCCGGCCGCGCCGGAACTCGTTGTCATCCGCCCGCATCTCCGAGGTGGTCGAGGTCGGGGGCATGGTGCCGAACCCCTGGCCCGGAGGGGTGGGCATGGGCTGGGAGTTCTGGGCGGAGGCGGTGACGGCGGTGAGCAGGGTGATGGCGACGAAGAGGGCCTTCATGGGGTTCATCCTTCCGGGGTATTGCCTTGCTGCATCTGCCCACTCAGACGTGGAGCGGGCGTCCGCATTCAAACCTATCATTTCATGACACTGCCGCCCATGAGCCCCGTCCCCTCGACCTCCCCCCCGGTGCGACCCGCGCGCGGGCGGCTGTTGCTCCCGCCGTTGATGCTCCTCGTCATCGCCCTGGGCCTGGGCTCGCGCTCCCCGACCGTGGCGGCGCACCTGCCCCGCTTCCTCACCGCGTACGCGGGCGACACGCTGTGGGCCAGCATGGTCTACCTGTGCCTCGTCTTCGCCTGGCCGCGCCTGCTGGTGCGACGCGCGGCGGCATGGGCCCTGGGCCTCTCCGTGCTCGTCGAGCTCAGCCAGCTCGTCCACACGCCCTGGCTCGATGCGCTGCGCGCCAACCGCTTCGCCGCGCTCGTGCTGGGCCGCGGCTTCCTGCTGTCCGATCTGCTCTGCTACGCGGTGGGCGTGGCACTCGCCGCGGGCATGGACCTGCTCGCGCGGAACGGTCCCCCGCGAAAAGGTGTTGTCTGAACGATCGCCGCCGTGTGCCTGTTTGTCGAGAAAGTGCCGCCTGGAGGATTCCGGCTCGACTTCCCAACAGTCCAGGTGTACGCCCAAGCGTCGCTCCGGTCACGAGCGAGCAACACGGGCGATGGTCGCCCTGCCGAACGAGAGAGACACCGACATGGCCAGTGGTACCGTGAAGTGGTTCAACGATGCGAAGGGCTTCGGTTTCATCACCCAGGACAACGGGGGCCCCGACGTGTTTTGCCACCACACCGCCATCGTGAGCGATGGTTTCCGCAGCCTGGCCGAGGGCCAGAAGGTGGAGTTCGAGGTGAAGAAGGGCCCCAAGGGTCTTCAGGCGGAGAATGTCCGCCCGGTCGGCTGATCCGCACGCCGCGCGACCTTACCTTTGCGACGAGGCCAGGCCTCACTCGAGGCCAGGCCTCTTTTTTTTACCCATTTCCCAGGAGCATCCATGCAGGGACGGTCCACGAAGCGACAGAAGGAGATGGCGCGTCAGCAGAAGCAGCGCGACAAGGAAGCCAAGAAGGCCGAGCGCCAACGCGACAAGGAATCCCGCCCCGCCCGCCAGCCCGGTGATGAGGATCCGGACATCGCCGGAATCATCCCCGGCCCCCAGCCTCCGCTGGAGATTTGAGCGCGGGCAGGCGGGCGAGCCCCGCCTCCGCCGAGCGCCTCTCCGGGCCCTGGGGCAGCTCCAACCACCCGGGCCCTTGCCCATCCTTCTGTCCGCCTCCATGCATTAGCCAGCACGGGCATGAGGAAGGAGCGGATGATGGGCAAGGGTGAAGACCGCGCCCCCGGGGCGCCCCCACGGTTGGACCACAGCCGATGCATCTTCGAGGAGCCGGCCACGCTCCGGGAGCCCGCGGCGCCACAGGTGCCCCGCGTCATGCCGCCCTCCGCCGTGTCCGTCATCCCCCTGCCAGGCGAGGAGCGCGCGCGTGCCCTCGACGCCCAGCCCCCCACGCTCCAGGAGGCCCGCGAGGCCACCGATGCGTTGCTCCGGGAAATCTTCGAGGAAGATCTGGAGGCCCCCCCCGAGCCCAGGCGCGAGTCGGCCCCGGCACGCTCCTCCCCGGAGGAGGACTGGCCCCAGGAGCTGCACGCGCT
>NZ_DASVWK010000148.1:0-8830 GCF_036389735.1 Archangium sp. | reverse complement strand
CGGGTGCTCGCCGCCCCCAAGGGGACGCGTGTGCCGCCGTGGCTGCGCCGCGTGGTGCTGCGGGGGCTGGCCGTCTCCCCCGCCGAACGCTACCCCTCCCTGGAGGTACTGCGGACCGCCCTGCTGGAGGACCCGGCCGTGCGCACGAAGCGGCGCCTCTGGGTGGTCGGTGGCGTGGCCCTCGTGTTGGGGGCCATCGGCGTCACCCACGCGGTCCACCTCCGCAACGCCCGGCAGTGCGACGACGCGGCGCACGTGTTCGACGGAGTGTGGGACGCCTCGAACCAGCAGCGGATGGAGGCCTCGTTCCTCGCCACCGGCAAGCCCTTCGCCCCTACCGCCTGGCTGCGCGTGCGCCAGTCGCTCGATGCGTACACCCGTGCGTGGACGGCGGAGCGCACCGCCGCGTGCGAGGCCACTCGGGTGCGCAACGAGCAGCCCGAGGAGGTGCTCGCCCAACGCCTGCGCTGCCTGGATGGACGGCTCGCGGAGGTGACCGCGCTCACCCGGCTCTTCACCCAGGCGGACGCGGAGGTGGTCGAGCAGGCGGCTCGCGCGGCGAAGGGGCTCCCCTCCGTGGCCGACTGCGCGGAGGTCGCCCCCCGTGCCCAGGGTCCCCTCCCCGAGGAGCCGGCGGCCCGCGAGCGCGCGGAGGAGCTGCGCCGGACGCTGGTCCAGGCCCGCGTGCTCAAGGCGGCGGGCAAGTACGCCCAGGGCGTCACCCTGGTGGAGCCCGCGGCGGCGGCGGCGAAGTCCTCGGGAGACCGCTACGGCACCGCCGACGCCTTCCTGCTGCTGGGACAACTGCGCGAGCGGGCCGGGGACTGGCACGGCGCGGAGTCCGCCCTCTTCGAATCGCTCCGGGCCGCGGAGTCCGGACGCAACGACGAGGCCGCCGCGCGTGCATGGATTTCCCTGGTGCGCGTGACGGGCGAGCAACTGGAGCAATACGAGCTGGCCCACCGCTGGAGGGAGCGCGCCGAGGCGGCCATCGACCGGCTGGGGGGCAACGAGGTGATGCGTGCCCAGCTCCTCACCTGGTCGGCCACCACCCTGTACGGAGAGGGGCGCTACGCGGAGGCGGCCGAGCAACTGGAAGCGGCACTCGCGCGGCTGGAGAAGGCCTTCGGTCCCGACAGCCTGGAGGCGGCGGACGTGCGCCAGGAGCTGGGCAGCGCGCGGCTGGCGCAGGGCCGGGTGGAGGAAGGGCTCGCGCACCTGAAGCGCGCGGTGGACGCACGCCGCGAGGCCCTGGGCGAGGAGCACCCGGACGTGGCACGGGCCCGGCTCGCGCTGGGCGAGGCGTACTGGCAGGAGCGAGACCTCCCCGAGGCGGAGCGGCTGACGCGCGGGGCCCTGGAGTCGCTGGAGCGCTCGCTGGGCCCGGAGCACCCCAGCGTAGGCGATGCCCTCAACCTGCTCGCCCTGTCCCTCCAGTCCCAGAAGCGGCTGGAAGAGGCCCTGCCCCTGTTCGAGCGCGCGCTGCGCATCGTGGAGAAGACAGAGGGCCCGGACAGCGGCGGCGCGGCATCGCTCGAGCACAACATCGCCGGGGTCCTCTCGCAGCAGGGGCGGCCGGAGGAGGCCCTGGCCCGCTTCCGGACCGTGCTGGCGCGAAAGGAGACGAAGCTCGGGCTGAGTCACCCGCATCTCGTGCCGGTGCTGCGCTTCATGGGCAACGCACTGCGCAAGCAGGGCCGGCACCCCGAGGCCCTGTCGTACCTGGAGCGCGCCGTCTCCATCCAGCTCGCCCAGCCGGATGACGCCCTCTCCGGCTGGACGGGGGTGCACCTGGACCTGGGCCGGACCTTGCTGGAGGCGGGCCGGCCCCGGGATGCGCTCGTGCCCCTGGAGAAGGTGCTGGCCGGCTGGGAGCGCGCGAAGCCCACCCCCATCGAGCGCGCCAACACCCGCCTCCTGCTCGCGCGGGCGCTGTGGGACGCGAAGGGAGACCGGGCCCGGGCCCTGCGGCTGGCGCACGAGGCGCGCGCCCTGGCCGTCGAGGCGGGTGACGGGGGGGCGCGGGTGCTCGAAGCGGTGGAGGCGTGGCTCGCCACACACCCGTGAGGTGCCTACACGTCTCCAGGGAGACGCACTTGGGGGGGGATTGACGCGACCCGCCGCCACTCCGCAGCATGGAGGCCCCCACATGCTCGTTCCTCCCGTCTACCGCCGCTGGGTGACCTGTCCCGAGCCACGTCCGCGGGCGAACCTCCGCCTGTTCTGCTTCCACTTCGCCGGAGGAGATGCCTCGCTGTTCCGGCTATGGACCCGGCAGCTCCCCGCGTCCATCGAGGTCTGCCCCATCGAGCTACCGGGCCGGGCCAGCCGCCGCGCCGAGGTGCCCATCACCCACTTCCCGGAGCTGCTGGAGAAGCTGGCGAGCATGGTGCGCCCCTTCCTCAAGGAGCGCCCCGCCATCTTCTTCGGACACAGCTTCGGCGGCATCACCGCCTTCGAGCTGACGCGCTGGCTGCGCCGCCACGGGGGGCCCCTGCCCCGGCGCCTCTTCCTCTCGGCCTGCCCGGCGCTGCACGTGAGGCGGCAACCCCTCGCTCCCATCAGCCACCTGTCGGACGAGGAGTTCCTGGAGCAGATCGCCTCCCGCTACGGCGCGCCCCGGGAGGTGCTCGCCCATAGCGACGTCCGCCACGAGGTGCTGCCCGCGCTGCGCTCGGACCTGCTCGTCGCCGAGAGCTACCGCTACGCCGAGGAGCCCCCGCTGGACGTGCCCATCTCGTCCTTCGGCGCCTGGGAGGACCCGGAGGTCCGCCCCGAGGAGGTGGGGGCGTGGCGCCAGCAGACCACCGCCGACTTCCGCCAGCGCATGTTCCCGGGCAACCACTTCTTCCTCGCGGCCGAGCGGACCCGGCTGCACCAGGCCATCCTCGAGGATCTCCAGGGCCTGACCTGACGGGCACGAAGCCCTGGCAATTTCCCTGGCGGCCAAGGCGTTCCCGGTAGTCTACCGCCGCCGCCGGGCCCCTCTGGTCACCAGGCAGGCGACCTCCGAGGGACTCGCACGTGCTGACCCGGTACTCCGATTGGAAGAAGCCGACCGACGCGGCCTATGCCTTCCAGCTCCGCGCCCTTGTCCCGGCGATTCCCTCGCCTGGCGTCCGGAGTGACATCCGGCAGGTCGCCCGAGAGGTGCTCGGAGACGAGGCGGCGGACCGTTTCGAGCGGAGGATCCACCGCTGGGCCGGGCCGGAGGACGTGGTGGGCGAGGCGGGCGAGAAGCCCTACGAGGCGCCGCAGCTCTGCTTCGAGGAGCACACGTGGCGAGAGCGGCTCACCCTGGGCGAGCTGGACTCGGTGCTCCGGGGGAACGTCCTGGTGATGAGGAGCCCGTCCGGACAGGCCGACTACGTGCTGAGGGACCACCACATGCTCGACGTGGCCCTCTACCACTACCGGACGACGGGCGAGTTGCCGCGCACCCTCTTCCACGCGGACCGGCACTCGGACTGGTGCAAGGACAGCTTCTTGGAGGCGCGCGTGCCCCCGCAGGCGGCCACCTGGTGGAAGCTCCTCGAGGGCCTGAAGCGCCCGGACAGCGCGGAGCCCGTGCTCAACGAGCAGGACGTCTTCTTCACCACCGCGCAGGCCGAGCACCGGCCCTGGATGACGGGCCGCAACGTGGATGCCTCCATCCGCGTCCCCTGGTTCGTGGACACCACGGAGCTGCACTGGCGCCAGGTCCTGGAGCGCCCCGGGGCCACCGGGACGGATTGGGTCTCCCTGGATCTGGACTACTTCCAGCCCTCGCCGCAGCTCCGGCTGAGCGGAGGGCTCCTGCGCGACGCGCGCTTCCACGGGATGATGGCGACCGCCCGCGTCCGGGTCTTCGTGCTCTCGCCCCAGTTCACCAACGGCGGGGACAAGATCGACCCGTGGGAGATTCAAGGCAGCCTCCCCTCCTCGCTCCGGCTGCTGAACCTGTTGCGCCAGCTCTCCGGCAAGCCGCACCTCCTCGCCTCCTGAAAGCGCGAGGGCCCCGAAACGCGACGGGCGGCCCCCGGTGAGGAGGACCGCCCGCCTTTCAACCCCTACCGTCCGCCGGAACTACGGCTTCGTGTAGTTGAGGGTCAGGGTGTAGCTGGGGGTGCCCGAGCCGGCCCCCCGCACCATGACGTAGGCACTGCTCTGGCCGGCGGGCACCGTCAGGGTGCACGTCTCGGAGGCGCCGGACGTGGCCGGTCGGCAGTCATAGGCCGTGGTGGTGGGTGCCGCGCCGAAGCGCACGTACAGGTCGGGGTTGCGCGTGCCCGTCATGGTCACCGTGAAGGTGGTGCCGGCCACCACGCTGTACGGGCCGTGGTTGACGTTCTGGCCCTTGCCCACGGTGCCGCTGACCGTCTCGGTCACTGGCGTGCCGGTGCCGCCACCGCCGCCACCACCGCCGTACGTGCCCTTGAGGCTCACGCCCGAATAGGTGGAGTAGGCGTTGACCATCACGTACCAGGTGCCGGCCCGCGGGCTGGTGAAGGAGCAGACCTCCGCGTTGCCGCTCTTGTACGGACGGCAGTCGTAGGTGCTGGCGCTGGGCAGGGCACCGTGGCGCACGTACAGGTCCGCGTCACCCGTGCCACCGCTGATCTCGAAGGCCACGCTGGTCTCCCCGGCGGGCACCTCGAGCGCGTAGTACTTCTTGTTGCCGGAGCTGCCGGAGAGGCTGCTCACCGGCACGCCGTTGGTCAGCGGGTTGATCACCGGAGGCGGAGGAGGCACGCCCACGGCCTTCCAGGCCTCGTTGACGGCGGCGGCCTCGACCGAGCCCGTGCCGAAGAGCGACTCGGCGGCCTGCACCGTGTACGTCTTGGCCTGCTCGAAGGTGGTGCCGGAGGTGAAGAGGTCCGTGTTGGCCTTGTAGAAGATGCGACCGGCCTTCTCCGGGCCGATGGCGGGCACGGTGTTGCTCGTCTTGCCGCGCGGGTGCGTGCCACCCTTGGACAGCATCGAGAACACCAGGTTGCTGATGCCCGAGCTGTAGTGCACGTCCACACCCGAGGCGTAGTCGCCGTAGAAGTCGAGCGAGCTGCCATCCTTGGACGGGTCGTCCATGTAGCGGAGCGCGTCACCCGCCGTGGCCGGCGTCCAGATGTCCTCGCCAATCTTGAAGATGTCGGCGTCCACCGCCCAGCCGCGCGTCCAGCTCTCGCAGACACCAGCGAAGATGTCGGACATGGACTCGTTGAGGCCGCCCGACTCCCCCGAGTACACGAGGTCCGACTCGCTGTCCGTCACGGCGTGGGTCAGCTCGTGCACGGTCACGTCCAGGTCCTTGCCCAGCTCGATGGAGTCCGTGCCGTTGCCGTCGCCGTACACCATCTGGGTGCCGTCCCAGTAGGCGTTGACGTAGCTGGTGCCGTAGTGGACGGTGCTGGTGAGCGTGGCGCCCGCGTTGTTGTACGAGTCGCGTCCGAAGAGCGTCTGGTAGCACTCGTAGGTCTTGCCCAGCATGTCGTAGTTGGTGTCGACGTGCGCATCGCCCACGGCCGCCTGGCCCTCGCTGCGCTTGAGGGTGCCCGGCGTGGTGGTGCCGTTGTTGGCCGAGTACACCTTGCGATTCATCGCCGTGTGGATGCTCGGGTTGACCAGCAGGATGCCGCCGCGCTGCGCGTCCACGTAGACGACGTCATCGGCGGGCATGCCGTCGCGCTCGCCCTTCACGCGCACCACATAGGCCAGCCGCGGCTCCGAAGCGCCCTCGGAGCGCAGGAAGACGAGCGTCGCGCCCCCCTCGGTGGCGGCGCCACGCGCGGTGGAGCTCTCCACGGCCACCCGGGCCGCGGCCTCGGGGGCCACCTTCGCCTGGGCGGACACCTTCACGCCGTCCCGGGCCGAGCCGTTGGCGGCGTAGACGTTGCCCGCCTCGTCCACGTGCAGCACGAGCTCGCCACCCACCACCGGCAGGCCCGCCTTGGTCTGCTGGAAGCGCAGGTGCCGGTGGCCGCGCGCGTCCACCGTGGAGCGCTTGAGCACCAGGTCGTTCTCGTTCAGCCGGAACACCGGGGCGACGAGGCCCAGCGTCTCCCTCACGTCGACGTCCGCCGAGCGCGCCAGCGAGCCCGACACCTGGGACGCGCGACCGAACCGGCCCTGGATGGAATAGGGAACCCCGTCCTCGCTGCCCAGCACCCGGGCGCCCCCGAGGCGGGCCAGCGCGGCCTGGATGTCCGAGTCGTCACCCGCGGTCACGGGCGCCTCACCCTCCTGCATCGCGCCGCAGGCGGCCAGACTGGCACCCAGCCACGCCGCACAGAATGTCCTCAAGAGCCGGTTGCTCACTCAGCACTCCTCGTGAAGAAGAAGGCTCTGTCTTGACATGCCGGGTGATTGGCATTCAAGGCGACCGGCTGATTTTCATGGTTTTTGAGTCCTGTCCGCCAAAACAAACACCGGTGTCTGGCTTTTCTTGGTGCTTGAGCGGATGAGACTCCTCTCTCTCGCGCGAAAAGAAAGAGGCGCCGCGCGACCTTCCGCGCGGCGCCTCCTCACTTCTCAGCTCGAGCCCTGACTAGCTACGACGGCGGCGGCCGAGCAGGCCGAGCGCCAGGGCCATCAGCGGCAGCAGACCACCCAGCTCCCCGGGGCCGGCGTTGCAACCGCCGCTGTCCGGGACCTTGGTGTCATTGCCCGGGCGACGGTAGACCAGGAAGCCGGTCTCCGCCGAGACGGCGCTCTCGGCTCCGTGGGAGTCCGTGGCGCGAGCCACCCAGACGTACTCGGCGGCCTCCTCGAGCTCGGTGGTGAGCGTGAAGGAGGTGGTGCCGTTGGCGCCCGCGGCGATGTTGCGCGCCGAGTCCACCACTTCCGAGGAGCCCTGCTTGCGCACCTCGAAGCTGTACGTCACCGCATCACCCTCCGCGTCCACCGCGTTCTGCACGGTGAGCGTGGGCTTGCGGGTGGTGACGACGGCCTCGGACGGGTTGAGCGTCACGGGGACCGAAGGCGCCTCGTTGCTCGCGTTCACCACGAAGGAGCCCATGGCCCAATCGCTGGCGCTCACGGAATCCAGCGCGCGGACGCGCCAGAAGTAGCGGGTGTTCTCCTTCAGGGCGGCCGGAGTCCAGCTCACCTTGCCGTCGACGGCGGCAATGGCGGAGGACACCTGGCGGGCGGAGCCGCCGAAGGTGGCCGAGGTGTCGAGCTCGAAGATGTAGCTGAGCGTGTCACCATCCGAGTCCACGGCGGCGTTGGCCACGAGCGCGGGGGTGGCGGAGGCCACCATCACGTTCTGGGCAGGCGCCACGAGCGCGGCGGTACCGGGCACGTGGTTGGCCGGGCGGCCGACGAAGATGGAGAACGACGACACCACACCCTGGGTGGAGCCACCGTGAGGATCCACGGCGCTGACACGCCAGTAGTAGGTGGCGAAGGGCTTGAGCGAGCCCGGCACCGTCCACGAGGTGCTGCCCTGCGCACCGGCGGCCAGGTCATCGGAGAACTGACGGGCCACGGTGAAGGCGGCGTCCTCGGCCACCTCGAAGCGGTAGGCAACCGCCGCGTCGTCCGCGTCCATCACATTGTCCACCACGAGCACCGGAGTGAGCGTGGAGACCTGCGAGCCCGCCATCGGCTGCACCGAGCGCGGGGCGCCGGGCAGGTCGTTGACAGGGTTGTAGCGGATGCGCTGCACCTGGCTCCACGAGCCGCTGAGCGAGCCGTCCGTCACGCGCACGCGCCAGGCGTACGTGTGGTTGTCCAGGAGGTCCATCAGGTCCACGCTCTCGGTGCCATCGGTGAGGGACGCCACGGTGGTGTCGCCCTCCGTCTGGTCCACCGTCACGTCGCGCACCTTCTCCGTGAGCGCCGCGTCGGCGAAGAGCTGGAACTGGTAACGCACCGCCGCGAGGCTCCCCACGCTCTTCACGTTGGTGGCGGTGAGGAGGAGCTCCGCGCTGTCCACCTGCTCGCCCGTGAGCGGGCTCTTCGCCACGACCGTGCCGGGCAGGGCCGGACCGCCGTTGCCGGAGTTGAACTCATCCGCGTTGCTCACGCCGTCGCCATTCGCGTCATCGGCGGCGTCGTTGCGCAGCGGATCCGTGCCATGCGCGCGCTCCCAGGAGTCCGGCATGCCATCGCCGTCCGTATCCACCCAGCGGGCGGAGACGGTGAAGGACTGGGAGGCCGAGGCCCCGTGCTCGTCCATCACGGAGACGGAGACGGTGTACGGCAGGCCCGAGGCGCTGGTCTGCGTGAAGCTCGGCGTCCAGAGGACGAGGCCATCGGCGGTGATGGACATGCCCTCGGGGGCGCCCGTCAGGCTGAAGCTGAGCGTGCCATTGCCCGGGTCGCTGGCCAGGGCGCGCACGGACAGCAGGTTGCCCTCGTTGATGCTGGCGGGAGCCTTGAGCGCGGCCAGGGTGGGGGCCACGTTGCGCGCGGTGGCGCTGAAGGCCTGGGAGGCCGAGGCCCCGTGCTCGTCCGTCACGGTGACGGTGACGCTGTACGACGAGCCCGCCTGGGCCGCACGAGGCGTCCAGAAGATGGAGCCGTCGTTGGTGATGGACATGCCCTCGGGGGCGCCACTCAGGCTGAAGCTGAGCGTGCCGTTGCCCGGGTCGCTGACCTGGGCGCGCACGGACAGCTGGCTGCCCTCGTCGACGGTCCGGCTCGCGATGGTGGCCAGGGTGGGCACCACGTTGCGGGCGGCGACGGTGAAGGCCTGGGAGGCCGAGGCTCCGTGCTCGTCCGTCACGGTGACGGTGACGGTGTACGACGAGCCCGCCTGGGCCGTGCTGGGCGTCCAGAAGATGAGGCCGTCGGCGGTGATGGACATGCCCTCGGGGGCGCCACTCAGGCTGAAGCTGAGCGTGCCGTTGCC
>NZ_DASVWK010000147.1:0-17036 GCF_036389735.1 Archangium sp. | reverse complement strand
TGACCTATCCCGAGGCCGCTGGCCTGCGCCATCTGGCGTTCGCGGTCACGGATTTGGATGCCATGGTGGAGTGGCTGCGGCGGAAGCAGGTTGCCCACGAGGCGATCCGCACCGATGAATTCACCGGCCAGCGCTTCACCTTCATCGCCGATCCGGATGGCCTGCCCATTGAGTTCTATGAGCAGGGTGGGTGACCCGCATATGAGGATTCCTGGAGCAACGGTTTTTGCCGCTCCAGCTTGATTTTCCTGGATTTATGCTGCTGGATGGGGAGGTCGAGGACAGACGTGTCCCCGCTCCTCACCGGAGGCATCGATGCAGTCCCCCATCCAGGCACTTCTCGGGACGCTGCGGCTCCCGCTCCTCACCGCGCTGCTGTTGCTGGCGGGAGGGTCGGCCGCGCAGACGTTCTACAACCCCATCGTCTCGGCGGGGCAGGACCCGTCCATCGTCCAGCACGACGGCTACTACTACCTGGTGCAGAGCATCAACAGCAGCACGGCCCTCGCCGTCACGAAGTCGCGCACGCTGACGGGGCTGGCCTCGGGCACGAAGGTCACCGTGTGGACCCGTCCCGCCACCACCGGCCCGCTGTGCTGCGAGGTCTGGGCTCCGGAGATCCTGTTCCTCAACGGCCGCTTCTATATCTACTTCGCGGCGGACGACGGGAACAATGACAACCACCGGATGTACGTGCTGGAGAGCAACGGCCTGGATCCCCAGGGCGCCTACACGCTCCGAGGGAAGATCGCCGCGCCCACCGACCGCTGGGCCATCGACGGCACCGTCCTCCAGGTGGGCACCTCGCTGTACTTCCTCTGGTCCGGCTGGGATGGCTTCACGAACGTCCAGCAGAACATCTACATCGCGCCGATGAGCAATCCGTACACCATCAGCGGCGAGCGCGTGCTGATCTCCTCGCCCCTGGGCACCTGGGAGCGCAATGGCGGCCCGCCCTACATCAACGAGGGGCCCCAGGTGCTCCAGCGCAACGGGAAGGTCTTCGTCATCTACTCGGCGAGCGGGAGCTGGACGGATGACTACTGCCTCGGGATGTTGACGGCCTCCAGCGCGAGCAGCCTCCTTCAGCCCGCCTCGTGGACGAAGTCGAACGGCTGTGTCTTCTCGAAGGTGGCCACCGCGTACGGCCCCGGGCACAACACGTTCGTCACCTCGCCGGACGGGACGCAGGATTGGCTCGTCTACCACGCCAACCAGACGGCGCGCAGCGGCTGGGACGGGCGCAGCCTCCGCGCGCAGCGCTTCACCTGGAACGCCGATGGCAGCCCGAACTTCGGTACGCCCACCGCCACCAGCACGGCGCTGGCGCTACCCGCGGGGGAGCGGCTCGGCTCGAGCCGGTACGAGGCCGAGAGCGCCAGCATCAATCTCGCCACCGCGCGCACCGCCGTGGGCGGGGCCTCCAACGGCCAGGTCGTCGGCGCCATCGACTACTCCGACTCCTGGGTGGAGTTCTCCCGGCTCTGGGCTCCATCGGCCGGCTCGTACGCGCTGACCGTCCGGTTCGCGAACGGCTCGGGGACCAGCAGCACCCACAACGTCTCGGTGAACGGGGGCGCCGCCACGGCCATCACCTACCCCCACACGGGCTGGGATGTCTGGACCAGCGTCACCCTCCTCGTCACCCTCAAGGCCGGGGACAACACGCTCCGGTTCACGAAGGGCACCAACTACGCGGAGCTCGACTACGTGGAGCTCAACAAGTACGAGGCCGAGAACGCGACCCTCAACCGGGCCTCCGTGCGCTTCGCCGGGGGCGGTGCGTCGAGCGAGCGCGTCGTGGGCGCCATGGACTACTCGGACTCCTGGGTGGAGTTCCGCAACGTGACGGTCCCCGCGGCCGGCGCGTACAAGCTGCGCGTGCGGTTCGCCAACGGGAGCAACGGGACGAGCTCCCACTACCTGTCGGTCAACGGCGGGGCGAGCACGGCCCTCTCGTATGCGAAGACGGGCTGGGACATCTGGACGGTGACGACGGCCAACGTCAACCTGAACGCTGGCGCGAACACCCTCCGGTTCACGAAGGGCACCTACTACGCGGAGCTCGACAGCATCGAGGTCCACAAGTAGCGGGGCAGGGGACACACGCCCCGGGACCTTGTCGCGGGCCCCGGGCGTGGAGGACGCGCTACTGCGGATCCTCCTGGTACTCGGGGCTGTCCTCCTGGGTGCCCGGCTCCTGCTTGGAGCCGCTCGAGTCGCTGGCGTCCGGATGGGTCACGGGATCCTCGTACCCGGTGCCACCGGTGCCCGCCCGGTCCTCCTGAGGCATCGTGTAGTCGTCGGCGACATCCGAGTCCTGGTGCTGGTCGCCAGCGCCTCCCGTGCCCCCTGGATTCGTGGTCCCGGGCGTGGTCCCCCCCTGGTTCTCGGTAGGCGTCTGCGTCGGCGCCGGCTCCATGGGCTCGCCACGGTCCGCGGCACTGTTCGACTTGCACGCGGTACCGAACGCCAAGGCGCCCGCGAGAATGCCGGACAGAATGAGCTTGGTCCTGGACATGTTTTTCTCCCTGAAAGAAGTCGGTCCTGACTGGCCGGGAACGTGGTCAGCCAGGACTCTTCCGGCAGGGAGCGCCTGCTTGCTTGGCTGCGGTGCTGCCTAGAACCACCACTCCGCGCGAGCGCCCAGGTAGTGGGCCATGGAGGAGGGGCCGACCGTCTGGAGGTAGGGCGCGGAGAGCGCGGCCACCGCGTCCTCATCATAGAAGGCGGCCGTGTAGAAGATCCGGAAGTGCGGCCGGGTCCAGACGCTGCGCCCGCTCACGGGAACGAAGGTGGGCGCGATCGTCAGCTTCGTGGCCGTGGCCATGGGCGTCTCCCCCCTCGACATCAGGCCCTGGTAGGTGGCCTCGCCGACGAGGTGGATGTTGTCGTGCAGGTAGACGGTGCCGCGGGCGCCCACCGCGAAGTCCAGCGACTTGTCCGCCGCGGTGTCGCTCGCGCCCTGCGCCCAGTGGAGGATGCCGTACGCGTTGAGGCTGAAGGCGGAGCCGAAGTTGTAGAGGAAGTGGTCCACGGCCGACACGCTGGCCGCGTCGGTGTACAGGCCCCGGAGGTCCGGCAGGCCGACGGTGTCCCACGACTGCCCGCCCCCCCGGCCTCCGTTGGCGATGCGGCTGCCGTAGCGCACGGACACGTCATTGAAGCTCCCGTTGCCCAGGTCCAGGTGCGCCTTCACGCCCGCCACCCAGCCGTGGTCGGAGCGGAAGCCCACCTGCGTCCCGTCCGCCAGATTCATCCTCGCGCCCGGCAGCAGGTGGAACTCCGCCAACCCGTGGAACGAGTGCCCTCCCTCCAGCTTGTGAACGTACTGCGCCACGAACACGGAGCGCTGGCGGCGGAGGTCCGAGCTGCCGTTGCCGTCCACGTCGAAGTTGTACTGGGGGCTGGTGCGCGAGGTCTGCATGAGCACCGCGAGATCCAGCGGGCCGTACGCCACGCCGCCGCCCTGACCGCTCAAGTTGTTGAAGTAGTAGTAGTCCGCGATGTGCACGTCCGTGCCACGGTAGAAGCGGGCGCCGCCCCACACCCGCAGGCCCGGCAGCAGCACGTTCCCGGACTCCACGTAGGCCTGGAACAGCTCGATGGACAGCGGGTCCGAGAAGCGCGTGCTGAAGATGCCCGCGAACAGGCCGTTGGAAGCGAACATGGCGGGCGTCATCACCATGTCCACATAGGGAGCTTCCGGCCCCTCCTTCTTCTCGAGGATGTGCAACCGGATGGTGGGCTCGAGATAGTCGCCTTCCTCGAAACGTCCGCCGATGGAGCTCCCCGTCAGGTTCATCGACCGGCCCATGATGAACCTGCCGGACGTGGGCGTCCAGGCCAGCCCCATGCGGCCGTACATGGAGATCTCCAGGCGATCCGCCAGCAGGCTCGCGTGCGCCGACGAGGGCACGGCCGACAGCATCATGACGAACAGCGACACACACACTCGCCAGGGTGCACGGAACAGGGAGACGACAGCGGGACGTGTCATGGATTCGAACTCACGAGTGGGGGGAAGAGGGGGGGTGATTCGTTTGTTCAATCAAATACTCTGACACCGACCCTGTTGGGTTTGTCGAGAAAATTGGCGTGGTTGTCAGCGTCGAAAAGCCGACACGGGAATCGGCTTCCGGACGTCCACGTCTACCGCTGCTCGAAAATCTTCTTGAGCTCTTCGGGCGTGGCCTTCGGCTTGCGGTCATAGGTCAGGAGCCCGTTGATTTCCTGCTCGACGTCCGTCAGCTGCGTGTAGCAGAAGCCGGCCCACGCCTTGTTCGAGACGATGGCCCCGACAAGGCCGTCCAGCCGCTTGAGCAGGGCCTCCCTGGTCGGCTCGATCCCGGAGTAGCCCCACTCGTTCCGCGCCCGCGGCCCGCCCGCGCGGTAGGCGATGCCGCCGAACTCCGTGAGCAGCAGCGGCGAGCCGTTGTACCGGTAGCTCGTGGCGAGCGCGTCGCGCGCGTTGCGCGGGATGCGGGTCGTGTCGGTCTCCAGGATTTTATACTTCGCGGCCAGCTCCTCGCCCGTGCGCGCGTAGTCGTGGAGGGCGAAGAGGTCGGTGGCGTCGGTGTGCTCCCACCCGTCGTTGTCGATGACGAGCCGCGTCGGGTCGAGCGAGCGCAGGAGGTAGTACATCGCCTTGGCGTGCTCCTGCTGCTGCCGGTGGGTGAAGATCTCGAGCACGCCCCACGACTCGTTGAGCGGCACCCAGACGATGATCGAGGGGTGGTTGTAGTCGCGCGCCACGACCTGCTGCCACTCGTCCGTGAAGCGCGCGACGTACTCGTCCGAGTAGTCCTGCGCGTTCGCCATCTCGCCCCAGACGAAGTAGCCCTCGCGGTCGGCCCAGTAGAGCCAGCGGGGATCTTCCACCTTCTGGTGCTTGCGCGCGCCGTTGAACCCCATGGCCTTCGCGGTGCGGATGTCGAACAGCATCGCCTCGTCCGAGGGCGGCGTCAGCAGACTCTCGGGCCAGTAGCCCTGATCGAGCACCAGCCGCAGGTAGTAGGGGTAGTTGTTGAGGTAGACGCGCCCCTCGTGGGTGCTGACCTTGCGCTGGCCGAAGTAGCTCGCGACGCGGTCGAGTACGCGCCCATCCGCCGCGACGAGCTCGACCGTGAGGTCGTAGAGCGTCGGCTCCCAGGGGGACCAGAGTCGCTGGTCGGTGAGCTTGTGGACGGCGAGGGGGCGGGTGTTCGTCGAGGTCACCTCGGACTGCGCCTGGAGCTTGCCCTTGAGCGAGACGGTGGTGCGCAGGCGCGAGCCCGGCGCGGGGCGGTTCAGGACCGCCTCGATGGCGACCCGCGAGTTGTCCACGTCCGGCGTCACTCTCAGGCGGAGGACGTGCGAGGCGTCAACCGACTCAATCCAGACGGGCTGCCAGATGCCGGTGGTGCGCGTGTACCAGATGCCCTCCGACTTGGGCTCCCAGAACTGCTTGCCACGCGGGAGGGTGCGGTCGGTCGAGGGGTCGTGGACGCGCACGACCACCTCGTTGCCCTCGGGCTTGAGCAGGTCGGTCACGTCGAGCTCGAAGCCGACGTGACCGCCGCGGTGCGCGCCGGCCAGCTCGCCGTTGACCCACACCCTCGCCTCGTAGTCCACCGCGCCGAAGTGGAGCACGAGGCGGCGCCCGCCGCGCCGGAAGGCTTCGGGGATGTCCAGGGCGCGCCTGTACCAGACGACGTCGTGCATGGAGGTGTCGCCGATGCCGCTCAAGCGGGTCTGGAAGGCGAACGGCACGATGATCGTCTTCGTGAAGCGGTGTGAGCCGGGCGCGTACCAGCGCTCCGCCAGCCCGCGGTCTTCGTCGTCGAACTCGAACTCCCAGCGGCCGTTGAGCGTCCGCCAGTCGTCGCGCACGAAGTCCGGCCGCGGGTGCTCGGCCCGAGGGACGGCGACCTGCGCCACCGCCTGGGGGGAGGGCGCGGGCGCGGGGCCGCCCGCCTGCGCCGACGCGCGCGTGGCACAGAGGGCCAGCGCGACGGACACGAGGAGTGCGAGCGCCGTGTGAACGGTGTTCGAGGCCAGCTGTTGCTTTCCTTCCCTCATCATCGCTTTCTCACTTCCGGAGCATGGGTGGGCGCGGTCGCGGGCCCCGCCGAAGGCGTCCCGCCTTCGACGCGCGGCCACCCGTCGCGCCACGTCAGTCGGTCAATCAGCATCGGGCGGCGCACCGACCGGTCACCGCTGATGACCGCCTCGACGTGAGGGCGTCTGACGTCGATGGCGTGGTAGGCGATCCACTCCTGCCCCTCGCGGTCGGTGACGACCGAGTTGTGGCCCGGCCCTATCCACGCGTCGCTCCGGCGCAGGATGGCGCTGTCGGGCGCGCCCGTCGCCTGCGCCAGCGTCTCGAAGGGGCCGGTGGCGCTGCGGGAGCGCGCGACCATCGTGGCGTACTTGATCTCCTGCAGCGGACCGTGGCAGCAGTTCTCGCCCGAGTAGAAGAGGTAGTAGTAGCCGTCGCGGTAGAGGACCCACGCGCCTTCGATCAGGCTCTGGAAGGGGATGTTCTTGTCCGCCCTCACCAGCTCGACCGGCGCGCTGCCCTTCTTGAAGCTCAGCCGGTCCGCCGCCAGCTCCCGCACGCGGATGGGCTGGAAGCCCGAGCCCCAATAGAGGTACTTCTTCCCCGTGCGCGGGTCGTCGAAGGCCATCGGGTCGATGTTGACGAAGGAAAGTCCGCATTGAAGAGGACGCCCGCTGTCGCGGAACGGGCCTTCGGGCCTGGACGAAGTGGCGACGCCCAGGCAGAAGACGCCCTCCTTGCTGTCCGCCGCGCCCTGCTCCTTCTTGAATCGAGCCGCGCGGTCGGGATCGAGGCCGGCCGAGTAGTACAGGTAGAAGGTTCGGCCGCGACGGTGGACGTCCGGCGCCCAGAAGAGCTGGGTCTGCGAGGCCCAGGTGGGTTTCACGGGCAGCGCGTCCCCCACGCGCTCCCAGCGCACGAGGTCGCGCGAGCGGGCGACCTGGATGTTCTGCACCCGGCCGGCGACGTCCCCTTGCGTGGCGTAGGCGTAGAACCACCCGTCGCCGGCATCAATGAGCGTGGGGTCCGGGAAGTCTTCGTCGAAGACCGGGTTGGTGTAGGAGGCGGCGGTGAGCACAGCGCAGAGCAGGATGAGCGGCAGAAACCTCATCCGACGCGATATAAGCGTCATTGTCTCTCCAAAGTCACTAGCTTCAACCCGTTCCCCGATCCCGCGAGACTCCTCATGAGCACATCCCCGGTCCTGGAGCAACAACGCTACGACACCGCCGACATCATGCGCGGCCTCTACGGCGACGGCATCATCGGCCTCAAGGGCGCCTTCAGCCGCCAGTGGGTCGAGCGGATGCGCGAAGACATCGATCTGCTGTTCGCGGAAGCGCGCCAGGTGCCCGGCGGAGCGTTGCCTCGGGGGCCGGAGCGTTATTATGTGGAGGTCCACCCGGAGCGCATCCGCGGCTTCGTCGACATCGTGACGCATCCCTGGTTCGTCGCCGTCTGCGAGGCCGTGCTCGGGCCGGATTACAAAATCGTCGAAGTGGGCTTCGACATCCCCTTCCCAGGCGCCGCCGACCAGCCTTGGCACCGCGACTTCCCGTCTCCCGAAGCGACGCTGAAAGGACGCCGGCTGAACTCGCTCGCGTTCAACCTGACGGCGGTGGACACGGTCGTCGAAATGGGTCCGTTCGAGGTCGCGCTCGGCACGCAGTGGGACGATCTCAGCGCCTATCCCAAGGGCATGTTCCCGCCGAAGGAGCTTTATCCGCGCTATCGCGAGCGCATGGTGCAGAAGATCCCGCAGATGGGCGACATCTCGGCCCGTTCGGCGCTCACCATCCACCGGGGGACCGCCAACCGCTCGAACCAGGCGCGGCCGGTGCTGGTCGTCGGTGTCGATGCGCCGGATGCGACCAACGCCAATCATCACGATCTTCAGATCACCCGGAGCTACGCGGAATCGCTTCCGCCGCGCGTGCGCGATCACCTCACCTACCGGCTCGTGGATAGCCTGAAGTTCGTCCTTCAGCACCACGTCATCGAGGGACTGCTGAAGCCGGACTATTGAGGGGAAGCCGGGGGCCTCGGCGCGGCGAGGCGCTCGGCGGCGCAGGCGGAGGCGACGCTGGCGAGGAAGCGGAGGGCTTTCATTCGAGAAGGTCTATACGTTCGCGCGAGCTTCGGCGAGACTTGGCGTCAAGACGAGGTCTTTGGCGACCCATACCTCCAGCGCCGCCCACCGCGGCTCTGGCCCCCCAGGAATGTGACCGATGGCTGATGTGATGCTCCGGGATGTGCGGAAGCGCTATGGCGCCCAGGCGGTGATCCATGATGTCTCGCTCGAGCTGAGGCACCGGGAGTTCATCGTCTTCGTCGGCCCCTCGGGGTGCGGCAAGTCCACCTTGCTGCGAATGATCGCCGGGCTGGAGCAGATCAGCGGTGGCGAGATCCTCATCGGCGGGCGCCGGGTCAACGACACGCCGCCCGGCGATCGCGGAGTGGCCATGGTCTTCCAGAACTACGCCCTCTATCCGCACATGACGGCGGCCGAGAACATGACCTTCGGCCTGCGCAACATTGGCACGCCGCGCGCCGAGATCACCGAGCGCGTCAGCCACGCCGCGAAGACGCTGCAGATCGAGCACCTGCTGGCTCGCCGCCCCGCGGAGATGTCCGGTGGCCAGCGCCAGCGCATCGCCATCGGCCGCGCCATCGTCCGCCGCCCCGACGTCTTCCTGTTCGATGAGCCGCTCTCCAACCTGGACGCGGCGCTGCGGGTGCAGATGCGGGTCGAGCTGGTGGAGCTGCACCAGCGGCTGGACGCCACCTCCGTCTATGTCACGCACGACCAGGTCGAGGCGATGACCATGGCCGACCGCATCGTCGTCTTCCGCGACGGGCGGATCGAGCAGGTGGGCACGCCGCTCGAGGTCTACCGGACGCCCGCGAACACCTTCGTCGCCGGCTTCATCGGCGCACCGAAGATGAATCTGCTCGAGACCCGGGTGGTTGCCGCCAGCCCGGGCCGGGTGGAGGTCTCCCTGCCTGGTGGCAGGGCCGAGGTCGCGGTGAATGGCAGCGCGCTGACCGCGGGCGCGCCGGTCACCTTCGGAGTCCGGCCCGAGCATCTGCGGCCGACCGCGGGCGAGGGCATCTTCCGTGGCCAGGCCAGGGCGATCGAGCGGCTGGGTCGCGAGACGCTGCTGCATGTCACGGGTGCCGACGGCTCCACGCTCATCGCCACCGACACGGGCGACAGCTCGGTCCGCCTGGGCGAGACCGTGACCCTGGCGCTCGAACCCGGCCATGGCCGGCTCTTCGGCGCGGATGGGGTGGCGCTGCGAGGGAGCGTGCCATGAGCTGGCTGACGCGGTACCGCGACGCCATCTCCGGCTATGCCTTCCTGGCGCCCTTCCTCGGGTTCTACGCCGTCTTCCTGATCTACCCCTTCGGCCTCGGCCTGTGGATGAGCCTGCACGACTGGGAGATCGTCGGGAACTACCGGCAGTACATCGGCTTGCTGAACTACCAGGAGCTGTGGGAGGACCCGTACTTCTGGGAGGCGTTCAAGCGCACCCTGCAGTTCGCCGCCATGACGGCGCCGGCGGCCACTCTGCTCGGACTGACCCTGGCCCTGGCGCTCAACCGCCCGCTGCGGCTCTATGGCGCGCTGCGAGCGATCTTCTTCGCTTCCAGCATCTTCTCGGTCACGGTGGTCACGCTGGTGTGGTCGATGGTGCTCAACCCCGACCGGGGGCTGATCGCGAACGGGTTGCGCACCGTGGGGCTGGAGCCGATCGCCTTCCTGGCCGACAAGGACTGGGCCATGCCGGCGCTGATGGTGACGTCCTTGTGGTGGTGCGCCGGCTTTCCGATGGCGCTCTTCCTCGCCGGGCTTCAGCAGATCCCCCCGGAGGTCTACGAGGCCGCCCGGCTCGACAACGCATCGCGCTGGACGGTGCTGCGGCACATCACCCTGCCGGCGCTGGCACGCACGACGCTGCTCGTGGTGGTGCTACAGACCATCATGCATCTCCAGGTGTTCGGTCAGCCGCTGCTGATGACGCGCGGCGGTCCGTCCAACTCCACCCGGCCGCTGGTGCAGCTCATCTACGAGACCAGCTTCCGGGACTGGCGTTCCGGCTATGCCTCCTCGGTCTCGGTGGTGCTGTTCTCTTTGATGTTCTGTGTGGCGTTGCTACAGCTCCGGCTGTCGCGGCAGGAGGAGAAGTGAAGCCATGACCCGGACCTTTGGTGACCGTCTCATCCTCGCCCTGCTGATCGTCGCCGCGTTCGTGTGGATGATGCCGATGCTGTGGGTGCTGGCCCTGTCGCTCAAGCCCAACACCATGTTGGTGAGCTCCACCCACGGCATCCTGCCGTGGCCGCATACCCTGGAGAATTTCGCCACCCTGCTGCGGGTGTCGCTGACGCCGCGCTGGTTGCTCAACAGCCTGCTCGTCGCCATCGGCATGACGGTGCTGACACTGGTGCTCTCGTCGCTCGCCGGTTACGCCTTCGCCCGGATCGCCTTTCCCGGCCGCCGCGCCGTCTTCCTGCTGGTGATGGCCGGACTGATGGTCCCGGAGCAGGCGATCCTGGTGCCGCTGCACGCCATGTTCGCCGACTGGGAGCTGCACAACACCTACTTCTCCCTGATCGCCCCCCGCGTGGCGGCACCCGTGGGGGTGTTCATGATGACCCAGTTCTTCAAGGCCGTACCGCGCGAGCTGGAGGAGGCAGCGGAGCTCGACAACGCGAGCCGGCTGAAGATCTTCTGGTCGGTGATGCTGCCGCTGTCCCGCCCGGCGCTGACGACGCTCGGCATCTTCACCTTCCTGTTCGCCTGGAACGACTTCCTCTGGCCGGTCGTCACGGCGACCCAGCCGGAGATGTATACCCTCAGCGTCGGCCTCGGCTCGCTCCAGGGCAACTTCGCGATGTCGGAGGGGCTCGGCTTCCTGATGGCCTCGGCCGTGTTCGCCGGCGCCCCGATGCTCGGCCTCTACATCGTGTTCCAACGCTATATCGTGCAAGGCATTACCATGAGCGGCGGCAAGTAGCCGCGGGAGAAGCTCCCCATGAAGGTGAAGACGCTACTTTCGGCCACGCTGCTGGTCGCGGCCCTCGGCACCACCCCCGCGTCCGCCGCCACGGAAATCTCGCTGTTCCGCTTCTTCGGCGGCTGCAGCGACGAGTACGCCAACGTCACCGACCTGTCGAAGGCGGTCGGTGAGTGCGGCATCATCCAGGTGCTGGCCAACAAGTTCAACGCGGAGAACAAGGAGGGCATCACCGTCAAGACGCAGTCGGTGGAGTGGGGTGTCTACTACGACCGACTGAGCGCCAATGTCGCTGGCCGCACCCCGCCCGACATCGCCGTCATGCACCGCAGCGTCCTGCCGAACTACCTGCTGCGCAACCTCCTCCAGCCGCTCGGCAAGGACTTCGCCACGGTGGGCATCGACACCGCCGACTTCGTGCCGGTGGCTCGCGACGCCGTCACCTACAAGGGCGAGGTCTGGGCCCTGCCGTTCGACGTGCACTCCCTGCTCTGGCACGTCAACGCCGACCTGTTCGCCAAGGCGGGGCTCGTCGACGCCAACGGCCAGCCGAAGATGCCCACCAGCCCGGCCGAGCTGCTCCAGCACGCCGAGACGATGAAGGCCAAGACCGGCAAGCCCTACTTCGCCATCCCTTCCGGGGCCGATCCGATGCCGGCCTGGCAGTACCTCTCCTGGGTCTGGCAGCAGGGCGGCAACATCGTCGACGCCGAGAAGAAGGCGCAGCTGGAGTCGAAGGAGAGCAAGGAGGCATTGCGTCTGCTCAACGCGCTCTACGCGGCCGGCCACGCCAATCGCAACCACGACTATGCCGCGGCGCAGCAGGCCTTCCTCGCCGGCGGGGCGGCGGTGCTGGTGAACGGCACCTGGGGCGTCGATACCTACGCGGAGCAGGCCAAGGATCCGAAGTCGGGCCTCAAGAAGTATGTCGTGCGCGACATGCCCAGCCTCTACGGCAAGGAGGCGGTCTGGTCCGACAGCCACACGTGGGTGCTGCCAACGCAGCCGAAGCCCGATGCGGCGAAGCAGAAGGCGGCGCTCGCCTTCTTGAAGTTCCTCAATGACCACAACTTCCACTGGGCCCGGACCGGGCACCTGCCGGTGCGCGCCTCGGTGCTCCAGAGCGCCGAGATGCGGGCCCTGCCGCACCGGGCGGAGTACACCCGCACCGCCACCATCGCCACCGCGCTGCCGCCCATCGAGTACCAGCGCGCCCACATGGACCTACTGGTCAACGAGCTGAACTCGACCTGGCTCGTCAACAAGGACCAGAACAAGGCCCTGGCCGATACCCAGCGCGCGGCCTCGGCCATCCTGCGCCGCTCCCGTCACAGGTAGCTCCTGCCTGGCCATGGGGCGGGCAGGGGAGCGGCGGTGGGTTCCCGGACAGACCGTGCTGGAACTGGGAATACACCCTCCGGTAGCGTTGCGCGCCCACATGAGTTCCTCCTCCGACCTTGAATCCCCGCGTGGCCCCTCGGGGGCCCCGCTTCCCGAGTCGAACCGCCTCCGCTCCAACACCGTGCGAGATCCGGCGGGTCTCTTCGACGTGCCGACGGATGAGTCGCGCACGCTCAAGGACATCGTCGCGAACCTGCAGCGGGTTCCCGAGCCGCTCATCAACGAGCCCATGCCCGATCCCTTCGTGCTGCGGCTGACCGCGAACAGCCCCGGTGGCGCGCGCACCGCGGGCCTCTGGCTGATCGCGACCACCAACGACCAGCCGTTCGCCTTCCGGCTGTATCGCTTCGTGGGAGGCACCTGGGTGCCGCACATGGTGGAGGGCAAGCACTGCGCCATCTTCCCCGAGGGGAAGCTCCCCGCGTGGTGGAACGCTGGCGAACTGGATCCGCTCTCGCCCGACCTTCCCAGGGACCTCGTCGTGGCGCGATGGGCCCCCGAGATCGACGTGCGCAACGGCCTGCTCACGCTGCACTACACCGCGAGAGATCGCGCCGGCATCCTGCGCTCCGCCTACGCCACCGCCTCCGTCATCGACGGCGAGTGGACGGACCACGGCTTCCTGGACATCAACGTCCGCGTGAAGGACCTGGCTCCCGACTACCCGGGGGGACCCGTTGGCGAGAACCCCGTGGTCGGAATGATCGACAGCCACGTGGCCGCGACCCTCGACGCGGAGGGCAAGGAGCGCACGTTCCTGCTCACCAAGGTGGATGGGAACGGGTTGCAGTGGAAGGACCCGGTGACCCAGGAGCGGCGCAAGGCTTCCACGCCCATCCTGTCCCACGAGTTCAGGCAGGAGGCCGACGGGCGCATCACGTTGCTGGGTCAGGCGAAGGTCCTGCTCACCAATGGGCCGCATCATGACGGTCTGATCGAAGGCCAGTTCGTGGTGAACGAGAATGGCCAGTCCCACCTCGTCTACAGCGCCGGCTTCTTCGGTAACTCCGAGTACCGCACGTACATCGCGAGGCTCGACCTGCTCGAGAACAAGGTGATGGACGAGCGGCTCTTGATCGACAGCGAGAGCCGGGCGCTCGGAGGGCAATGGAACGGCCCGGGTCACCCCTCGCTCGTGCGGCTGGGGGAGGGCGTCTACGCGATGTACCTGCACGTGTGGCGCAACGGCACCGAGTACGGAAAGGATGGAGACCAGCGGAAGGCCATCCAACGCCATGTCGCCTTCCGTGACCTCGAGGGCCGCCCCTGCGATCCGTTCCTCGTCGAGGAACGTTTCTCGTGAACGCTGCCTCCAAGAGGATCCTCGTTGTCGTCACCAGCCACCGGGAGTGGAGCGAAGCCGGGCGGGAAACCGGCTACTGGGCCGGAGAGGTCTCGCACTTTTGCGAAGTGCTCCGCGAGGAAGGCTACGACTTCGACATGGTGAGTCCTCTTGGAGGGCCGGCGCCGATCGACCAGAAGAGTGTCAGCGGCTATCAGTCGTGGGATGGCGGATACGCGGCGCTGCTGCGCGACCCGGCGCTGAAGGAAAAGCTCGAGAACACGCTTCGACCCGAGGACGTACGACCCGAGGACTACGCGGCGATCTATTACGTCGGCGGGCACGGAACGATGTGGGACTTTCCGGGCAACGAGAAGCTCGCCGAGGTTGCTGCTCGTCTCTATGAGCAAGGCCGCCCGGTGGCGGCGGTCTGCCATGGCGTCACCGGACTCCTGAACATCAAGTTGTCGACCGGCGAGTACCTGCTCCAAGGCAAGCCGGTCACCGGGTTCGCCAATATCGAAGAGCGCCTGATGGGGCTCTCTTCGAAGGTTCCGTTCCTCACCGAGGACGAGATGAAGAAGCGCGGTGCGCTCTACCGACGCGGCCTTCCGTTCACCGCCCATGTCGAGGTGGGGGAGCGGCTCGTCACCGGACAGAACCCCCGCTCTTCCAAGCGCGTTGCCCAGGAGTTGGTCAAGTTGCTGAAGCGAGCGTGATCGGATTCATGCTCGCCGGGAAGGTTCACGCACCCGCGACGGAGAATTTGTAGACGGAGCGCGAGCGGTAGTGCTCGCCGGGGCGCAGAATCGTCGAGGGGAAGCTCGGCTGGTTGGGCGAGTCCGGCAGGTGCTGGGTCTCCATCGCGAAGCCGAAGCGGTGGTGGTAGACCGCGCCCTTCTTCCCCTTGAGCGTGCCGTCGAGGAAGTTGCCGGAGTAGAACTGCATGCCCGGCTCGGTGGTGTGGATCTCCATCACGCGACCGGTGGTGGGCTCCAGGACGTGCGCGGCCAGCGTCAGCGCGCCGGCCTTGCCGCCCTTGTCGAGCACGAGGCTGTGGTCATAGCCCAGCCCGTTGCGCAGCTGCTCGTCCTCCTGGCGGATGCGCGCGCCGATGGTCGTGGGCCGCCTGAAGTCGAATGGTGTGCCCGTGACATCGCGGAGCTCGCCGAGGGGGATGGACGTCGGATCGATCGGGACGAAGCGGTCCGCGTTGAAGGTGACGACATGGCCCAGGATGTCGCCCTTCCCGTCGCCGGCCAGGTTGAAATAGCTGTGTTGCGTGAGGTTGACCGGCGTCGCCTTGTCGGTGGTGGCGTGGTAGTCGAAGACGAGCTCGTTATCGTTGGTCAGCGTATAGGTGACCCTCGCGGTCAAGGTCCCCGGGTAGCCCTCCTCGCCGTCGGGGCTGACGTAGGTGAGGACGAGGCCCATGCCCTGGTCGTTCTCGAACGGCTCCGCGGTCCACACCACCTTGTCGAAGCCCTTGAGACCGCCGTGCAGGTGGTTCACGCCGTTGTTCGTCGCCAGGGTGTAGTGCTGGCCATCGAGCGTGAACCGGCCCCGGGCGATGCGGTTGCCGTAGCGGCCGATCAGCGCGCCGAAATAGGGGGTTTCCGCCAGGTAGCCCGCCAACGAGTCGTAGCCCAGCACCACGTCGTCGAAGCGGCCATGCCGGTCCGGCACGCGCAGGCTGAGGATGATTCCGCCGTAGTTGGTGACCCGCGCCTCTACCCCCCGCCTGTTGGTGAGGGTGTAGACGTCGACGGGCTGTCCGCCAGGGGCCGTACCGAAGGGGGTCCGTTCCACGATGCCTCCTGTGAGGAAGGTGAATGCGCGCGGCCTGTCGCGCGCAGGTCCTGCGTCGACCACGAGCCGTCAGCCTCCGGCCCAGGCAAGTGAGCGAGGGCCGGCTTCATAGCACGCAGGGCGTGAAGCTTCAGCGGGAACCACGGCTGTGCGCCGGAGTTCGACACCCTCACTCGGTGCTACCGCGCCTGGGTGCGCTCGGTGAGCGCGGCGATGAACTCCTCGGGGCGCTCGACGAAGAGGTCCAGGTGCTCCACCTGCCGGGTGATGCCGAAGAAGAGGGTGGCGCTCACCGGCTCGTGCAGGCACAGGTGCACGTTGGGCTCCTCGAAGGGCGTCACGCTCGGGTTCTTCTTCCCGCCGCGCGGCTGCACCGAGCGCCGCTCCGCGTCCGTGCGCAGTGGCAGCACGCGGGCCAGCTTCTGGTAGGGAATCCGCGCGCAGAAGCGCAGGCCCAGTGACAACTCCAAGGCCTCCGGCTCCAGTCGGTGCGCGGACTGTCGCATCAGTCGCCGGTCCCCCATCAGCCACAGCACCGTGTAGCAATTGAGGGCCAGCAGCAACCCATGCAGCCACCCGCTGCGCGCTCCGAGCGCGTACAGCAGCAGGTGCACCGCGGTTCCCTCCACCACCATGGCGAGGATGACGACTGGAATCAGCCACCCGGTGCGACTGGCGGCCATGGGGACGAAGACGGTGGACGAGGGCTCGGGCGCGAGCAGGGGCCGGCGCAGCAAGGTCGCCACCATCGCGCCCATCAGGCGCACCTCACCGAAGGCCACCTCCGCCACGGGCGTGGGGAGACTCTCGCGCAGTGCCTCTCGCAGGCGCACCCAGGTGTCGCCCGGCTGCCGCAGCGCCCGCGCCAGCCCCATCAGCACCACCGCCGCCAGCGTGGCCTCCGCCGCCAGCGCCAGGCCGAGCAGCAGGTCGCTCGCGGGCACTCCCACCACCCGCAGGCCCACCGAGAAGAGCACCACGCCCACCACCGCGGCGCGCAGTGCCTTGCCCGCCGACAGTCCCGCCGTCCTCGGCCCGCCCACCAGCCACAGCGCCGCCGCGGTGAAGAGCACCACATCGGCGACCACGGCCAGGTGCACCAGCCTCGGCACCTCGCTCCGCAGCGACAGCAGCGTGAAGACCACCACCTCCGCCACGATGAGCGCCAGCACTCCCACCACGAGGCCCTGGCGCACGGAGCCGCGAGGGGGGGGGAGACGTAGGGCAGCGGCCATGGCACATCCTCCATTCAAGAGAGGCCCGCGACTCACTGTGTCCCGCATGGCCCCGCGACGCACCCTGGAAGCGTACAGGAAATGTGATTCCCGAATTCGGGCCATGAGTCCGACTGATGACCGCACCGTGTGAGTCACGCTCCTGCCGCGCCGTACGGTTTGCCCGCCCTCCGCAGCGCATAATCTGGGCGTCCCATGAGGAGAGACGAAGAGATGATGGCTCGCGGACGGCCCGCCGGGGTACGGGC